>NZ_JBEYXP010000028.1:0-142903 GCF_040704615.1 Streptomyces sp. NPDC046862 | reverse complement strand
CCGAGGTCATCGAGTACCGCGACCGCACGGTCGAGAAGCACGGCCTGCGCCTGCACGTCGCATCCGTGCAGGACTACATCGACCGGGGTGTGCTGAAGGAGCGTCCGGACGGGACGCGGAACCCCCTGCAGACCGTGCCGCTCACCGAGAAGATCCAGTCCGAGCGGTTCGACGCGGTCTTCGGCGGCGGCCGCCGCGACGAGGAGAAGGCCCGCGCCAAGGAGCGGGTGTTCTCGCTGCGCGACGAGTTCTCCCAGTGGGACCCGCGCCGCCAGCGCCCCGAACTGTGGCAGCTCTACAACGGCCGCCACGCCCCCGGCGAACACGTCCGCGTCTTCCCGCTGTCTAACTGGACCGAGCTCGATGTATGGCAGTACATCGCCCGCGAGGGCATCGAACTGCCGCAGATCTACTTCGCGCACGACCGTGAGGTCTTCCAGCGGGGCGGCATGTGGCTCACCGCGGGCGAGTGGGGCGGGCCCAAGGACGGCGAGAACGTCGAGAAGCGGCAGGTGCGGTACCGGACCGTGGGTGACATGTCCTGCACGGGCGCCGTCGACTCCGACGCGGCCACGCTGGACGCCGTGATCGCCGAGATCGCCGCCTCCCGGCTCACCGAGCGGGGCGCGACCCGCGCCGACGACAAGATGTCCGAGGCCGCGATGGAAGACCGCAAGCGCGAGGGGTACTTCTAGTCATGACCAGCACGATCAGCGCAGCCGGATCGATCGGCCCGGCCGGTACCACCATCGACACGCTGCGGTTCGCGACCGCGGGGTCGGTCGACGACGGCAAGTCCACGCTCGTCGGGCGGCTGCTGCACGACTCCAAGTCGGTCCTCACCGACCAGCTGGAGGCCGTCGAGCGCGCCTCGGCCAGCCGCGGCCAGGACGCCCCCGACCTGGCTCTGCTGACGGACGGCCTACGGGCCGAGCGCGAACAGGGCATCACCATCGACGTGGCCTACCGCTACTTCGCCACACCCCGCCGCCGCTTCATCCTCGCCGACACCCCCGGCCACGTGCAGTACACCCGCAACATGGTCACCGGCGCCTCCACCGCCGAGCTGACGATCATCCTGGTCGACGCGCGCCATGGCGTGGTCGAGCAGACCCGCCGTCACGCCGCCGTGGCCGCGCTTCTCCGGGTCCCGCACGTGGTCCTGGCCGTGAACAAGATGGACCTCGTCGGCTACGAGGAGCAGGAGTTCGACCGGATCGTCCAGGAATTCGCCGGCCACGCCGAGGAGTTGGGCCTGCCGGGCTTCACTCCGATCCCGGTGTCGGCGCTCGTCGGTGACAACGTGGTCGAACGCTCCGCGCACATGGGCTGGTACGCGGGCCCGGCGCTGCTGGAGTTCCTGGAGACCGTGCCGGTGGGCGCCGAGAACGCCGACGCCCCGGCGCGCTTCCCCGTCCAGTACGTGATCCGGCACGGCGAAGTCCGGTACTACGCAGGACAGTTGGTGTCCGGCTCGCTGCGGGTCGGCGACCGGGTGACGGTCCAGCCGTCGGGCGGGACCTCGCACATCACCGGCATCGACGTGCTCGGCACCGACGTGGAGGTGGCGTACGCGCCGCAGTCGATCACCGTGCGTCTGGCCGACCAGCGGGACGTCGCGCGCGGCGACATGATCACCGCGGGCGCCGACGTGCCCACGCTGACGCGGGACGTGCGGGCCGCCGTCTGCCATCTGGCCGAACAGCCGCTGCGCGTCGGCGACCGCGTGCTGGTCCGGCACACCACGCGGACCGTGAAGGCGATCGTGAGGGACCTCGGCGGCGTCGGCGAGCTGTCCGCGAACGATCTGGGCCGGATCACCCTGCGCACGGCCGAGCCGCTGGCGCTCGACGACTACGCCGACGTGCGCCGCACGGGGGCGTTCATCCTCGTCGACCCGGCGGACGGTGCGACGCTGACGGCGGGCATGGCCGACCTGGCCGAGCTCGCCGAGCCGACCGAGCCGGCATAGGCCCCCACGGGACGTGCACCTCGGACGCCCTCAACTCCCCAGCGTCAGCCGGGGTTTGGGGGCGTCCGTGCGTCCGGTGCGCGGTGGGCGGCTGCCGACGCGGTACGGGGCCGGCCAGCTCACTCCGGGGCCCTGGTAGCCCTGCTCGGCGGCGGCGTGGAGCGTCCAGTGCGGGTCGTACAGGTGCGGGCGGGCCAGGGCGCACAGGTCCGTACGCCCGGCGAGGATCAGGGAGTTGACGTCGTCCCAGGAGGAGATCGCGCCCACGGCGATCACCGGGACGCCCACCTCGTGACGGATGCGGTCGGCGAACGGCGTCTGGTACGAGCGGCCGTACTCGGGCCGCTCGTCCGCGACCACCTGCCCGGTGGACACGTCGACGGCGTCGGCGCCGTGCGCGGCGAAGGCGCGCGCGATCTCCACGGCGTCCTCGGCGGTGGTGCCGCCGTCGGCCCAGTCGGTGGCGGAGACACGGACGGTCATGGGCCGCTCCTCCGGCCACACCGCGCGCATCGCGTCGAAGACCTCCAGCGGGAAGCGGAGCCTGCGTTCGAGGGAGCCTCCGTAGCGGTCGGTGCGGCGGTTGGTCAGCGGGGAGAGGAAGCCGGAGAGCAGGTAGCCGTGGGCGCAGTGGAGTTCGAGCAGGTCGAAGCCGCAGCGGGCGGCACGCCAGGCCGCTGAGGCGAACTGCTCCCGTATGTCGGTGAGTTGGGCGCGCGTCAGTTCGCGCGGGGTCTGGCTGTCCGGCCGGTACGGGAACGGGGACGCCGCCACGAGCGGCCAGTTGCCATCCTCCAGGGGCTCGTCGATGCCCTCCCACATCAGCTTGGTGGAGCCCTTGCGGCCCGCGTGTCCGAGCTGGAGGCCGATGGCGGTGCCGGGTGCCTGTGCGTGCACGAATCTCACGATCCGGCGCCAGGACTCGGCCTGCCGGGGCGTCCACAGTCCGGCACAGCCCGGGGTGATCCGCCCGTCCGGGCTCACGCACACCATCTCGGTCATCACCAGGCCGGCCCCGCCGAGCGCGCGGGCGCCGAGGTGGACGAGGTGGAGGTCGCCCGGGACGCCGTCCACCGCTGAGTACATGTCCATGGGTGAGACGACGACGCGGTTGCGCAGGGTGAGGCCGCGCAGCCGGAACGGGGTGAACATCGGGGGCGTGCCCGGGGGGCAGCCGAACGCGCGCTCCACGTTCCCGGTGAAGCGAGGGTCGCGCAGCCGGAGGTTGTCGTGGGTGACGCGGCGGCTGCGGGTGAGCAGGTTGAAGGCGAACTGGCGGGAGGGCTGGTCGAGATAGAGCCCGAGGTTCTCGAACCACTCCAGGCTGGCCCGCGCCGCGCGCTGGGTGGAGGCGACGACGGGGCGCCGCTCGGCCTCGTACGCGGTGAGGGCGTCGGCCAGGGAGGGCTGCTCCTCCAGACAGGCGGCGAGGGCGAGGGCGTCCTCGACGGCGAGCTTCGTGCCGGAGCCGATGGAGAAGTGCGCGGTGTGCGCGGCGTCGCCCAGCAGGACCAGGTTCCCGTGCGACCAGTGCTCGTTGACGACCGTGCGGAACGTGGTCCAGGCGGACTTGTTGGACCTGAGCGGCCGTCCGCCGAGCGCGTCCGCGAAGATCTTGGCGCACCGCTCGACCGACTCCTGCTCGTCCACCTCCGCGAACCCGGCGGCGTGCCATACCTCCTCGCGCATCTCGACGATGACCGTCGACGCGTCGGCCGCGAACGGGTAGCCGTGGAGCTGCATCACGCCGTGCTCGGTCTCGGCGATCTCGAAGCGGAAGGAGTCGAAGGCGAAGTCGGCGGCGAGCCAGATGTAACGGCAGCGGTGCTCGGTGACGGAAGGGCAGAAGGCTTCCGCGTACGCCTCGCGGGTGGCGCTGTGGACACCGTCGGCGGCGATGACCAGGTCGTACGTCTCCACGAGCCAGGCCGGATAGGGCGCCTCGGAGTGGAAGCGCAGTTCGACGCCGAGCGAGCGGCAGCGCTCGTGCAGGATCTGCAGGAGCCGTTTGCGGCCGAGGGCGGCGAAGCCGTGGCCGCCGGAGGTGTGCCGTATACCCCGGTGGACGATGTCGATGTCGTCCCAGCGCACGAACTCGGCCCGCAGCGCCTCGTAGACCGCCGGGTCGGCGTGCTCGATCCCGCCGAGCGTCTCGTCGGAGAGGACGACGCCGAAGCCGAAGGTGTCGTCGGGCGCGTTGCGCTCCCAGACGGTGATCTCGCGGGACGGGTCGAGGCGTTTCAGCAGGGCCGCGGCGTACAGCCCTCCGGGGCCACCGCCCAGGATCGCGACCCTCATGCCGTCACCTCCCCCGCCACTTCGGCTGCCTCTTCTCCGTGTAGGCCGCGTGGAACTCCGCGTAGTCCTCGCCGTTCATGAGGAGGGCCTGGGTGGAGGCGTCCAGTTCGATCGCGGCGGCCAGCGGCATGTCGAGCTCGGCGGTGAGCAGGGCCTTGGTCTGGGCGTACGCGAGGGCCGGGCCCTCGGCCAGGCGGCGGGCCAGGGCGTGGGCGGCCTCGTCGGCGCCGCCCTCCTCCGTGAGCTCGCTGATCAGTCCGATCCGTTCGGCCTCGGCGGCCCGCACCGGCTCGCCGAGCATCAGCAGCCGGGTCGCGTGCCCGAGCCCGACGACGCGGGGCAGCAGGTACGCGGCGCCCATGTCACCGCCGGACAGCCCCACGCGCGTGAACAGGAAGGCGAACCGGGCCGAGGGGTCCGCCACCCGGAAGTCGGCGGCCAGCGCCAGTACGGCTCCCGCGCCCGCGGCCACCCCGTGCACGGCGGCGATCACCGGGAACGGGCACTCCCGTACGGCCCGCACGACCTGTCCGGTCATCCGGTTGAAGTCGAGGAGCTGGGCCGTGTCCATGGACAGGGTCGCGCCGATGATCTCGTCGACGTCACCGCCGGAGCAGAAGCCGCGCCCCTCCCCTGCCAGTACCAGGGCGCGCACCGACCTCTCGCGGGACAGCTCGGCGAGCAGGTCGCGCAGGTCGGCGTAGGCGCCGAAGGTGAGCGCGTTGAGCTTCTCGGGGCGGGCGAGGGTGATCGTGGCGACGCCGTCGGCGACCGTGCACCGCAGATGGTGCCAGTCGGAGGTGCGGGCGACGGAGCCGGTGAAGGGACTCATGAGGGGCGGCCTCCTCCGACGGGGAACGGGCCTACTTCTCGAAGCTATCACCGAAGTGTGACTGTCGTCAGGATGGCGCGATAGACCTGTTTCCGCCGTGGTCGCCGCCCCGTTCGCGCGTCACTCGGTCACGGATCCTCGACAGCCCGGTAACGGCGGGCGTGCTCGGGCGAGCCGGGGCGTTGACCTGGGTAAGCCGCCCGGCAACGGGGCCGACGGCCCTGTACGGCGCCCGCCGGGGGAGGCTCCCGAGGCGCGCCGTACCATGCATCAAGTTGAAAGCAGGACTTCCTGCTCCATGAACGGACCCGCCTTGCACGAACCCCCTGTTCCCGCCTCATGGCGCATCGCGCTGCCGCACACCGTCGCGGCCGTGCCCGTCGCCCGCGCGCTCGTCCGCACGGCACTGGCCGAGCTGGAGCACGCGGCCGACAGCGACACCGCGGAACTCCTGACCGCGGAGCTGGTCGCGAACGCCGTGGAGCACACGGCGGGGAACGGGCCCATAGAGCTGGTCGTGGAGCTGTTGCCGACCGGCTGCCAGGTCGAGGTGCACGACCCGGACCCGGCACCGCCGGGCGATCTCACCCACCCGTACCGCGCCGAGCCCGACCCCTGGCAGGAGCACGGGCGCGGACTGCTCCTCATCCGCGCCCTCAGCTCGTCCTGCGGCCACCGTCCGACGGAGGCGGGCAAGGCGGTGTGGTTCCGGCTGCCGGTGGTGCCGCCGCAGCGACGGCCCGTGTGACGTGACCGTACGGCGGGACCGTACGCCGTACGCCTACCGGGCGAGCGTCGCCACCAGGACCGCCTTGATCGTGTGCAGGCGGTTCTCCGCCTCGTCGAAGACCACCGAGTGGGACGACTCGAAGACCTCGTCGGTGACCTCCAGCGACTCCAGGCCGTACCTCTCGTAGATCTCGCGGCCGACCTTGGTGCCGAGGTCGTGGAAGGCGGGGAGGCAGTGGAGGAACTTGACGTCGGGGTTGCCGGTCGCGCGGAGCACGTCCATGGTCACGGCGTACGGGGCGAGCGCGCCGATCCGCTCGCTCCACACCTCCTTGGGCTCCCCCATGGACACCCACACGTCGGTGGCCACGAAGTCCACGCCGTTGACGCCCTCGGCGACGTCCTCGGTGAGCGTGATGCGGGCGCCGCTCACCTCGGCGAGCTTGCGGGCGTCCCTGACGACGTCCTCGGCGGGCCAGTAGGCCTCCGGGGCAACGATCCGGACGTCCATGCCGAGGAGCGCCCCGGTGACCAGGTAGGAGTTGCCCATGTTGAAGCGGGCGTCGCCGAGGTAGGCGAACGCGGTCTCCGTCAGGGGCTTGTCGCAGTGCTCGGTCATCGTCAGCACGTCGGCGAGCATCTGGGTGGGGTGCCAGTCGTCGGTGAGGCCGTTGTAGACGGGCACGCCCGCGTAGGCGGCCAGCTCCTCCACGGCGGTCTGGCTGTCGCCGCGGAACTCGATGGCGTCGAACATCCGGCCGAGCACCCGGGCGGTGTCCCGCACGGACTCCTTGTGCCCGATCTGCGAACCCGAGGGGTCCAGGTAGGTCGTCGACGCCCCCTGGTCCGCGGCCGCGACCTCGAAGGCACAGCGGGTGCGGGTCGAGGTCTTCTCGAAGATCAGCGCGAGGTTCCGTCCCCGCAGGTACCGCACCTCGGTCCCGGCCTTCTTGGCCGCCTTGAGCTCGGCGGCCAGCGCGAGCAGCCCGCGGAACTCCTCCTCGGTGAAGTCCAGCTCCTTGAGGAAGTGTCGGCCGGCGAGGGCGGTCGGGACGGTCGCCATGGGGGCTCCTGGGTAGGGGGACAGGTTTGCTGCGACAGGATACGGTTTTGGAAGTCTATACGATGACCCACATTTCTATACAGGGCGCCTGGCCCTTAGGGGCCCACCACCCACCCCCTTAGTCACCCACAGCCCCTCTCTCCACAGGACAGCTCATACACCGGGGACCGCCCCGCCCCCGCCCCAGCTCACTCCCCGGAATCTCGATCACCTCGACCCCCTGCTTACGCAAGTGTGTGTTCGTCGTCGCGTTCCTCTCATACGCGACGACAACCCCCGGCTCCACCGCGAGAACATTGCACCCGTCGTCCCACTGCTCCCGCTCCGCCGCGTGCACGTCCTGCGTGGCGGTCAGCACCCGGATCTCGCTCAGCCCGAGCGCGGCGGCGATCGCACGGTGCATGTGCTCCGGCGGATGGTCCGTGACCTTGAGCTCCTTGTCGCCGACGCCCGGTTCAATGGTGTACGAGCGGAGCATGCCGAGCCCCGCGTACTGGGTGAAGACGTCGCCGTCGACCATGGTCATCACGGTGTCGAGGTGCATGAGGGCGCGCCGCTTGGGCATGTCGAGCGCCACGATCGTCTCCGCCGAGCCGGCGGCGAACAGTTTGTGCGCGAGCATCTCGACGGCCTGGGGGGTGGTCCGCTCGCTCATGCCGATGAGTACGGCGCCGTTGCCGATGACGAGGACGTCCCCGCCCTCGATGGTGGACGGGTAGTCGGCCTGCCCCTCCGACCAGAGATGGAACGCCTCGCCCCGGAACAGGGGGTGGTGCCGGTAGATCGCCTCGAAGTGCACCGTCTCGCGCTGACGGGCCGGCCAGCGCATGGCGTTGATGGAGACCCCGTCGTAGATCCAGGCGGAGGTGTCGCGGGTGAAGAGGTGGTTGGGGAGCGGTCTCAGCAGGAAGTCGTCGAGTTCCATGACGTGGAAGCGCACGGAGGTCGGCTCCGCGTGCGCCTCCAGGAACTCCCGCTTGGTCATCCCGCCGACCAGGGCCTCGGCCAGCTCGGGCGTGGGCAGGGAGTCGAAGGCCGCACGCAGGTGGTCCGTGGCGAGCGGCCCGTACTCCTTCTCGTCGAAGACCCGGTCCAGGACGAGCGCCCGGGCTTCCGGGATCCGCAGCGCGTCGGTGAGCAGGTCGCCGAAGAGGTGGACGGTGACCCCGCGGTCACGGAGCACGTCCGCGAACCCGTCGTGCTCCGCGCGCGCCCGGCGGACCCACAGCACGTCGTCGAAGAGGAGGGCGTCCTTGTTGCTGGGGGTGAGCCTTTTGAGCTCGAGGTCCGGCCGGTGCAGGATGACGCGGCGCAGCCGCCCGGCCTCGGAGTCGACGTGGAATCCCATGCCTCCATCCTGACCATTCGGGCGGGCGTTCACCCCCCGGACGGCCGGATCGCGACGTTACGGAGACCCCCTCCCCGAAGCTTCTTCTCGTCCCCTTGACGATAAGGGTGCCTCCTCGTTATCGTCTGAGTGACACGAACAAGTGACGAGGGGGCTCTTCATGGCCGACATCACCAGACGCCTGGGCTGGCGACACCTGCGCGGCGCGCCCACCGCCCACGTCCGCCACCACCGCTCGGGCCGTCTGGTGCACGACGGGCCGGGACTGAGCTTCTGGTACCGCGCGCTCACCGCCGCGCTGTCCGAAGTGCCGGTCGACGACCGGGAGTTGGCCATGACGTTCCACGCCCGTACGTCCGACTTCCAGGATGTCGCGGTGCAGGCGACCGTCACGTACCGGATCAGCGACCCTGCGCTCGCGGCGGCGCGCCTGGACTTCTCCGTCGACCCCGACACGGGTGTCTGGCGCGGCGCGCCGCTGGAACAGCTCGCGACGCTGCTGACGGAGACGGCCCAGCAGCACGCGCTGGACGTCCTGGCCCGTACGCCGCTGTCGGCCGCGCTGGTGGACGGGGTCGCCGCGGTACGGGAGCGGGTCGCCGGCGGTCTGGCGGCCGAGCCACGGCTTCCCTCGACCGGCATCGAGGTCGTGGCCGTGCGCGTGGTGGCGCTGCGCCCCGAGCCCGAGGTGGAGCGCGCGCTGCGCACCCCCGCCCGGGAGCAGATCCAGCAGGAGGCGGACCGGGCGACGTACGAACGCCGGGCCGTCGCCGTGGAGCGGGAACGGGCCATCGCCGAGAACGAGCTCGCCAGCCAGATCGAACTCGCCCGGCGCGAGGAGCAGTTGGTCGACCAGCGCGGCACGAACGCGCGGCGCGAGGCCGAGGAGCACGCCGCCGCGGACGCGGTGCGAGCCGGGGCGGAGGCGGCACGGACCGTTCGGCTCGCCGAGGCCGAGGCCCAGTCGGCGCGGGCCGTCGGGGAAGCGCGGGCGGAGGCGCAGGCGGCGTGGCTGCGCGTGCACGGCGAGGTGGACGTGGCGACGCTGCGGGCACTGACGGGGACGCGGCTGGCGGAGAACCTGCCGCGGATCGAGAGCGTGACGGTGTCCCCGGACGTGCTGACCGGGCTGTTGGCGAAGCTCGGTGACGCGGCGGGAGGGTCGTCGGCGTGAGTCTCGCGCCGCGGGTGGTGCTGGTCCATCGCACCACGGAGTACGAGGAGTTGGTCGCGCGGCACGGGACGCACGGACAGGCGGCGTTCTTCCTGCGGTCGCGGGGGCGCGACATCCGCGAGGTGGCGGAGCGGGGCGGACGGGAACGGCGGGCGCTCGCGGAGGTGGCCGCCTCCGTGCCGCTGACGTGGCGTCAGGCGCGGGTGGAGCGGGGGGACCTGGACCGGTTCCTCTTCGCGCCCGAGGACGTGGTCGTGGTGGTGGGGCAGGACGGGCTGGTGGCCAACGTGGCGAAGTACCTCGCGGGGCAGCCGGTTGTCGGGATCGACACGGATCCGGGGCGCAATCCCGGGGTGCTGGTGCGGCACGCGGTGGCGGACGCACCGAAACTGCTCGCCTCCGCGCCGGGCCCGCGTGCCGTGGTCGACGAACTCACCATGGTCGAGGCCGTCGCCGACGACACGCAGCGGCTGGTCGCGCTCAACGAGATCTATCTGGGCGCGGCGGGGCACCAGACCGCCCGGTACCGCCTGGGGCTCGAGGACGACGGGGGTGTCGTCGAGCCCCGGGCCGAGCCCCGGGCCGAGCCGCAGGCCTCGTCGGGGGTGCTGGTCGGGACGGGGACGGGGGCGAGCGGGTGGCTGCGGTCGGTGTGGCAGGAGCGGTCGAGTGCCCTGTCCCTGCCGGGGGTGACGGAGGCGCGGCTGCTGTGGTTCGTGCGGGAGGCGTGGCCGTCTCCGGTCACGGGGACGTCGTTCGTGGCGGGTGAGCTGTCCACGTCGGCGCGGCTCCGGCTGACGGTCGAATCGGATCGGATCGTCGCGTTCGGGGACGGGATGGAGGGGGACGCGATGGAGCTGACATGGGGGCAGACGGTGTCGGTGGGGGTGGCGGGGGTGCGGTTGCGGTTGGTGGGGTGAGCACCGGGTTTGTCCGCCCCCGCCGCACGGTTTTCAGGGGCGGGGAACTGCGCGACCAGCCACCCCCAACCGGCACTTCACCTCACAGTCGTGGATCCACCGGCTCCGACTCCAGCGCCAGCACCCCGAACACCGCCTCGTGCACACGCCACAGCGGCTCGCCCTCGGCCAGCCGGTCCAGGGCCTCCAGGCCCAGGGCGTACTCCCGGGTGGCAAGGGACCGCTTGTGGTTGAGGAAGCGGTGGCGGAGGCGGGCGAGGTTGTCCGGGCGGGTGTACTCGGGACCGTAGATGATGCGCAGGTACTCACGGCCACGGCACTTGATCCCCGGCTGGACAAGACGCCCCTTGACGTCACGGACCACCGCGCCGGCGGGCTTGACCACCATGCCCTCACCTCCGCGCCCGGTCATCTCCAGCCACCAGTCGATCCCGGCCCGCACCGACTCCGCGTCTCCCGTGTCCACGAACAGACGCCGGGTCGTCTGCAGCAGCCCGCTGCCGTCGTGCTCGACGAGACGGTCGATCAGGGACAGCTGCTCCTCGTGGGGCAGGGCCGCGAGGCTGCGGCCCTGGACCGCGAGGATCTGGAAGGGCGCGAGGCGCACACCCTCCAGGCCGTCCGTCGTCCAGCAGTACCGCCGGTAGGCGTCGGTGAACGCCGCCGCGTCCGCGGCGCGCTCCCGCTGCTTCGCCAGCAGATCGCCCACCTCCACGCCTCGCGCCGCCGCACCCTCCAGCGCGGCCAGCGCACCCGGGAACGCCGCCCCGGAGGCCGCGCCGACCGCCGCGTACTGCGCCCGCAGCAACCCGGACGCCTTCAGCGACCACGGCATCAGTTCGGCGTCGAGCAGCAGCCAGTCCGTCTCCAGTTCGTCCCAGAGACCGGCCGCCGACACCGACTCCCGCACCCGTCCGAGGATCTCCTCCGTCACCGCCTCGTCGTCGAAGAAGGGGCGCCCGGTACGCGTGTAGAGGGAGCCCGTCGGGCCGTCCGCCACGCCGAAGCGCTCGCGCGCCACCGCCGCGTCCCGGCACACCAGCGCCACCGCACGCGACCCCATGTGCTTCTCCTCGCACACGACCCGCGCGACCCCGTCCGCCGCGTACTGCGCGAAGGCCTCGGCCGGGTGCTCCAGGTAGCCCTCGATGTGGGAGGTCGCCGTCGGCGCCATGGTGGGCGGCAGGTACGGGAGCAGGCGCGGGTCCACCGCGAAACGGCTCATGACCTCCAGGGCCGCCGCCGCGTTCTCCTCGCGGACCGTGATCCGTCCCGCGTAACGGGTCTCCACGGTCCTGCGCCCGTGCACGTCCGCGAGGTCCAGCGGCCGTCCCTCGTGCCCGCCCGGCGCCTCGGAGGCGAGCGGCTTCGTCGGCTCGTACCAGACGCGCTCGGCCGGTACGTCGACGAGCTCCCGCTCCGGCCAGCGCAGCGCGGTCAGCTTGCCGCCGAAGACCGCGCCCGTGTCGAGGCAGATGGTGTTGTTGAGCCAGGTGGCCTGCGGGACCGGCGTGTGGCCGTACACCACCGCCGTGCGGCCCCGGTAGTCCTCCGCCCACGGGTAGCGCACCGGCAGGCCGAACTCGTCGGTCTCGCCGGTCGTGTCGCCGTACAGGGCGTGCGAGCGCACCCGGCCGGAGGTGCGGCCGTGGTACTTCTCGGGCAGGCCCGCGTGGCAGACGACGAGCCGGCCGCCGTCGAGGACGTAGTGGCTGACCAGGCCGTCGACGAACTCCCGTACCCGCGTGCGGAACTCGTCGTCCTCCTTCTCCAGCTGCTCGATGGTCTCGGCCAGTCCGTGCGTGTGCTGGACCTTGCGGCCCTTCAGCCAGCGGCCCAGCTTGTTCTCGTGGTTGCCGGGCACGCAGAGCGCCGTGCCCGACGCGACCATGGACATCACGCGGCGCAGTACACCCGGGGTGTCCGGGCCGCGGTCGACGAGGTCGCCGACGAAGACCGCCGTACGGCCGTCCGGGTGCGCGCCGTCGACGTAGCCCAACGTGCCCAGCAGCGACTCCAGTTCGGACGAGCAGCCGTGGATGTCGCCGATGATGTCGAACGGGCCGGTGAGGTGCGTGAGGTCGTTGAAGCGCTTCTCGGTGACGACACTCGCGTTCTCCACCGCCTCCACTCCCCGCAGGACGTGCACCTTGCGGAAGCCCTCGCGCTCCAGGTGCCTGAGGGAGCGGCGCAGTTCACGGGTGTGGCGCTGGATCACGCGGCGCGGCATGTCGGCGCGGTCGGTGCGGGACGCGTTGCGCTCCGCGCACACCTCCTCCGGCACGTCGAGGACGATCGCGATGGGCAGCACGTCGTACTTCTTGGCGAGGTCGATCAGCTGGCGGCGGCTCTCCTGCTGCACGCTCGTCGCGTCGACGACCGTGCGGCGGCCGGCCGCGAGCCGCTTGCCCGCGATGTAGTGCAGCACGTCGAAGGCGTCCCGGCTGGCGCTCTGGTCGTTCTCGTCGTCCGCGACGAGGCCGCGGCAGAAGTCCGACGAGATCACCTCGGTCGGCTTGAAGTTCCTGTGGGCGAAGGTCGACTTGCCGGAGCCGGACGCGCCGATGAGCACCACGAGGGAGAGGTCGGTGACGGGCAGGGTGCGCCCCTGGGCCGACTCGGTCCGCGTCTGGTTCTCGATCTGGTTCTGGGTCTGGTTCTGGGTCTGGTTCTGGTTCTGGTTCTCGGTCATGCCGCCTTCGCCTCCTTCGCGTTCTCGTTCTTCTCGTTCTTCTCGTTCGGGGTGCTCGTCGCGGCCGCGTTCACGGAGAACACGGCCATCTGGGTGGGCGGTCCCACCTCGGGGTCGTCGGGGCCGACGGGTACGAACTCCACGCCGTATCCGTGCCGTTCGGCCACCGCCTCCGCCCACGCCCGGAACTCCGCACGTGTCCACTCGAAGCGGTGGTCGCCGTGCCGGACGTGCCCGGCCGGGAGGCTCTCCCAGCGGACGTTGTACTCGACGTTCGGCGTCGTCACGAGCACGGTACGGGGCCGGGCGGAGCCGAAGACCGCGTACTCCAGCGCGGGCAGCCGAGGCAGGTCGAGGTGCTCGACGACCTCGCTGAGCACGGCGGCGTCGTAGCCCTTCAGCCGCTTGTCGGTGTACGCGAGCGAGCCCTGGAAGAGCGTGACGCGCGAGGCCTGACGCTCCCCCATGCGGTCCAGCTTCAGCCGGCGCGAGGCGATCGTGAGGGCGCGCACCGAGACGTCGACGCCGACGATCTCGGTGAACCGCGGGTCCTTGAGCAGCGCCTGCACCAACTGGCCCTGTCCGCAGCCGAGATCGAGCACACGCCCGGCCCCGGCGAACCGCAGTGCCCCGATGATCGCGTCCCTGCGCTGCACGGCGAGCGGAGTCGGCTTCTCCTCGGTCTCGCCCTCCGCCTCGACCGCGTTGTCGATCTCCTCGACCTCGCTGTCATCGGCCTCGGCCAGCCGTACGAGCTCCAGGGCCTCCATGGCCTGGCGCGTCAGCGACCAGCGGCGCGAGAGATAGCGGCTGGTGATCAGCTTGTGCTCGGGGTGGTCCGGCAGCCAGCCCTCGCCGGCCCTCAGCAGCTTGTCCACCTCGTCGGAAGCCACCCAGTAGTGCTTGGCGTCGTCGAGAACCGGGAGGAGGACGTACAGGTGCCGCAACGCCCGGGCCAGGGTCAGCGTCTCGGACTCCAGGACAAGGCGTACGTAACGCGAGTCGCCCCACTCGGGGAACTGGGTGTCCAGCGGCACGGCGTCCGCGGTCACCGTCCAGCCGAGCGGCTCGAAGAGCGCGCGGACGAGGTCCGGGCCGCCTCTGGCCGGGAGCGCGGGTATCTCGATGCGCAACGGGCGTACGGCCTCAGGGAGTTCGGGCCGGGCGTGGCAGGTGCCCTTCATCGCGCTGGAGAACACGGAGCTCAGCGCGACGGCGAGCAGGGACGAGGCCGCGTAGGGGCGGTCGTTCACGTACTGCGCGAGCGCCGCGTCGGGCGCGCCGCCGCGGCCCTTGCCCTTGCCGCGCCGGACCAGCGCCACGGCATCCACCTCCAGCAGCAGCGCGGCCGTACAGCGCTCGGCGCTCGCCTCGGGGTAGAGGACGTGGGCCGTGCCGTAGGAGGTGGAGAACACCTGCGCCCTGTCGGGATGCTTGTGCAGCAGGAAACCGAGATCGGTCGCGGGGCGCTCCGGTGTGCCGGTGGTGCTGATCGTCAGGAACACTGTGGTTACACCTCGAAATACCTTCTGAGCTGCGAAGACTCATCGTGCCGTGAAACGCGGTGCACATGTCGTAGCAGCCCTGCGCTACGGTCAGCCGGCCACGGGAGCGCCTCTCTTCTTCGGCGCGCCCCGACAACGTACAGCGAACGACCGCGGCGACTCTCGAGATTTTCCGCTCACCCATGCTCGCTCGGCCCGAGGAACGATCAGGGTTGCCGCCCGGCGGGTCAGAGCGACGCGAAGCTGATGACCGCTGCGCGGGGCACCGTGGTCGTTGCGACGTGACTCATCCTGCCGGTCTCGCCGTCCAGGGCGAACGTGGTCACGTTGTTCGAGTCCATGTTGCAGGCGAAAAGGAACGTGCCGGACGGCTCGATATTGAACTCGCGCTGCATTTTCCCTCCGGTCTCGACCTCGTCCACGAATGTCAAACGACCCGTACCCTGGTCGAACGCATAGACTGTAATGGTGTCGTTCCCGCCCTTGGAGCTCCTTGTCCGGCGCGTGGAGGCGTAGACGAACCGGCCGTTCGGGTGCACGCGTATGTCCGCCGGTGAAGGACCGTCGTACTCGAAGACGCTGCCTTCGTACTTGTCCGGCGTAAGATCGTCGGCCGAGACACCGATCGTTTGAATGTGTCGGACGTCGCCGGTCTTTTCATTCAATTGAAAGGCGGAGATGGATGGGGACCATTCGTTGGTGACGAAGAAGAACGGAGCCTTCGGATGTGTCGCAACGTGCCTGGGCCCCGATCCCGGCGCCACCGGGAACGCCTTTCCCGTCAGTCGGCGAGAACGGGGACCGTAGGGGTAGACATAGATGTGGTCGTAGCCGTTGTCCGTCGCGATGATCCAGCGTTCTGTGCTGTCGAGTGCTATGCCGTGGCACGCCGGGCCGTTCTGCACCATGGAGTCCGCCCCCAGATTCTCGGGCCGCAGCTCTTCGCTCCCGGGCGCCATCCCTTCGGTGAAGGTGGCAACGTCCAAGGGGTCACCCATCGCCCCGTCCGCTCCGAGAGGGAACAGCGCGACGGTGGCATCGTCCGTAGGCCGCTCGATGGCCCACGCGCCCCGCTTTTTCACGATCAGCGTGACCCTGCTGATCGCCCCGCGATTGCTCGCGACCAGCCTGCCGTTCGTACGGTCGACCAGAACGCCGGACGGATTGGAGCCCATGGAATGCGCGGTCTTGAGGTGCTTCAGCGATCCATCGGTGGAGTTGATGGCGAACGCATAGACTCCACCGCCGTAACCGGGTATGCCGTCCTGCGCTGTCGTACGATTGGTGCCATAAACGAAGCGCCCGTCGAGCGACGTACAAATACCGTCGCAATTCATGTCCGCGAATTCCGACCCTGTCTCGCTCACCGGCTCCAGCGATCCGTCGGCCATGTCGACGCGAAAGGCCTTGATGCCGCCGCCGGTAGACCCTCCGTTCCATCCTTCGGTTCCGAGGCCGACATAGGCGAAAAGACGTCGGCCGTCCGCACTTGCAGAGGAAGCAGAGGCAGGGGAAGCGAGGAAGGAAGACCCCAGGGCAACCCCGGAACCCTGAACGAAGGTGCGTCGCGACATCGACTTTCCGTGCATTTCATTCTCTCCTTGAATTCTGCCCGGCCTGCTGTCGGCGGGCGGCTCCCGTGCACACCCGCATCCTGGAGGCGCGCCGCTCGACTCTGGCCCGTGCGACAGAGGAAACACGGGGAGACAGCTGGGAACTGACGGAGAGTCCGCCGTCAATCCATCCGCCGATGCCTGACCTGGATCATCGGCTTCGCGGGGCGGGCGCGCGGAGGACGAGATCCTGGTGCTCCAGACGGTCTCGTACCCGAGTCGCGGGCCGGTCGACGCCAAATCGGTCGACGCCGAACCGGTCGCCGCCGGGCCGATCGGACGGTCCCCCGCGCCGCCCGACCGGCCATCGGCCGTACAAGCGGGGACGCTATCGGCCGACGACCGGTCCGGTCTTGGACGAATTTGCACTCGCCGAGAGTGCCAGTGCCCCCTCCACCCGGCGGGAGGCCACCATCTGTCCGGGTGTGGTGCCGGCGATGGCCCGGAACTCGCGGTTGAGGTGCGCCTGGTCGTAGAAGCCGCAGGCCGTCGAGATCTCGGTGAGGCTCGCGGCCCCGCGGCCGAGCATCGCCACGGCGTGGCGGAAGCGCAGAACCCGGGCCGACGACTTGGGCGTCAACCCGACCTGCTGCGTGAACCGCCGGATCAGGTAGCCCTGGCTCCATCCCACTTCGGCGGCGATACGGGCGATCGGGATCGCCCCCGCACTGCCGGAGAGCAGTCGCCAGGCGTGGCCGACCTCGGGCGCGGGCTCGGGTCCGCGCCCGATCCGGGCGAGCAGCGCCGCGTCCAGCAGGTCGAACCTGGCCGACCAGTCCCGGGTGGACGCCAGCCGCTCCACCAGGGTCCCGGCCTCGGGCCCCAGCACGTCCCGTATCCCGACGGCGAGGTTCGTCAGCTCGTTCATCGGCATGCCGAACAGCCGGTAGGCGCCCAGGGGCGTGAACTCGACCCGGATCGCCTCCTGGCCGCCGGGATGCACACAGATCGCGGGCCGGTCCTCCAGCCCCACCACCAGCGACCCGATCCTCCCGCTCGACCCGCCCGCTACACCCAGCCGGCGGACCTCGGAGAACGGCTCCGCGAGGCTGATCACCAAGGTCGCGTGCCCGGTCGGCACCAACCGCGCCTCGTACGGCGAGGTCACCGCTTCCCAGTAGCCGACACAACTGCGCAGGAACGGCCTGAGCCCCGGATGCCAGGGCCGCGTGACCCGCCACAGACCACCGAGCCGCGCCACCTCGACCCCACCCGTACCCGTACCCGCACCCGCAATGCCGCCATGTGCCCCATGAACCACCGAGAGGCTCCCCTCACCCCAAGGGACGGTCCCAAGCAAACCGCCTGACAGCTCCGCCATACCCTCGTGGGCCGCCCGGCATGGCAGCCAATCCGTACGCGTGCTTCACAGTTCTTGACAGTGTCCCCGCGAAGCCGGCATGCCGTCGGCCCCCGGGATCATCCGATCCCGGGGGCCGAAGGGGACAGGCTTCGCTCAGTTGGCCGCGACGTGGAGGCCGCCACCCGCCGTGAGGCCCGCGGGCGAGGCAACGGCCAGGAGGTCGGCGCAGACGTCCGCGAGCGGCGTCTCGAGGGAGAGACCGCCGGAGGCGCCGCCTGCGAGACCACCGGAGACGTTGTCCAGAGCGGCGTCGGAGATCTCGGCGGTTGCAACCTGGGGAGTGACGTTCATGACGGGCTGTTCCCTTCGAATGAGCACGTGTGAGTGGCAGAGCTCGCCCCGTCCCGGCGTCAGGAGCCGGTCCGGGCGACGTGCGCCACGCGCAGGATCCAAACACGCCGACAGGATGACGGCCAGCCGCCCGAGGCTCGAACGGGACGCGGTGAGCAGAGGGACTTCACCGGTGTGATCGCACCATGACCGGCGCGACCGACTCCTTCACAGGGCCTGCCGTCCCGCTGCACGCAGGATCGTTGCCACCGACTGCCCCAGAGCGGACACTTCGGCGCCAAACCCATTGAGCACCCGCGCGTCTGTGACGACTGTTCAGGTTCCTTACGACCGGTCGGTGAACGGTGTGCAGGTTCACCGAAGTTTCGGCTGGCGACCGGGGCGCCGCCGCCCGGAGAGAGAGCCGATCACCTGCGGACCGTCCCCACGCCCTGCGACCACCCACCACCGCTCTGTGGCGGGTCCGGTGCGGCGTCCGGACACAGGTGCGCATTTCTGGGTACTCGCCGTTCACGCCCACCTTCTGAGGAGATGACCCGGATGCTGTACATCGGACTGCTCCTCCTCGCGGCCACGGGTGCGTTCACCGGCCTGGTGATCGCCTACAACCTGTCCGGCGGCCCCGAGTACACCGTGTCGGTGTTCGACCAGGACATCGTCACCATGAACTCCCTCGCGATCTTCTGCTCGGGTCTGGCGTTGGCCGTCCTCTTCTGCCTGGGCCTCGGTCTGGTCCTGGTGCGGAGCGGGTCCGCACACCCCCGGCACCGCAGACCGCGGGGGCCCGGCAGGACGCATGAGACCACCACGGTGCGACACCACGAAGGGACCGGGGACGACCATGGTCGGTGATCCTGACGACGACCTGCGAGCGCGGCGACAGGGCGTCGACGGCCATCGCACGGTGCCGCACACCGCCGACATCCGCGTCGAGGCCTGGGGTGCCAGCCGGGAGCGCTGTCTGGCGGAGGTGGTGCTGGGCATGGTGGAGTGCTTCGCCGACGTCTCGGCGGTGCGCCCCATCGCCGTGGAACGCGTCCGCCTGGCAGAGGACACCGACGACGACCTGCTGGCCACACTGCTGGACGAGGTCCTCTTCCGGCTGGAGGAGCACGGCAGGGTGCCCGTGGACGTGGAGGTGGACACGTCCGACGAACCCGGCGACGGCCTCGACGTGCGGCTGGCGGTGGCGGAGCTGACGGCGGTGGAGGTCACCGGTGCCACTCCGAAGGCGGTCTCGTGGCACGAGCTGCACATCGCGCCCGGCCCGTACGGCTGGTCGTGCGCGGTGACGATCGACGCGTGAGGGCGGGGCACGGCCGGAGTACGGCTGCTGTTCGCCGACCGCCACGACCGCGCTCACGTCCCCCTCCCGGCCGGGACAGGGGCGCATCACCCCGCGGGCGCCTTACTGTGGGGACATGGGCGGCGGCGTGGTGACGCTGTTCCTGTGCGGCGATGTGATGCTCGGGCGCGGTGTCGACCAGATCCTCGCGCACCCCGGTGATCCGGAACTGCGGGAGGACTACGTCAGGGACGCCCGGGAGTACGTCCGGCTCGCGGAGTCGGCGAGCGGCCCCATCCCCGCCCCCGTCGAACCCTCCTGGCCGTGGGGCGAGGCACTGCGGGTGCTGGCGGAGGCCGCCCCGGACGCCCGGATCGTGAACCTGGAGACGTCCGTGACACGGCGTGACGCGTTCGCGTACGGCAAGGCCGTCCACTACCGCATGCACCCGGAGAACCTGCCCGCACTGGCGGTGGCCCGGCCCGACGTGTGCGGTCTGGCCAACAACCACATGCTGGACTTCGGCCGCCCGGGCCTGACGGAGACGCTCGACTCCCTGGCCCGCGCGGGCCTGCGCGCGGTCGGTGCCGGACGGGACGCCGACGAGGCGTACGCGCCCGCGGAGGTGCCCGTCGCCGGCGGGGGCCGTGTGCTGGTGTTCTCGCTCGGCGCCCGGTGCAGCGGCATCCCGCCAGACTGGGCGGCGACCGCGGAGGTGCCCGGCGTCGCGTACGTCCCCGGTCTGTCGGCGGCCACGGCCGACGCGGTGGTCCGGCACGTACGGCGGGCCAGGCGTCCGGGCGACATCGTGGTCGTGTCCGTGCACTGGGGTTCCAACTGGGGATACCGCGTCCCCCGGGAGCAGCTCCGCTTCGCGCACGCCCTGGTGGACGGCGGTGTCGACGTCGTCCACGGTCACTCCTCGCATCACCCGCGACGCGTGGAGGTGTACCGCGAGCGGCTGATCCTGCACGGCTGCGGCGACTTCATCGACGACTACGAGGGCATCGCCGGGTACGAGGAGTACCGCGACGACCTCCGGCTCGTCCACCTCGTCTCGTTGGCGGCGGACACCGGGCGGCTCACCGGACTGCGCATGGTGCCCCTCCGGGCCCGCCGTATGCGGCTGGAACCCGCGCCGGACGAGGACCGCGCCTGGCTGCGGGCCACCCTCGACCGCATCAGCGACGGCGTCCGCATCAGCCTGACGGCCGACGGCACGCTCACGCTGGCGCATCCCACGACCACGGCCGGACCCTCATGACCAGGGCCCGTGAAAGGGCTCCATGGGCATGGGCTCCATGACACGGGAACGGCCCGAGGGCCCGGACACCGCGGTCACCGGATCGCCGACGCCCGGGACGCACCGCGTCGCCGCCTGTCGCCGTACGTCCGCGCAGGTGGGAGTCGGTCGGTCGGGTCCTTGCAGCGTGCGCGGGGCCGGGCCGGCGGGCGTTCCCGCTCGCCCGGCGGGGCGACCTGCGCCACGCTGAGATGCGGGCGGCCCACGCGCGCCGCCCGGCGTTCCGGCGCACCCGGCCCCCGCCGCGTTCCGCCCCACGGTGCGAACCCCACCGCTCGCATCCACCCTGCCGACCGCCCCCAGATCGAGCCGTTCACCCCCTCCCCACTCCCCACTCCCCCCGACCGACCCGACTCCGACGTGACGGGAGCCCACCGGATGAACACAGCCCCACCGGAGCCACCGCCGGGCGTCGCGGCGTCGGGCACGCCCGCTGGCCCACGCATCGGCCTGCTCGGCTCGTACGGCGGCTTCAACATGGGTGACGAGTCGATCCTGACCTGTCTGCTGGGCTGTCTTCGCGCCCTGCGCCCACAGGCCCGGCTCGTCGTCTTCAGCCGGAACGCGGAGCACACCCGTACCCACCGCCGCGACGCGGACGAGGTGGTGGACTGGGAGGGCGTCAGCCGCAACCAGGTGCTGGACGCGCTGACCGGCCTCGACCTGCTGGTGCTGGGCGGCGGCGGCATCCTCTACGACGGCGAGGCCCGCCGCTATCTGCGGCTGGTGCGGGCCGCGCAGGAACGCGGTGTGCGCACGTTCGCCTACGCCGTCGGCGCCGGGCCGCTGCGGGAGCCGGACGACCGGGAGGCGGTGCGCACCGTCCTGGCGGAGATGGACGACGTCGTGGTGCGGGACGAGGAGTCCCGGCTCGTCCTCGAGGAGGTCGGGGTCGAGCGGGAGATCGTCGTCACCGCGGATCCCGCGCTGCTGCTGGCACCGGAGCCGTTCACCGACCGGATGCTGAGCGACGAGGGCATACCGGCGGGCGCCCGGCTGGTGGGGATGTCGGTGCGGGAGCCGGGCCGCGCGGCCGAGCACCTCGACGAGGGCGGGTACCACGCGCTGCTCGCCGACGTCGCCGACTTCCTCGTACGGCGCCTGGACGCGCACGTGGTGTTCCTGCCGATGGAGCGCCACGACGTGCGGCACGCCCACGCGGTGCTGTCCCACATGACCGCCCCGGACAAGGGACGGATCCTGCACGGCGCCTACAGTCCCGGGCAGCTCCTCGGTTTCATGCGCCACCTGGACCTGGCCGTCGGTATGCGTCTGCACTTCGTGATCTTCGCCGCGCTGTCCGGGCTGCCGGTGCTGCCGCTGCCGTACTCCGGCAAGGTCTTCGACTTCGCGCGCCGCATCGGGGCGCCGGCCCTGGTGGGGGTGGCGCGCGAGCAGGCCGGACTGCTGCTGGCGGAGGTGGACCGGCTCTGGGACGAGTATCCGCAGCGCCGTGCGGTACTGCGGTCCAGGGTGCGGGAACTGCGCGCGCTCGCCGAGGAGACCTGCGTCCGGTGCGGGAACCTGCTCGACGGCCTCGACAGGGCCGCGCCCACGCAGGCGGCACAGTCGCCGCCGATCGCCTCGGAGGTCCGCCCGCTGAGCGCGTGACCTGCCCGTAAGCGGACCGACCCGAGCGGGCCCGGCCGGACCGGCCGGACCCCACCCGACCCGGACCGACCAGACCCGACCCGACCGACCGACCGACCGACCGGACCGATCGGACCCGATGGGAAGCGTCCGGCCCCGACCGGACCCGTCCAGGGCGCGGAGGACGCCGATGCCGATCCTGGAAGAGCCCCCAGAGCACCGCACCGTCACGCTGCCGCCGCGGCCCGCCCGGCACGGGGGCCGTACCGACGTCCTGGTGGTGGGCGGCGGGCCCGCCGGGTGCGCCGCCGCGATCGCCGCGGCCGACGCGGGGGCGGACGTGGTGCTCGTGGAGCGTTACGGCTTCCTCGGCGGCAACGCGACCGTGGCGCTCGTCATGCCGCTGATGTCGTTCCACAACGAGCACAAGCAGGCCGCGTTCACCGAGGCCGGGGACCTCACCCGGCTGCTGCCCACCGACCACGGCGAGGGCGAACCGGTGGTCGCGGGTGTCCTGTGGCGGCTGCTCGACCGGCTCACGGCGCGCGGCGGCTGCGTCCCGCCGTCCCTTCGGACCGGGTACACCGTGCCGTTCGACCCGGAGATCTTCAAACGGGTCCTGCTCGACCTCATGGACGAGGCGGGCGTGCGGATGCTGTTCCACGCCTTCGCCTCCGCCACGCTGCCGCTGCCCCTGGACGACGGCTGGCGGGTGGTCTTCGAGACCAAGTCCGGGCCGGTCGTGATCGACGCGCAGGTGGTGGTGGACGGCACGGGCGACGGTGACGTCGCGGTCGCGTGCGGGGCGCCGTACGAGATCGGGCGTCCGGAGGACGGGCTGGTGCAGCCGATGACACTGATGTTCCGCGTCGCCGAGTTCCTGCCGGAGCGATTCGCGGAGTACGTGCGGGCGCACCCCGACCAGTGGCGCGGCGTGCACGGGCTGTGGGACCTCGTACGGCAGGCCACGGCGGACGGCGAGCTGGAACTGCCGCGCGAGGACGTGCTGTTCTTCGCCACCCCGCATCCGCACGAGGTCAGCGTCAACTGCACCCGCCTCACCAGAGCGCTCGGCACCAGCGTGTGGGACCTCACCCGGGCCGAGTACACGGCCCGCCGGCAGCTGGAGCAGATCGACCACTTCCTGCGCACGCACGTGCCCGGCTTCGAGGACTCCTACGTCGTGCAGAGCGGCACCCACATCGGTGTCCGCGAGAGCCGCCGGGTCGTCGGCGACTACCAGCTGACGGGCGACGACGTCCTGGCCGCCCGGTCCTTCCCGGACGTGATCGCGCACGGCGCCTACCCGGTCGACATCCACAACCCGGAGGGCACGGGCACCCTCCTCAGGCGGGTGCCGACCGGCCGCTTCTACGACATCCCGTTGCGCTGCCTGCTGCCGCGCGGTCCCGACCGTCTGCTGGTGGCGGGGCGCTGCATCTCCGGTACGCACGTGGCGCACTCCTCGTACCGGGTGATGCCCATCGCGATGGCGACCGGACAGGCGGCCGGGGTGTGCGCGGCGCTGTCCGTCCGCCGGGGGCACGTCCCGCGAGAGGTGCCCGCGTCCCTCGTCCAGCGGGAACTGCTGCGGCAGGGCGCCCGGCTGCACACCGACGGGACTTCAGCCGTCCCACGATGACTTCCCGGGTCCCGCGATGATCTCAGCCGTCCCGCGACGACTTCAGCCGGCCCACGCACCACTGCCGGGCCGCGACGGCGACCTCCTCCAGCGCGCCGGGTTCCTCGAAGAGGTGGGTGGCCCCCGGCACGATGTGCACGGAAGTCGGGCCTCCCAGCCGCCGTGCCGCCTCTTCGTTGAGCCGCAGCACCACCTCGTCGTCGCCGCCGACGATCAGCAGCACCGACGCCCGTACGGCCTCCAGCGCGTCCTCGGCCAGGTCGGGCCGCCCGCCCCGCGACACCACGGTCAGCACGCGGTCCGGGCGCTCGGCGGCGGCGACCAGGGCCGCGGCCGCGCCGGTGCTGGCGCCGAAGAGGACGATCGGGAGGCCTTGGGTGTCGAGCTGCGTGTCCAGCCAGTCGACCACGGCCACCAGGCGGTGACCGAGGAACGGGATGTCGAAGCGATGCTCGCCCGTCGCCGCGTCGTCGCGCTCCTCCCGCTCGTTCAGCAGATCCATCAGCAGCGTGCCCAGTCCCGCGGCCCGCAGCTCGGCGGCCACCATCCGGTTGCGCGGGCTGTGCCGGGAGCTGCCGCTGCCGTGCGCGAACAGCACCACCGCCCGCGCCCGCTCCGGCACGATGAGGTCGCCCGGGAGGGTCGCGCTGTCGGTGGGCACCAGAACCATCTCGGAGATCATCGGGATCCCTTCTTCCCAGGTCGGCCGACCCCGCGGATCGATGTGTCCGGGTCCTCCCCACCGCGTACCCCGTCCCGGCCGATCGTTCCCACCGTGTACCCCTGTCCGGGCCGATCGTTCCGGTTGTGTGTGGCTGGTCGCGCCCACGCGGCGGAGCCGCAGGATGTCACGGCCTCGCGCCGCTCGACGGGCCTGCGGCCGTCGAGCGGCGCGAGGCGGCGCTGTGCCTACGACAGCTGGGTCTGGACCTGGGAGGAGATCAGCTCCAGGTGGTCCAGGTCGTCGAGGTCGAGCACCTGGAGGTAGATCCGCTGGGAGCCGACGGCCTGGTAGCGGCCGATCTTGTCGACGACCTCCGCCGGGGAGCCGGCGAGCCCGTTGGCCTTGAGCTCGTCGACCTTGCGGCCGATCGCGGCGGCGCGGCGGGCGACCTCGGCGTCGTCCTTGCCGACACAGACGACCAGGGCGTTCGAGTACACCAGGTCGTCGCCCCGGCGTCCGGCCTGCTCGGCCGCCGCGCGCACCCGGTTGAACTGCCGCTCGCTGTCCTCGACCGAGGCGAACGGCATGTTGAACTCGTCGGCGTACTGCCCGGCGAGGCGGGGCGTGCGGCTCGCCCCGTGCCCGCCGACGAGCACCGGCACCTTGGTCTGCGCGGGCTTGGGCAGCGCGGGCGAGTCGGCCAACTGGTAGTAGGTGCCCTCGTAGCTGAAGGTCTTGCCGGCCTCCGTCGCCCACAGCCCGGTGACGATGGCGAGCTGCTCCTCGAGCCGGGCGAACTTCTCCTTCGGGAACGGGATCCCGTACGCCTTGTGCTCTTCCTCGAACCAGCCCGCGCCCAGGCCGAGTTCGACGCGTCCGCCCGACATCTGGTCGACCTGTGCGACCTGGATGGCGAGGACCCCGGGCAGGCGGAAGGTACCTGCGGTCATCAGGGTGCCGAGCCGGATGCGCTTGGTCTCCCGGGCCAGCCCGGCGAGGGTGATCCAGGCGTCGGTGGGACCGGGCAGGCCGTCCACCGAACCCATGCGGAGATAGTGGTCAGAACGGAAGAAGGCGTCGAAGCCGAGGTCCTCGGTGGCCTTGGCGACGCCGAGAAGGGTGTCGTAGGTCGCCCCCTGCTGGGGCTCGGTGAAGATACGGAGATCCATACTTCCCATCCTGCACGCTCGAACAGGGGTCAACCCCACTGGTCCCCTCCGTCCCTCGCCGCCTCGGTCGAGTGAAATTCCGTCAACCCGGCGCCGCCTGCGGGGCCTCTCAGTGACCCGCCCCAGCGGTGATCGTTGGCGTGGGCGGAGCCGGACCGCCCGGCACCCGTCGCCGGCGGCCGCTGCCGGGACGCCTGCCCAACGTGGCCCCCGTGCCGAGGGCCGAGGGCCGAGGAGGCCTTGATGTCCCAGGAAGCCGTGCCGGAACAGGCCGTGCCCGCGCAGCCCAAAGGGCTGCTCCAGCAGATGGAGGAGCTGATGGCGGCCCTCAACGCCGACCTGTCCCAGCTCGACGCGGACCTCTCGGGCTCCCGCCCCACCCTCACGGACGGCCCCGACCACGCCTGATCCCCTCCTCCCTCCCCCGGCCCCCCGCCCTCCCACCTCCCTCACCACCGGCAACACCCACACCCCCAAACACCCCACCCGCAAGCGCGACGCCCGGTCCCACGACTGCCGGGCGTTCCGGGCGTGAGTAGTTGAGGTACAGGAAATCCCGGTGAGAACGATCATGGTCGTCTAGCACACGTGATCGGCCTGGTGCGGGGGTTCGGAGGAAGATCCTCGATCGTTGCCGGGGCATGGCTACCGTCCGCCGCATGCCGGTGGAATTTTTAACTGATGAGCAGGCCGAGGCGTACGGGACGTTCACCGAGGTGCCCACCCGCCCGGAACTGGAGCGGTTCTTCTTCCTCGACGATGACGACCGCGACCTGATCGCCCTGCGGCGTATGGACGCACATCGCCTGGGCATGGCCTTGCAGATCTGCACGGTCCGCTACATCGGCCGGTTCCTGGGTGAGGACCCACTTGCGGTGCCGTGGGAGGCCGTGGAGTGCCTGGCCGGACAGCTCGGCATCGCCGATGCCTCGTGCGTGAAGGGGTACCCGGAGCGCCGGTCGACGGTGTATGAGCACGCGGCGGAGATCCAGAAGCGGTTCAAGTACCGGGACTTCGCGGATCGGAAGTGGGGGCGGGAGTTCCGCGGCTTCCTGTACGGGCGGGCGTGGACGCATGCCGAGGGGCCGGTGGCGCTGTTCAACCACGCGGTGACGTGGCTGCGGAAGAACCGGGTGCTGCTGCCCGGCGTTTCGGTGTTGGCACGGCAGGTGTCGGAGGCCCGGACGGTTGCCGAGCGGCGCTTGTACGAGGCGGTGGCCCGCGCCGCGTCCCAGGCTGATCCGTCGCTCGCGCCGGCGCTGGCTGAGCTGCTGGTGGTGCCGGAGGGCAAGCGGGTCTCTGAGCTGGAGCGGCTGCGTACTCCGCCGACGAAGTCGACGGGTACGGCGATGGTGCGGGCCATGGAGCGGGTGGAGGAGATCTCGGCGTTCGCGCTGGGGCGGGTGAACCTGTCCCGGGTGCCGGTGAATCGGCTGTCCACGCTGTCCCGGTACGGGCAGTTGAGCAAGGCGCAGACGATCGAGCGGGCGCCGGAGCCGCGGCGGACCGCGCTGTTGACGGCGGTGGTGCGTCAGTTGGAGGCTCAGGCGGTCGATGACGCGCTGGACCTGTTCGCGGTGCTGATGGCGAACCGGCTGATCAGCCAGGCCCGTCGGGCGTCGGACCGGGATCGTCTTGCGATGCTGCCGCAGCTGGAGAAGGCGGCCCGCATCCTGGCGAAGGCGTCGAAGATCCTGGCCGAGGAGCTGGACCTGGTCGCCGAGGCCGGGACGGACGTGGACGTCGGCGCGTTGTGGGCGGCGGTAGAGGAGGCCGTGCCGCGTACGGCGGTCGCGGGGGCGGTCGCGACCGTGGAGGCCCTGGTGCTGGAGGACGACGGGTCGGCTGAGGCGGCGATGCGGGAGAAGCTGGCCCTGCGCTACAACACCGTCCGGCCGTTCCTGTCTCTGCTGGGTGAGTCGGACGCGCTCGGCGCGGCCCCGGCCGGGTGGCGGGTGCTCGCTGCGGTGCGCCGGCTGCCCGCGCTGTCGCGGCGGCGGGTCAAGGACCGGCCGCTGCTGCCCCGCGAGGTCGACGCCGAACTCGTGCCGGCGATGTGGAAGCGGGCGGTGTTCTCCAACTCGAAGCTGCCGCAGGGTGCGGTCGACCGTGACGCGTACGTGGTGTGTGTGCTGGAGCAGCTGCACCGCGCGCTGAACCGGCGGGACGTGTTCGCCTCGCCGTCGAACCGGTGGGCGGACCCGCGCGCGAGGCTGTTGGACGGGCCGCGGTGGGAGGCGATGAAGGCGGACGTGCTGGCGGGCCTGTCCCTGTCCGAAGATGCCGCCGAGCACCTGGACCAGCTGGTCCGGGGCCTGGATGCCGCCGTGGCCCGGCTCCGCGCCGAGGGCCACGACATCAAGGACGAGGACGCAGCTCGCCTCTCCCGCTCAAGGACCGGCACATCAACTTCCTGGGCCGCTACCTGTTCAACATCACGGCCAGCGGCCCCGGCCAGGGCCTGCGCCCCTTCCGCGACCCCGCGGCCGAGGACGACGAGGAAGAGGACTGACCGCCGGCGCACCCAAGACGTCAGGCCGCTCGTTGTACCCCGTGCAGGCCGGGCGGCACCGCCTGGGTATCCAGCGCAAGAAAAGAATGCTGATCGCCGAAAACCTGGCGCTCGCCGACCGACGGTGGTCCAGCCGACGAGTCGAGAGCAGGAGGCTCAGCGGGCCAGCAGGCCCCGGATCGCGGCCGCGATCTCGTCGGGTGCCTCTTCGGCCATGAAGTGCCCGGCGCGGGTCAGCCGGTGGTCCAGGTCCGGCGCCCACGCCTTCCACACCCTGGCAGCGTCGTAGCCGAGCTGCGCGCCCCAGTCCTGCTGGATGACCGTCACGGGCATGGCCAGTTGCGACCCGGCGTCCAGGTCCGCCTGGTCGTGCATGATGTCAATGTCCGCCGAGGCCCGGTAGTCAGCGACGATCGACGTCACCGCCGCGGCGCTCGCGCGCAGGTATTCGGCACGCACATCCCCGGGCATGGCGGTGGGGTCGTTGGCCCAGGCGTCGAGGAACGAGCCGAAGAACGCGTCCGCGCTGCCTGCGATCATCGCCTCCGGCAGGCCCGGCGGCTGCGCCATCAGGAAGAGGTGGTAGCCGATCGACGCCGAGGCGCCATGCAGGACGTTCCACATGTCGAGCGTCGGCACGATGTCGAGGATGCCCAGGTGCGTGATGGTCTCAGGGTGGTCCAACCCCGCCCGGAAGGCGACCAGGGCGCCTCGGTCGTGGCCGACGAGGGCAAAGCGCTCGTGGCCGAGCGCCGCCGCCAGGGTCACGACGTCGGCGGCCATGGTGCGCTTGGCGTACACATCGGGGTCGGCGGCCGCCGGCTTGTCGCTGGCGCCGTAGCCCCGCAGGTCAGGACAGATCACCGTGTGCTCGTCGGCGAGCCGCTCGGCGACGTGTCGCCACATCAGGTGGGTCTGGGGAAAGCCGTGCAACAGCACGACCGGGCTGCCGCTGCCGCCGACAGCTGCAGCCAGCTCCACACCATCCGCACCGGGCAGGCGGATGTGATCGAAGCCGGGAATGGTGAGCGTCATGAGGGACCACCCTTTCGGGTCGGGGACTTGACCGGATCAGCTTGGGCGACGGCGATCAGCAACCGATCAGTACGGTTGGGCGCAGTCGGCCCCTGGCACGGAGGATGGGGGCATGCGAATCGACGTGCTCGGTGTGGTGCGTGCCCTCCGCGACGACGGCAGCCCGGTTGACCTGGGCGGACCCCGCCATCGTGAGGTACTCGCCCGGCTCGTCGCCGCCGAGGCACGGATGGTCACCACCGACACCCTTGTCAATGACCTGTGGACCGATCCGCCAGCCCGCGCCGTGGGCGCTTTGCGTACGTTCGTCGCCGCGCTGCGCCGCGCCCTCGAACCCGACCGACCGCCCCGCAATCCGCCGCGCGTCATCGTCACCGAAGGTCCCGGCTACGCGCTGCGCCTGCCGCGCGAGGACGTTGACGTCCATCGGTTCCAGGACACCCTGGCCCGAGCCCGCCGCAACCCCGCCGCGGTGACCGACCTCGGCACGGCACTCGCGGCCTGGCGCGGACCCGCCTACGCCGATGTGACCGGCTCCGCATGGGCGCAGCGCGAGCGGACCCGGCTGGAGGAATTGAGGTTGGAGGGGGTGGAACTTCGCGCCCGCATCCTCCTCGACTCCGGGGAAGGGGCCGACCTCGTCGCCGAACTCGGTGCCCATGGCGCCGAACACCCGTGGCGCGAGCCGGCCTGGGAGCTGCTTGCCCGCGCGCTGTATCGCGCGGGCCGCCAGGCCGACGCGCTGGCCACCCTCCGCCGTGCCCGCGCGATGCTCGTTGACCAACTCGGACTCGACCCCGGTGCCGGCCTTCAGCGCCTGGAGACGGACATCCTCAACGGGTCCGCGCCCCCCGAAGGAGCACGTACCGCGTGGACCGGCCCTGGTGTCCGGCTCGGCCCGCGCACCACCGTGGATCTGGCCCGCACCCTCGCACTGGCGGGTGGCGACGCCCTCGTCCGCTCGCGGCGCGACCGCCTCGCCGCCATCCAGGCGGCGGAACGCACGGGGGACCTCTCCCTGACCGCCCGGATCATCGGCGCCTACGACGTGCCCGCCCTCTGGAGCCGGGCCGACGACCCCGAACAGTCCCGCGCCGTCGTCGCGGCTGCCGAGCGCACGCTCACCGGGCTCGGCCCAGACGGCCCCGCCGACCTGCGCGCCCGCCTCCTGGCCACGGTCGCCGTCGAGAGCCGCAGCGCCGATCTGTCCGGGACCGAGCTGAAGCACGCGCAGCAGGCGGCGCGTCAGGCCGAGGAGCTGGCACGGGACCTGGCCGATCCCGCCCTGCTGGCCTTCGCCCTCAACGGGGTGTTCCTGCAGTCCTTCGGCAGCCCCGGGCTCGCGGCAGCACGGAACAGGACCGGCGCCGAGATCCTCGACCTGTCCACCCGGCACGAGCTGCCGAACTTCGCCGTACTCGGCCGACTCGTCCGCCTGCAATCCGCCTCGGCCCTCGGCGACCTCGACGCCGCGACCTCGCACGCCCATGCAGCCGACCAGCTCGCCGCCACCACCGAGGCGCCCCTCGTCTCCGTCCTCACCAGGTGGTTCAGGGCCCTGGCCACGGCCGCCCGCAGCGCCGAACCCGGCGGACCGACCGCCGCCACGGCCGCAGCGCACTACCGCGCTGCCGAGGACGCCCTCCGGACGGCCGGAATGCCGGGGCTGCACCGCGGCCTGTTCCCGCTCGCCCTACTGGGACTGCGCCTGCTGCACGACCGGCCCGCGCCCACCGACCCGCACCTCGACTGGGGCCCGTACAGGCCCTGGACGCGACCCCTCGTGCTGCTCGCCCAGGACCGGGGCGAGCAGGCCCGTACCGCCCTCGCTGCGGTTCCCGAACCAGCGCGTGACCACATGCAGGAGGCCATGTGGTGCCTGACCGCCCGCGCCGCCGTACGCCTCGGCGAGCGCGGAATCGCCGCGCACGCTGCGGCTGCCCTGCGTGATGCCTGTACAGAACACGCCGGCGCCGCCAGCGGAATGCTGACCCTGGGCCCCGTGGCGCGGTACCTGGCAGAGGCGGAGGCATGCGCCGGAGCGAGGTGAGCGACCGCAATCCGCGAACGCCGAGCCCGTCCGCGCTCACCCCACGGCCCCGGCGGAATCAGGTCGCCATGACGTTCAGGGGCATCCGTCGGCGACGCCAGGCGGTCGGCGACGGTCTCGACGCCACGCGTGGTGATCCACTGCCCGTAGGCGTTCGCGCAGGGCGCTGTGGCAATCTAGGCGACAGCCTTGGTCGTCCCTGCTGTCAACCGCATCGTGGGGGCCAGCGGGCCGTCTGCAACTGCTTGGTGACAAGCGTGACGCTCGGTGATTCGCATAAATGACCAGTTGCGAGAGTTCTGCGAACACCCCGGAACCGCTCACGAATCCGCAGGTCGCCGTTCGCGGAACTCCTCTCAAAACCTGCGTGTTGTGCGAGATAGTTCTGACAGACTGCGCGGGTGGACCTGACGCCCGATCAAGCCGCAAACGCGGTAGAACGAAACGACTGTCCGAAGTGTGAAGCCCCGGCCGGGAGCCCGTGCCGCACCCGCAGTGGGAAGTGCGCGACGAAGTATCACACCGCACGCTTCATCCTCGTGCCCGCGCTCCGCGAGGAGCTGGAGGTACTCGTACCGGAAGACCGCGGCCCCGGGCGGCCGTGGAAGGCGGGCCCGCCCGCCCCGGCCCTGCTGGCCGCCGTCGCGGCCAAGCCGATCCGGATCGGGTACGCCCGCTGCTCGACCGCGCAGCAGGAACTCCAGAGTCAGCTCGACGCGCTCGAACCGGTCTGCAAGCGAATCTTCTCCGAGAAGATCTCCACCCGCATCAAGACCCGGCCCGAGCTGGAGAATGCCCTCAAACTGGCGTACGACATCAAGGAGGCCGCCCCCGACCAAGAGGTCATCCTCACCGTCCACGAACTCAAGCGTCTCGCCCGCAACGCCGCCGAGCTGATGACCCTCTCCGGGCAGCTCCAGGCCGCTGGCGTGCAGCTCGAACTCCTCACCGGCCCGCTCACCGGCATCTACGACCCCAACGGCATGGGCGCGATGTTCTTTGCCGTCCTCGCCGTCGCCGCCCAGCTCGACCGCAACTACATCCGCGAGAAGACCCTGGAGGGACAGCAGGCGGCGGCCGCCAAGGGCAACCACGGCGGACGGCCCAAGGTCATCGACGACGACTCGCTGCTGTTCGCCCGCGCACTGCGGGACCGCGGCGTCCCCGTCCCCGAGATCGCGGGCAAGCTCACCATCAAGACCGGCAAGAACGCAGGCAAGCACCCCTCGGTCGCCTCGCTGTACCGGGCGCTCGCCGAGGACGAAGACACCGCCGGGTCCGACGATGCACAGGTCATCGGCCCGCGCCGTCCGGTCCGCGCCCGCATCACCGGGCCCGGCAGCGGCACCGACCCGGCGCTGATGGAACGGCTCACCGCGCAGGTCCTCGACGGCGACACCGTGCTGGACGACCTGGCCCGCCAGGCCGAAGACGGGTCCGACGACCTGGTGGCCCAGCTGCTCGCACAGGCCCGGAACGACGACCGGTAGGAGAAGCCCAGCAAGATCAATCTCACCGGGATTTCCTGTACCTCAACTACTCACACCCGCGTTCGCCGCGCGGCCGCCGCTCGATATCGGGGTGCCCCACGACACCGTCGCTGTGACAAGCTCGTCTCCACGTGGCAGGACGCAGGAGGGGGAGTTGTGACCATGGGTGATCTTGGTTCTGTGCTGCGGCTGGCGGCCTTTCCGGCGGATCCCTCGGGTGGGAACCCGGCGGGGGTCGTGCTGGACGCTCGCGGGATGTCCGACGCGGAGATGCAGACCGTCGCGGCCGAGGTGGGGTACGCCGAGACCGCGTTCGTCGTACGACCGCCACAGGACGAGAAGCCTCCCCGCGTGGGCATGCGGTACTTCTCACCCGTCGCCGAGGTGCCGTTCTGTGGGCACGCCACCGTGGCGACGGCGGTCGCGCTGGCCGAGCGGATCGACGTCGACGCGTTCCTCTTCGACACTCCCGCCGGAGAGGTGCGGATCGACATCACACGGGCCGGCGGACAGGTGACCGCCTCCTTCACGAGCGTCCAGCCGCGAGTGGAGCCGATCGACGCGGACGTCCTGAAGCGGCTGCTGGACGTCCTCGGGCTCTCGCACGACGATCTCGACGCCGCCCGTCCGCCACGAGAGGCGTTCGCCGGCAACGTCCATCCCGTCCTGGTCCTCGCCTCTCAGGACACCTTCGACGGCTTCTCCTTCGACCCGGACGTGCTGCGCACGCTCATGGACGAACAGCGGTGGCTCGGCACGGTCACCGTTCTGAAGGCGCTCGGTGAGGGGAACGACGGGGAGTTCGAAGCACGCAACCTCTTCCCCGTCGGCGCGATCACCGAGGATCCCGCCACCGGCTCCGCTGCCGCGTCCGTCGGCGCGTACCTCCGTGACACCGGACTGCTCGACGCGCCCGCCACGATCACGATCCGCCAGGGCAGGCACGTCGGCCGGCCCAGTGTTCTCCGGGTCGACATCCCGGCCGAAGGCGGCATCACGGTCTCCGGCACGGCCTCGGCGATCGCGTAGGCACTCACCCCGCCTCACACACGCCCGCGCTCACCCCGCCTTGCACACCGTGCTCACCCCGCCTTGCACACCGTGCTCACCCCGCCTTGCACACCGTGCTCACCTCGCCTTGCACATCGCGCTCAGCCCGCCTCGCGCTCCGGGACCGCCGCCTCCCGGACCGCGAGGCGGCGCAGCATCTCCCGAACCCGGTCACGGGACTCCTCCGCCGCGTCGATGGCCTCCATGCACTGCCAGTACGTCGTCTGGTCGTCCGCCGCGGAAGCGAGGCCGACGAGCGCTATACCGACCTCACCGAGGAGACCGCCCAGGCCGAGGAGGGTCTGACGGGCGTCACCCAACTCGGTGAGCTGGGAGGCGCGTAAGGCCCCCACGTCCAGCTGCGGGGCGCCGAGGACCCCGCAGCCTCTGCCCGCCAACTCGGTCAACCCCAGGGCCTCACCCCGCAGTTCGGGCGGGCCCGACACCGCCAGGCGGCTGCCGATCGCCTGGGCCAGGGCCTGCGCCTGCCACGCCTCCGTCATGATCTCCCGCTCCTCCCCGCTCCCCGCCAGGGCACGCCTGCTCGCCAGGATGAGCCGCATCGCGTCCATGCGAACCGTCCCCGTCTGTCTTGACGTGCTCTTCGCACGTCCGCCCGAACTCCACTGTCCACTACCCAGAGTGAAGGCACGTGGGACGAAAAGCCAGAGGAAGCCCGAAATCTGTGGACAACAAGTTGGTTGCGGACAACTCGTTAACTCCGGAGAGTGACAAACGGATTGATAGGTTCCTGATGGAATCGGTTCCTCCCCCCCACGGGAGCCGTCGGGAGAGCCCGAAGAACCGCTCAGGGCGCCTCGCCGGTCCGCGACTCCCCCGGTCGGGGAAACCTCCGCTCGTTGCGGGTGATCTTCGCGTCCAGCGCGGCCAGCGCGTCGATGCCGAGCACCTCGCAGAGCTGGAGCAAGTACGCCAGCACGTCGGCGACTTCGTCGGTGACACGGTGGGCGGTGCCGGCGTCGTCCATCACGCGCGCCGACTCCTCCGGCGTCAGCCACTGGAAGATCTCGACGAGTTCGGACGCCTCGACGCTCAGCGCGGCGGCGAGGTTCTTGGGGGTGTGGTACTGCTGCCAGTCGCGAGCGGCCGCGAACTCGGCGAGCCGCCGCTGCAGACCTGCCACATCCAGTTCGTTCACGAGATCCAGGTCTATCATCCGACCCCGCGCGGCTCCCGGATCACCCCGCGCTGCTCCCGGATCACCCCGCGCCGCTTCCGGATCACCCCGCGCCGCTTCCGGAGCACACCTCACGCGTTCATGTTCACCACGGTCGCCCCCACCACCCCCGTGGCCCACGACGCGTCGGTCACCGCGCCCACCAGCCGGATGTGCCCACGCGCACCCATGCGTACCGCGAGCCGGGCCAGCTCTCCCACCTGCCGTGCGTCGAGGGCGCGGTCGAAGCCGTCGGCGAGGACGGTCAGCGCCTGGAACGCCGCGGGCACCTCGCCCACTGGGTCGACCTCCAGGACGCCGGGTCCGGTCATCAGCACCAGGGCCAGCGCCAGATATCTCAGTTCCCCGTCCCCCAGCAGCCCGAGCGGTGTCCGTACCCCGTCGCCCCGATCCAGCAGCGCCCGTACCGTACCGTCCCCCAATGGCTCCGCCAGCACATCCGCGACCGGGCCCGCGCACCCGGCGTGGGCCGCCGCGACGAGCTGAACGTGCCGCCGCCCGCACTCCGTGCGCGTGCGCCACAGCACCTCGGCGAGGTTGCCGCAGCCGCGCAGCAGCCGGCCCGCTCCGGGGCGCACCGCCGCCCGCATGGCTTCCGGCCGCGGATCGCAGGCGAACACGGACCGCAGGGCGACCACGGTCTGCTCGGCGGCGGCGAGCACGCGGCGCTGGCCGTCGGTCTTGCCGGCGACGCGAAGAGGCAGCAGAGCGGTACCCAGGCGGTCGTCGGGGAGCGGGCCGCGGGTCACCGGCGCCGAGCCCGCCGTGTGCCAGGCCGCCTGGACGACGGGGCGGCTCGGGTCCCGCAGGGCCGTCTCCAGCAGGATCTGCCCGCCCGACGTCAACCGCTCGCCCACGATGCGCAGTTCGGGCTCGGCCTGCACGGCGACGTCGAGCCGTACGGGTCCCTCGGGGCCGTCGGCCGTGCAGCCGATGCGGAAGCCGCGCCGCTGCCTGGCGTCGGGCCGGGCCCGCTCCGGCACGCACGCGACCGGGTCCGGGAACACCTCTCCCAGCTCGGCCCCGCCGCCCAGCCGGGCCAGCGCCTCGTAGGCCCGGAGGGCCGTGGACTTGCCGCTGCCGCTGCGTCCGGCGAACAGGGTCACCGAGGCGAGCGGGAACACGGTGTTCCGGTGGCCGGCGAAGGCGGAGAGGCGCAGCTCGGTGACACTGGGGCGCTGTGGGCGTGCGGGTGCCTCCGGCGGAGGGGCGGGAGATGTGACAGCGGGTGGTGACGTGGGCGGGGCGGTCATGTACGGACGGTAGTCACGGGGTGGGTGGGCGAACCGTTCCAGCCCTGGGACCTTCCTACGATCGGGGGAGCGCGTGCCGGGGCTCTTTCCGCCCCCGCCGCCCCTACCCGTCCCATCCCTGGGGGCTGCGCCCCCATACCCCCGGGGAGGGTGGGGTGAGTGGGTTGTTGGCTGCGGGTTGAGGGTGGCTGGTCGCGCCCACGCGGCGGAGCCGCATATCGAAACAGCACCGCGCCCCTTAAAAAGCCGCGCCGTTGCCCACGCCCTAAGAACGCCCCGTTCCCCGCGCCCCCTCAAAAGCCGCGGACCGTCGCGCTAGACCCCCGGGATTCCGGCGCCCTCCATGAGGCCGCGTACCTCCGTGCCCGGGGGTGTGAGAAGGAACACGTTGCGGTCGACTCGGTGCATTCCGCTCGCCAGGCCGAACACAACGCCCGTGCTGAAGTCCAGGACCCGCTTGGCGACCTCGGTCTCGGCACCCGAGAGGTCGAGCAGCACCGGGACGCCCGCCATCAGCCTTTCGGCGACGTCACGGGCGTCGGCGAAGACGTTGACCCGCAGCACCACGAATCGGCGCCGTGCCTCCGTCTCGGCCTCGGGTATCGAGCGGTGGCCGACCTGGGACGGCCATGCGTCCCGGCCACGCAACGGCACGACCTGGGCGAGCCCTTCCCACTGTTCGTCGGTGACGTCGTGGCTGTTCACCGGCACTCCCCCTGGCTCGCACTCAAAGTCTGCACCAGCCAATTCTTACGCATGGTCACCCGTTCGGCTCAACCGCGACACGGACCGCTACGTCCTCAAGCGCACAACGGCCGGAATACGTCACTCTTCGATCCCTCACAGTCCCCGCACGGTCACTGTGTGGCCCATGTAACCCCTCATGATCAGGTCATGTGACATCGGCGTAACGGGCAATTCGTACGCTCGACCACGCCGGACAACGAGCCGGACAACGATCGGGGGCCGGGATCCGTATCCACCACCGACACCGATCCGGCACACCGATCCGCACACCGATCGAGCACACCGATCGAGCACACCGATCCGACCGATCGGACCGCTCAGCCGCCGAACAGGAAGGGGCCGCCGTGGCCGTGCAGGGCCCGCAGAGCGCCACCCAGCAGGTGCGGACCGTGTGCTCGTACTGCGGTGTCGGGTGCGGCATGGTCCTGGACATCGGCATGGGCCCGGACGGACGACGTACGGTCCTGAAGGCCTCCGGGGACAAGTCCCACCCCGCGAACTTCGGCCGGCTGTGCACCAAGGGCGCGACCACGGCCGACATGCTGGCCGCGTCGGGGCGGCTGACCACCGCGCTGGTCCGGGACGACCGCGGCGACGAGCCGGTCCCCGCGCCGGTGCACGACGCCGTGGCCGAAACCGCACGGCGGCTGCGCGCGATCATCGACGAGCACGGTCCCGACGCCGTCGCCCTCTACGTCTCCGGGCAGATGAGCCTGGAGGCCCAGTACCTGGCGAACAAGCTCGCCAAGGGCTTCGTGCGGACGAACCAGATCGAGTCCAACTCCCGGCTGTGCATGGCGAGCGCGGGGACGGGCTACAAGCTGTCGCTCGGCGCCGACGGGCCGCCCGGCTCGTACCAGGACCTCGACAAGGCGGACCTGTTCCTGGTCATCGGCTCCAACATGGCCGACTGCCACCCGATCCTCTTCCTGCGGATGATGGAGCGGGTGAAGGCGGGCGCCAAGCTGATCGTCGTCGACCCGCGGCGCACCGCGACCGCCGAGAAGGCCGATCTGTATCTGCCGGTCCGGCCCGGCACCGACCTCGCCCTCCTCAACGGTCTGCTGCACCTGCTGCACGAGAACGGGCACACCGACCCCGACTTCATCGCCGCGCACACCGAGGGCTGGGAGGCGATGCCCGGGTTCCTCGACGACTACGCGCCGGACTCCGTCGCCGCGATCACGGGGCTACCGGAAGAGGACATACGGGCGGCCGCCCGGCTCATCGGTGAGGCGGGCGAGTGGACCAGTTGCTGGACCATGGGCCTCAACCAGTCCACCCACGGCACCTGGAACACCAACGCCCTGGTCAATCTGCACCTGGCGACCGGTGCCATCTGCCGGCCCGGCAGCGGACCGTTCTCGCTCACCGGCCAGCCCAACGCCATGGGCGGGCGTGAGATGGGCTACATGGGGCCGGGGTTGCCGGGTCAGCGGTCCGTACTCGTCGACGAGGAGCGGGCGTTCGTCGAGGAGCTGTGGGGGCTGGCGCCCGAGACCCTGCGCAAGGACGGGGTCGGGCAGGGCACCGTCGAGATGTTCCGGAAGATGGCGGACGGCGAGATCAAGGCCTGCTGGATCATCTGCACCAACCCCGTCGCCTCGGTGGCCAACCGGAAGACCGTGATCGAGGGCCTGGAGGCCGCCGAGTTCGTCGTCACGCAGGACGTGTTCGCCGACACGGAGACGAACGCGTACGCCGATGTCGTCCTCCCGGCCGCGATGTGGACCGAGACCGAGGGCGTCCTCATCAACAGCGAGCGCAACCTCACGCTCGCCCGGCCGGCCGCCGACCCGCCCGGCGAGGCCACGGCCGACTGGCGGCTGATCGCGGCGGTCGCCCGGGAGATGGGCTACGAGAAGGGCTTCTCGTACGACAGCGCCGAGCAGGTCTTCGAGGAGATCAAGCAGGCCTGGAACCCGAAGACCGGGTGGGACCTGCGCGGGGTGACGTACGAGCGGCTGCGCTCGACGTCCGTGCAGTGGCCGGCCCCCACGGAGGACGGGCCGGACCGCAACCCGATCCGGTACGTGGAGAGCGGTGCCCCGGTGTTCCCCACGGCGAGCGGACGGGCCGTGTTCCACGCGCGACCGCACATGGAGCCCGCCGAGATGCCGGACGACGACTTCCCGTTCGTGCTCAACACCGGGCGGCTCCAGCACCAGTGGCACACGCTGACGAAGACGGGCCGGGTCGCCAAGCTCAACAGGCTCAACCCGGGGCCGTTCGTGGAGGTGCATCCGCGGGACGCGGCCGAGCTGGGGATCGAGGACGGCGACTCCGTCGAGGTCGCCTCGCGGCGGGGGCGGGCCGTGCTGCCCGCCGTGGTGACGGATCGGGTGCGGCGGGGGTGCGTGTTCGCGCCGTTCCACTGGAACGACCTGTTCGGGGAGTACTTGAGCATCAACGCGGTGACGAGTGACGCGGTGGATCCGCTGTCGTTCCAGCCGGAGTTGAAGGTGTGTGCGGTGGGGTTGGCCAAGGTTTCCTCGCCCCCGCCGCCCCTACCCGTCCCATCCTCTCTGGGGGCGCCGCCCCCAGACCCCCGTGTCGCCCTTACGGGCTCGTCCTCAAACGCCGGAGGGGCTGAGATGCCGGGCCCCGGTCGGGCAGAACTGGCCGCTCTCGGGCTCGAACCCTCCCCTCCGCCCGTCCTCTCCGCGCAGGAACGCCAGTACCTCACCGGCTTCCTCGCCGGGCTCGGCCCGGGTGTCCCGGGGGTTCCCGTTCTGCCGCCGGACGCTCCCTTCAGCCCCGAGCACGCGCTGTGGGTCAACGGTGTCCTCGCCGGGATGTACTCCAGGTCGGCGTCCGCGCCCCCGGCCGCTCCCGCCGCCGAGCCCGTCGGGCGGGAGGTCGTCGTGCTGTGGGCCTCGCAGACCGGCAACGCCGAGGAGTTCGCGGTGGCCGCCGCCGAGCGGCTGACCGCCATCGGGCACCGGGCCCGGCTCCTCGGCATGGACGACGCCAATCCGGGGCAACTCCCCGGCTCCGCGGACCTGTTGCTGATCACCAGCACCTTCGGCGACGGGGACGCCCCCGACAACGGCTCTGGCTTCTGGGACGTCCTCTCCGGCCAGGAGGCGCCGCGCCTGGACGGGGTGCGCTACGCCGTGCTGGCCTTCGGGGACTCCTCGTACGACGACTTCTGCGGCCACGGACGGCGGCTGGACGCGCGGCTGGACGAGCTGGGCGGGGTGCGCCTCGCGCCCCGTACGGACTGCGAACCGGACTACGAGCCGTCGGCGGACGCCTGGTTCGACCAGGTGCTCACCGCTCTGGGCACGACGACCGAGGCTTCCCCGGCTCCCCCCGCTCTCCCGGCTCCCCCGCCCGTGCGGTCCGCCAAGCCCGAGCCCGCCACCGCCCGCCTGGTCGGCAACCGGCTGCTCAGCCTGCCCGGCGCGGGCAAGGAGGTGCGCCGGTTCACCCTCGACACGAGCGGTACGCCGCTGACGTACGAGGCGGGTGACGCGCTCGGCGTGCGGCCGGTCAACTCCCTCGGCCTCGTGGCGGAATGGCTGGCGGTGACCGGCCTGGACGGCTCGGTGGCCGTGCGGGTGAACGGAGCCGGCGAGGTTCCCTTCGCCGAGGCGCTGCACCGGCACCTCGACATCACGCGGATCACCTCCGACCTGCTCCGGTTCGCCTCCGAACGCGCCCGCGACAACCGCGAGTTGAAGAAACTGCTGCGTCCGGACAACAAGGACGGGTTCGCCCAGTGGTCCTGGGGACGGCAGGCCGTGGACGTGGTCGCGGAGTACGCCGTGCGTGCCTCCGCGCAGGAGTGGGCCGGCGTCTTCAAACGGCTCCAGCCCCGCCAGTACTCCATCTCGTCCAGCCCGCTCGTCGACCCGCACCGGATCGCGCTGACGGTGTCGGTCGTGCGGTACGAGAACCTGCGCGGCCACCCGCGCGGCGGGGTCTGCTCGCCCTTCCTCGCGGACGGCGACCCGGACATGGAGGTCCCGGTCTTCGTGCAGCGCTCCCCGCACTTCCGGCCTCCGGCCGACTCCTCGACCCCCATGATCATGGTCGGTCCCGGCACCGGGGTGGCGCCCTTCATCGGCTTCCTCCAGGAGCGCCGCGCGCTCGGCCACCGGGCGCCGAACTGGCTGTTCTTCGGCGAACAGCACCGGGCGACGGACTTCTACTACGAGGACGAGCTGACGGGTTTCCTTCAGGACGGCACCCTCGCCCGGCTCGACACCGCGTTCTCCCGCGACCAGCGCGCCAAGGTCTATGTGCAGGACCGGATGCGCGAGCACGGCCCCGAACTGTGGCACTGGCTCCAGGACGGTGCCCGCTTCTCCGTGTGCGGTGACGCCTCCCGCATGGCCAAGGACGTGGACCGGGCGCTGCGGGACATCGCGGTCACGCACGGCGGGATGAGCGAGGGCGAGGCCGCCGCGTACGTGAAGCAACTGGCGGCGGACAAGCGGTACGTGCGGGACGTGTACTGATCGCACGGGCCGCTCGCCGCCGCCCGGACTCAGGGCGTGCCGCTCAGAACGGTCACAGGGTGCGGCCCAGGAGCGACAGCAGGGCCTCCCAGTGGCGTTCGGTCGCCTCGGCGTCGTACATGGCGGTGTCGGCCTGGGTGTAACCGTGCCGCGCGCCGGTGTACACCTCGGCGCGGTGACGGACGCCGGCGTCGGTGAGCGCCTTGTCGAGGCGTTCGATCTGCTCGGGCGGCAGGGAGTGGTCCTGGTCGGCGTGGCCGAAGTAGAGCTCGGCGGTGATGCTGCCCGCCAGCAGGTGCGGGCTGTCGGGGTCGTCGGTCGCCAGGCCTCCGCCGTGGAAGCCGGCCGCGGCCGCCACCCGCTCGGGGTGGGCCGCGGCGGTGCGCAGGGCGAGGCGGGTGCCCATGCAGTACCCGGTGGTGCCGACCGGTCCGTCGGCGGCCTCGGGACGGGCGGCCAGCCAGTCGAGGTAGGCACCGGCGTCGCGCGTCACCAACTCGGGTGTGAGCGACTGCAGAACCGGGGCGATCTGCTCCCAGAGGCCCGGGCGTTCCTGGGGGTCGATGAAGTCGGGCAGGTCGAACACGGGTGCCGGGCCGTGGCGGTAGAACACGTTGGGGACCAGCACGGTGTAGCCGGCCTCGGCGAGGCGGTCGGCCATCTTGCGCAGGTGGGGCCGCAGTCCGAAGGCGTCCATGTAGAACAGCACCGCCGGGTGCGGGGAGTTGTCGTCGGGGGAGGCGAGGTAGGCGTCGGCCGTGCCGTCCGGGGTGGGGATGTCAACGGAGGTTCCGCGCACGGTGGTCATGGGCGCTTGCCCTCTCTTTCCTTGGGCGCTCGGGCGCTGGGGCGGGTCGGAGACGGGGCGCACCCTAACAGTTGCTTGTAATCTGCAGCAGTTTCTTTGAGGTCTCAAGTGCCTACCTGGAGGCTGCGTTTCCCCCGAGATAATGTTGTGCACTTTCTTGACGATGGTCATTGAGGCGCCTAAGTTCACGGTGTCCTTCCCCCGGTCAAGGGAGACCGCGATGCCCCCGTCCCCCGTCGCATCACCGTCCACCGCCCCCGACCAGAGTCGGCAACTGCGCCGGGTCGCCCTCTCCGGGCTGCTCGGAACCGCCGTGGAGTTCTACGACTTCCTCGTCTACGGAACCGTCGCCGCGCTCGTCTTCGGCGAACTGTTCTTCCCCGGCGCCGATCCCGCCGTCGGCACCATCGCCGCCTTCGGCACGTTCGCCGCCGGCTACGTCGCCCGGCCGCTCGGCGGCATCGTCTTCGGGCACTTCGGCGACCGGCTCGGCCGCAAGTCCATGCTGCTGCTCACCATGGGCCTGATGGGTGGCGCCAGCTTCCTCATCGGCCTGCTGCCCACCTACGACACGATCGGCGTCTGGGCGCCCGTCCTGCTCATCACCCTGCGCGTCGTCCAGGGCATCGCCATCGGCGGTGAATGGGGCGGCGCCACCCTCATGGTCGTCGAGCACGCCGGTGAACGGCGCCGCGGCCTGTGGTCCAGCTTCACGCAGATGGGAGCACCGCTCGGCTCCCTGCTCTCCTCGCTCGTCGTCACGTTCGTGGTCGCGATGCCCAAGGACGAGTTCGCCGCCTGGGGCTGGCGCGTGCCGTTCCTGCTCAGCGTCGTCCTGTTGGGCGTCGGGCTCTTCGTCCGGCTCAAGGTCGTCGAGAGCCCGCTCTTCGCCGAGGTGAAGAAGGACCGCGCCGAGTCCCGGCTGCCGATCATCGACGTCCTGCGCCGCCCGCGCCCGCTGCTGCTGGCCTGCTGCGTGGGCATCGGTGCCTTCACCGCGCAGTCCCTGCTGACCAGCTACATGATCGCGTACGCCACCGGTATCGGCTACGCACGCCCGCAGGTGCTGACCGCGCTGACCGTCTCCGCCTGCGTCGCCCTCGTCGTACTGCCCTGTGCCTCCGCGCTCTCCGACCGGATCGGCCGCCGCCCGGTCGTCCTCGCCGGAGCCCTCGCCTCGGCCGCGCTCGCCTTCCCCGTCCTCGCGCTCGTCGACTCCAAGTCGCCCGGACTGCTGATCCTCGCGGTCGTCCTCGGCCACGGCATCGCCCAGTCCACGATGTACGGGCCGCTGGGCGCCCTGCTCACCGAGATGTTCGGCACCCGGGTCCGCTACACCGGCGCCTCCCTCGGCTACCAGGGCGCCACCCTCATCGGCGCCGGCTTCTCCCCGATGATCGCCGGCAGTCTGGTGGCCGGGAGCGGGGGCGGCACTCCCGTCGCCCTGCTGGTGTGCGGGGGCTCCCTCATCACCGCGCTGACCGTCCTGTTCGTGCGCGAGACCAGCCGGTCCTCCCTGACCGACAGCGCCGAACGCCCGGCCACCGCGCCGACGGCAGAGATCTCCGCATGACGCCCCGCGCCAGCGCCAGCACCCGCGCCCGCCCCCACACCGCGGTCCGCCAGTCCGGTCCCGCCCGCTACACCACCTACCGGCCCACCCCGTACCTGCGGCCCGACGACCTTGCCCATCCCGCCGACGACCAGTGACGCCGTACGGCTGCCCGCCGCGTGGCCGGCGGGCGGCCGTAGGCTTACCGCCGTGGAGATCGACGACATCCTGGACACCCCGGACACCGCTGACGGCCCCCAGCCCCGCCCGCAGTCGCTCATGCTCACCTTCTTCGGCAACCACGTCCTGGATGAGGGGGACCTGTGCGTCTACTCCGGCAGCATCATCGACGTTCTCGGCCGCGTCGGGGTCGGTGAGCAGGCCGTACGCTCCACGCTGACCCGCATGGTCAACCGCGGCCTGCTGCGGCGCCGCCGCGAGGGGCGCCGAATGCACTTCGGCCTGACCCCGCAGGCGACCCGCGTCCTTGAGGACGGCCGGACCCGGATCTGGCGGCAGGGCGCCGTCAACGACGACTGGGACGGCGGCTGGACGCTGCTGGGCTTCTCCCTCCCCGACTCCTGGAAGCGCCAGCGCCACGACCTGCGCTCGCGGCTCACCTGGTCCGGGTTCGGCGCGCTGTACAGCGGGCTGTGGATCGCCCCGGGACGGGTCGACGTCGCCGATGTCGTCTCCGAACTCGGGCTCCGCGACCACGTCAAGATCTTCCACTCCAGGGCCGACGAGTCCACCGACATCGGGCTGATGATCCGCGACACCTGGGACCTGGAGAGTATCGCCGCCCGTTACGTCACCTTCGACAAGCGCTGGACCGCGCATCTGGACGCCGGATCCGGGGACGACCCGATCGGTACCCGGCTGCGGCTGGTCAGCGAATGGCTGTGGACCATCCGCGCCGACCCCAGGCTCCCGGCCCTCCACCTCCCTCGCGACTGGCCGGCCCGCCCCGCGCAGGACACCTTCCGGCGCGTCGCGGAGCAGACCGAGGCACCCGCACGGCGGATGGCCCGCGAACTGCTTCAGACCGTCCCGGCGCGGTAACCGGTAGCCAGTCGCCGGTGGCGGCCGCCGGGTGGGCCCTCAGTTCCCGCTCAGCGGATGCGTGAGGTTCGCTCCGGTCGCCGGGTCGAAGACGTGGGCCTTGGCCATGTCGACCCGCAGCTCCACGGGCTCGCCCTCGCGGGCCCGGGTGGCGGCGTCCAGGCGGGCCACGATGTGATGGGCGTCGCCCCCGGTGTCACGCATCCCCGATTCCGTACGGAGCTCCTCCAGTTCGGTGGTCGTCGCGGGCCCGCCCTCCGCGGTGAAGTAGACGTACACGTCGGAGCCCAGCGACTCCAGGACCTCGACGGTGGCGATGAGCACCGGGCTCGTCCGGTCCCGTTCGTGCGACAGGGCCACGTCCTCGAACGCCTCCGGTCGCAGCCCGACGATGACCTCACGGGGCGCGTTCTGCCGCTCGAGCGCCTGCCTCGTACGGTCGTCGAGGGGCAGGTCGCCCAGGGAGGAGCGCAGGGTCCCGTCCTGCAGGGTGGCGTTGAGGAAGTTCATCGCCGGGGAGCCGATGAAGCCCGCGACGAAGATGTTGCGCGGGGAGTCGTACAGCTCGGCGGGCGTGCCGATCTGCTGGACCAGGCCCTGGCGCATGACCACGACACGGTCGCCGAGCGTCATCGCCTCGGTCTGGTCGTGGGTGACGTACACGGTGGTCGTGCCGAGGCGCCGCTGCAACCGGGAGATCTGGGTGCGCATCTGCACCCGGAGCTTGGCGTCGAGGTTGGACAGCGGCTCGTCCATCAGGAACGCCTTGGGGTCACGGACGATCGCCCGCCCCATGGCCACGCGCTGGCGCTGGCCGCCCGAGAGCTGCGAGGGCTTGCGGTCCAGGTGTTCCGTCAGGTCGAGGACCCGGGCGGCCTCCTCCACCTTGGCGTTGACGGTGTTCTTGTCGACCTTGGCCAGCCGCAGCGGAAAGCCCATGTTCTCCCGGACGTTCATGTGCGGGTACAGGGCATAGCTCTGGAAGACCATGGCGACGTCGCGTTCCTTGGGAGCGAGGTCGTTGACGACCCGGTCCCCGATGCGCAGGGTCCCCTCGGTGATGTCCTCAAGTCCGGCGATCATGTTCAGAGTGGTCGACTTCCCGCATCCGGACGGGCCGACCAGGATCACGAACTCGCCGTCGGCGATGTCGAGGTCCACGTCCTTCACGGCGAGGGCCCCGTCGGGAAAACGCTTGCTGACTCCCTCAAGGATGATCTCGGCCATGGGTGGCGCCTCCTTGCCTTGCGTGCCGTCCGGGCCGGGTCATCCCTTGACCGCCCCGGAGGTCAGTCCGGCGACGATGCGTCGCTGGAAGAGCAGAACGAACACGATGATCGGAACGGTGATGACCACGGCGGCCGCGGCGATCGATCCGGTGGGCTGCTGGAACTGGGAACTGCCGGTGAAGAAGGCGATCGCGGCGGGCACGGTGCGCGCGGCCTCGGTGGAGGTCAGCGAGATCGCGAACAGGAAGTCGTTCCAGCAGAAGATGAACACGAGGATGGCCGTGGTGAACACGCCCGGCGCGGCCAGCGGCACGATGACCATCCGGAACGCCTGCGCGGGCGTGGCCCCGTCGACCTTGGCGGCCTTCTCCAGGTCCCAGGGGATCTCCCGGAAGAACGCCGACAGCGTGTAGATCGCCAGCGGCAGCGAGAAGGTCATGTACGGGATGATCAGCCCGATCCAGGTGTCGAAGATCCCGATGTTCCGCTCGATGTTGAACAGCGGTGACACCAGGGAGATCGGCGGGAACATGGCGATCAGCAGGGACATGCCGATGAGCACCTGCTTGCCGGGGAAGCGGAGCCTGGCCACCGCGTAGGCGGCCATGGTGCCCAGCACCACCGCGATCGCCGTCGCGATCAGGGCGATGCCGATCGAGTTGATGAGCGCGCGGGTGAACTCGGAGGTGTCGAAGATGCCGCGGTAGTTCGCCCAGGTCCACTTCCTGGGGATGTAGTTGCCGTCGGTGAGGGTGCTGGGGTCCTTGAACGACAGCGCGGCGATCCACCACACGGGGAACAGGGCGTACAGGATCACCACCACGTTGATGACGGTCCACCGGACGGCGTGCGTCTTCCCTGCGGCGGCCATCAGCGCTTCACCTCCGCGCCGGGTGCGGCCGCGCCGAACAGTTTGACGAAGGCGAAGGCGATGATCCCGACACAGATGAAGATCAGGACCGAGACGGCAGAGCCGATGCCGAGGTTCAGCGCGGTGAACAGGTTGTCGTAGCCGAGGATCGAGACCGAGCCGGTGTCCTGGGCGCCCGCGGTCAGGATGTAGATGTTGTCGAAGATCCGGAACGCGTCCAGCGTGCGGAAGAGCAGGGCCACCAGGATGGCCGGCTTCATCAGCGGGATCATGACCTTGGTGAAGCGCTGCCAGGCGGTGGCGCCGTCCACCATGGCCGCCTTCAGGGTCTCCTCGGGGACCAGGGCGAGGCCCGCGAGCAGCAGCAGGGCCATGAACGGCGTCGTCTTCCAGACCTCGGCGAGGACGATGATCCACAGGGCGGGCCACTGCTCGGTCAGCGGCGCCGTTCCGCTGGGCAGCAGCTCGGCCAGGTATCCGAGGTCGGGCGTCCAGGCGTACTGCCAGGAGAAGGCGGCGACGACGGTGACGATGCCGTAGGGGATGAGGACCATGGTGCGCACCGTGCCGCGTCCGAAGATCGCCCGGTGCATCACCAGGGCGATCGCCATGCCGAGGGCCAGTTCGATGGCGACCGACACGACGGTGATGAACACCGTGACCCAGAAGGCGTTCCACCAGTACGGGGAGGACAGCACGGCCCCGTAGTTGCTCAGGCCCACCCACTTCGCCTGCGCCGGGAAGCGCAGGTCGTACCGCTGGAGGGAGAGGGAGACGGCGTACCCGATGGGGTACGCGGTCACGGCGAGCATGACGACGACGGCCGGTGCGCACAACAGCCAGCCGAGCCGCCGCTCCTGGCGCGCGCCCGCCGAGACCGCCGCCCGTCCCTTCCGTGTCTGCTCCGCCTCCGGGGGCGTCGGGGCTCCGGCGGGTTCCGCCTGCATGCTCATCTCGGACCGCCCGGCGAGGTGACCCGCACGCGGGGGCGCCGACGGGCGGGATGGTGCGGGAGGTGGTGGTTCACGGGATCACGCCCTCGGATCGCAGAGCCTGGTCGATCTGGTCCCTGATGGTGTCGACCGCGCTCACCGGCTTGATCCCGGACGGCGGGGACAGCGTGTGCGAGATGGCGATCGAGATGTTCTGGTACGCCGGAGTGAGCGGGCGCACGCTCGCCGACTCCAGTGCGGCCAGCACCTCCTTGGCGAACGGGTAGGCCTTGATGAGCGCCGGGTCGTCGTACAGGTCGCGCAGGGTGGGCGGCAGTCCGCCCTGGACCGCGGCGGTGAGCTGGTTCTCCCGGTCGCGCAGGCACAGGGCCGCCTCGAAGGCCAGGTCGGGATGGCGCGAGTAGGCGCTCACGGCCAGGTCGATGCCGCCGATGGTGGGCCGCGACGGGCGGCCCGGGTCGACCCGGGGGTACGGGGCCCAGCGGAAGCTCTTGAACAACTTCGGGTTGTTCGCCTGCATCGACGGATAGACGAACGGGTAGTTCAGCTCGAACGCGGCCACCCCCGACTCCATGGCGAGACGGTTCTGGTCCTCCATCTGGTTGGACAGGGAAGGGTCCGCGGCCGGGGAGTTCGCCAGGTCACGCATGACCTGGGCGGCTCGCACGGCGGGCGGGCCGAGGGAGGGCGCGGTCGCGTTCGCGTTGAGGATGGAGCCGCCGGCGCTGTTGATCAGCGTGTTGAACCAGACGGTCAGGCCTTCGTACTGGCCGCCCTGGACCTCCACGTAGTGCGGTTTGCCCTGCCGGGCGAGGGCACGGGCCATGGCCGTCATCTCGGCCCACGTCGTGGGCGGGGTGGGCACGAGGTCCTGGCGGTACCACAGGAGCTGGGTGTTGGTGTTGTACGGGACGGCGTACAGCTTGTTCTTCCAGGTCGACGTCTGCAGCGGTACGCGCAGGGTGCCCTGGACGGCCTGCTGCTTCGCCGTCCCCGTCCATTCCCGGATCCAGCGTGCCTCGGCGAACTCCGCCGCCCAGGTGACGTCCAGGCCGAGGATGTCGAGCGAGTCGTCCTTGGCGGCGAGCCTGCGGACCATCTGCTGGCGCTGGCCGTCGGCGGCGCGCGGGAGTTTGTTGTAGCTGATCTTGTAGCGGCCGCCCGACGCCTTGCTGCAGCGGTCGGCCGCCTTCTGCAGCGCACCGGAGTCGTCGGGGAAGTTGTACCAGTTCAGGGTGGGCCGGCCGCCGCCCTCGCCGCCACCGCACGCGGCGAGCCCCACCGCGAGCAGCGGCAGTACGGCGAACGCCCGCAGCCATCGCGTCCGCGTGGGGCGCCTTCGCCCACCCGAACCCCTGCCCGAAACCGGCCGGCAGCCGTACCTCGCGTGCACGGGCTCCACACCTCGCTTCCGGGACGGTGGCTCGGGTCATTCGGGACGGTGGCTCGGGACAGGACTCGGACCTCACTCGGGCCTCGCAGCGCTTCTCTCCCCGCGAACGCTAAACACCGCATAGAGCAACATCAAGCACATATCGTATGGAATCACCTGGCGGAACCTTCTGTCCCTGATTGACCGTCGCGTGAAGGGGTACTCCGACGATCTTGTGCGGCCGATGCGCCGGCAGCAGAAGGTCGCCCACCGGCACCCGCGCTTCGACCGCCCCTTCGAGCACATCCTCGAACCCGGTGCGGCTCAGCGCGTGTCAGGAGTGGCGCGTATTCCGTACGCCCACGGCCCGCCGCGCTCCAGCGGCGGGCCGTGGGCGGCGGCAGGGGTGTCAGGCGCCGGCCGCGAGGGAGTCGTCCTCGGGGCGGGCTCCGGGGAGCCGGTGACGGGCGGCGATCAGCGCGGCGTCTATGTCGCGAGTGCCGGTGGCGATGCACAGGGTGTAGGCGATGTCGTCCAGGCGCTGACGTGCCTGGTCGCTGCCGTCCTCGGCGTGGAGGGCGTGCAGGGTCCTGTACTGCTCGAGCAGCTCGGCGAGGACGGCCGGGTGGGCCATGAGCATGGACGCTTCTCCCGTCACACGGTGGTCGGACAGCCGCGGGAGGGCGCTGGACGGCGCGCACCAGAGGTCGGCCGGCCGATGATCGACCGCTCCCGCGGTGGGCCTGTGGTCCCAAGCACCCGCCGGGCCGAATGCCCTCGCCGCGGGGGCTCAAACCGGCGCCGACCTGTCACTCCCCGCTCATTCCTCGCTCATTCCCCGCGCTCGTCCGCCGACGGCAGCTGGTCGTCCGGCACCACGTGGACGGCGGCCTCCTCGGCGCCTGCCGCTCCGCCGTCGATGCCCTGGTCGTCGGCCACGAGTTCCTTGGTGGTGTCCGTGCGCGTGCCCTCGTCCGGGGCCACGAGGCGGCCCGAGCGGTCCGTGCCGGCCTCCGGGTCACGTGGTTCACCCTCGCCGCCGGGCAGGTCGCCCGTGCCGTCCCCGATCGGCGCCTCGACGTCGGGGACCTCCTGCCGCAGCCTCTCGTCGAGGGACTCGCCCTCGTGCTGCTCGGCCGCCGTGGTGCCCGTCTTGGTGACGCCCAGCGGCTTCTCCGGCGGGGAGTACCCCTCGTCCAGCATCTCGTCGTAGGTGCGCTCGTCCACGGCGTCCTGGAGATCCAGCGGGGCGGCGTCCTCCTGCTCCTCGTTGTCACCGGTGGGCTGGTAGGCGTCGTCCGCCATGTTCTCCTCGCTCATCTCCGCCTCCTCGGTCGGTGATCGGTCGGTGCTTCCCGTGGGGAGTACCGAGTACCCGGCGCGTGATACCTGGCGCGGCAGGGGCGTGGCGGTCCGTCCACGACGACGTTGGGATCCGTGGTCCCTCGGGGAAGGCTGGGTAGACGGTTTGCTCGGACAGCGGCGAGACGCGGAGGGACGGTATGGACTGGGCTCGGTTCGCACAGCAGATGGCGTCGATGGCGCGGGACCTGCTGGCTCAGGAATCGGTCGATGGCACGCTGCGAAGGATCACCGCCTCGGCGACCGAGCTGGTAGAGGGCTGCGACGCGGCCGGCATCCTCGTGCTGCACGACAGGAAGGTGGAGTCGCTCGCCCCCACGGACCAGTTGGTCGTCGCCAGTGACCAGTTGCAGGAGCGCCTGGGAGAAGGGCCGTGCTTCGACGCCGCCCGCGGCTCTCTGGAAGGACGTGTGTTCCGGATCTCGGACCTCACCCTGGAGCAACCGCGCTGGCCCGCCTACGCCCCGCAGGCCCGCACTCTGGGCGTGGGCAGCATGATGGGCTTCCTGCTGTTCACCGAGGACGAGAACCTCGGTGCGCTCAACCTGTACTCCAGCAATCCCGGTGCCTTCACCGAGGCCAGCGAGATGGCCGGCTGGCTGCTGGCCTCGCATGCCGCGGTGGCCTTCTCCAGTGCCCGCACCCACGCACAGATGGAGCAGGCCGTCGCCACCCGCCACGTCATCGGCGAGGCCATGGGCATCCTCATGGGCAGCCACCGCCTCACCGAGGAGGAGGCGTTCGGCGTACTGCGCCAGTTCTCGCAGGAGAACAACGTCAAGCTCCGTGAGGTCGCCCGCCAGGTCTGCGAGAAGGGCGGCCTCTCGTGACGAACGGCCGGACGGGACCCGCGGTGCGGTTCGCGCCGGGAGGACAGGGTACTCGCGGGAGCGCTTGAGAGAGGAGCTTGAGAGAGGAGTTCCGCCATGCCCGCAGGATCGAGCCGAAAGCGCGAGCGGCAGTACGAGCACGTGAAGGAGAGCGCCGAGCAGCGGGGCGAGTCCACCGGCCGGGCGAAGAAGATCGCCGCGCGCACGGTGAACAAGCAGCGGGCCCGCTCCGGTGAGTCCCGCACCGCGAGCAGGACCTCGACGCGCGACCCCAAGTCCGCGTCCCAGCGCGGCGGCGAGCGCTCCCACAGCGGCGCCGCGGGTCCCACCAGGGACCAGCTGTACGAGGAGGCGAAGAAGCGCGACATCGAGGGCCGTTCCTCCATGAACAAGCGGCAGCTGCAGAAGGCGCTCGGCCGCTGACCCGGCCGGTCCGACGGCAGGTCGGCCGGACGGGCTCGCCCCCATCGGCAGCGAGGAACCTCGACCTCCACCGCGTCCTTCACCGTGCTCATGGGTTCCTCCTCGCTGACGGTCGCTCGCGCCGGGCCCGCAGGCCGGCGCGTACTCGGTCGCCGGCCACGGCGGGTCCGCCTCCGCTGGGCGCCACGCTCGCGAAGGCGCTGGCCTCGCCCAGGCGGGTCCTGTCCCGCGACAAACGGGACGCCGCCCGGGTACGCGAGCCCCTTGTCCGGATCGCCCCACCCTCCTCGGGACCCACAGCGGCACGCCGTAGTGCACGAACACGGGAGCTATTGCCGAACTGGCCCCCGCAGAAGGCCCGTTGCAGCTCACCGAATCGCTACCGCGCAGAGGCCGCGTGCGGGGGCCTGGTGAGCTGCTGGAGTGCGCGGTGGCGCAAAGGCGTCCGTGCGCGGTCACTGATCGGTCGATCCAACATCAAAGCTTGACCACAAATCACACACATCCCCTCTACACACTGGCCCCGATGGTCTAGATTGACCGTGCTTCAGCCCTTCGGACACGAGGCGACCGCTAATGATCTATAGGTCCGACGTTGCGGGACGCCAGCAGTCGTGTCCCAGGTGCCGGACCTGAGGGTGATCGATTCTTGGAGTCCAAGGGGGAGCCTTGGGTGCGGGGAGCACCCGAGTTTTCGACGGGTTCCGCGCGCCTCGGGGGGATGGCAGGACAAGGGAGTCTGCTGTCGCCGGGGTGGGTTGTTCAAATAGCTCTGAAATAGCCGGGATGTCATGCGCGGGAGGCGGGGGCCTCTCACGGGGAGGAACAGCACGGCGCGGGGGGCGGGGGCCCGCGGGGAGGAACAGTGCCGGGGGGCGGGGGCCTCCCGGGGGGCGAATCAGTGTTGGGCGAATACGTCGAACCACTGGGGACCTTGGGGGGTTCTGTGCGGCAAGGGGGAGTAGTCAGCCCGTTTCCGTCGGCGCGCGAGCGTCTGGCGAACGGAGCAATCAGCCAACCTACGATCGCCTGGGAGCAGCGGTACCGCCGTGCCGTGATCACCAGCGATACCGTGGCCACCGCCTGCGTGGTGGCGGCGATCGGCAACTTCTTCGGGGCCCGGGACGCGGCCAACTGGCATGAGAAGTGGGGAATCCTCGCCTTCGGCACCGAGTTGCTGGTGCTGGGGACGCTCGCGGTGAGCCGGTCGTGGGCTCCGGCCGTGCTCGGCCAGGGCGCCGAGGAATTCCGAAGACTCGGACGCTCACTGTTCGCGGCGACCGTCGTACTGGCGCTCGGCGGGATCGCCCTCACCTCGCGCAACATCAAGCTCTGGATCTTCGTCGCGATCCCCGCGATCGCGCTCGTCACCATGACGGCGCGGTATCTGCTGCGCCTCCGGCTGCACAAACAGCGCAAGGAAGGCCGGTGCCTGAGACCGGTGCTCGCTGCCGGGAGCACGGCCACCGTGCACGACCTGATCACCCGGACCCGCAAGTTCCCGCACCTCGGCTGGCGGGTGGACGCGGTGTGCACGACGGAGGGTCCCGGGGTCGACGGTGACCTGCTGGACGGCGTGCCGATCGTCGGCCAACTGACGGACGTCGCCAAGCACGTCCACGGCGACGGCTACCGTGTCGTCGCGGTCACACCGGACCCGCACTGGTCACCGGACCGGCTGCAGCGGCTGGCCTGGAACCTCGAAGGTACCGACGCCGAGATGGTCGTGGCCCCCGTGCTGATGGAGGTGGCCGGCCCGCGGCTGCACGTCGACGCGGTGCTCGGGATCCCGCTGCTGCGGGTCAGCATGCCGACCTTCACCGGGAGTCGCCGGGCGGTCAAAGCGGTCGTCGATCGCATAGGCGCAACGATTCTGCTGTTGCTGTTCGCGCCGCTGATGGTGTTCGTCGCGCTGCTCGTGATGGCGGACAGCCGGGGCGGGGCGTTCTACCGCCAGCGCAGGGTCGGCAAGGACGGTCGCGAGTTCACCATTCTCAAGTTCCGCACCATGGTCGCCGGGGCCGACCGGGCACGTGCCGAGCTGGCCGACCTCAACGAGGGCGCCGGCCTGCTGTTCAAGCTTCGCCGGGATCCGCGGGTGACCCGGGTGGGAGCGGTGCTGCGCCGCTACTCGATCGACGAACTCCCGCAGCTTTTCAACGTGCTCAGCGGATCGATGTCGCTCGTCGGTCCGCGGCCTCCGCTGCCGGAGGAGTCCGCCGCGTACGGCCCGGACATCCGGCGGCGGCTGCTGGTCAAGCCCGGTCTCACCGGCCTGTGGCAGATCAGCGGACGCAGCGACCTGTCGTGGGAGGAAGCGGTCCGGCTGGACCTGCGGTACGTGGAGGACTGGTCGCTCGCCCTGGACACAGTGATCTTGTGGAAGACGCTGCGTGCGGTGGTCTACGGGCAGGGGGCCTACTGATGCGCGGGGGTGGCCGTCCGGCCGGCGCGCGGACCGCAGGCCGCGAGGGCCTGCTCGGGGGGACCGCAGGCCACAAGGGCCTGCCTGGGGGGAGGAACGGGTCATGAGAGTCAGCGTTTTCGGGCTCGGCTACGTGGGCTGCGTGTCGGCCGCGTGCCTGGCCAGCATGGGTCACGAGGTCATCGGGGTGGACGTCAACCAGGTGAAGGTCGACCTGGTCAACGACGGCAAGGCCCCGGTGGTCGAGGAGCGGATCGGCGAGCTCATCGCCGAGGTCGTACGGACCGGAGCGTTGCGCGCCACCGGCGACGTCCGCGAGGCGATCATGGACAGCGAGGTGTCGCTGATCTGCGTGGGCACGCCCTCGGAGCCCAACGGCAGCCTGTGCACCACGTACTTGGAGCGGGTCACCGAGGAGATCGGCGCCGCGCTCGCCGAGCGGGGCGGGCGGCACACCGTCGTGTTCCGCAGCACCATGCTCCCGGGCACCTGCCTGAACCTGCTGGTGCCGATCCTGGAGAAGTACGTCGGCGGCACGGCCGGGGTGGACGTCGGAGTCGCCGTCAACCCGGAGTTCCTGCGCGAGGGCACGAGCGTGCGGGACTTCTTCGACCCGCCCAAGACCGTCATCGGCGAGCTCGACCCGGCGAGCGGCGACGCGGTGATGGCGCTGTACGAGGGCCTGCCCGGCGAGGTGTTCCGGGTGCCGGTCCCGACGGCCGAGGCCATCAAGTACGCGGACAACGCGTTCCACGGCCTCAAGATCGGCTTCGCGAACGAGCTGGGCGCGGTGTGCCATGCGCTCGGGGTGGACTCGCACCAGGTGATGGACGTGTTCCTGGCCGACCGCAAGCTGAACATCAGCCCCGCCTATCTGCGGCCCGGCTTCGCCTTCGGCGGCTCCTGCCTGCCCAAGGACCTGCGCAGCCTGGTCCACGCGGCGCAGCGGGCCGACATCTCGGTGCCCATCCTCGCCCATGTGCTGCCCTCAAACGCCGACCATCTGCAGCGCGCCGTGGAAATGGTCGAGCGCACCGGCAAGCGCCGGGTGGGGCTGTTCGGTCTGTCCTTCAAACCCGGCACCGACGACCTCCGCGAGAGCCCGCTCGTCGAGCTGGCGGAGAGGCTCTACGGCAAGGGGTACGACCTCAAGATCTACGACGCCAACGTGAGCCTCTCCCGGCTGCTCGGCGCGAACCGCGAGTACATCGAGAACCGGCTGCCGCACCTCGCGCAGCTGCTCGCGGACTCCGTCGACGAGGTACTCGAACACGCCGAGGTGTGCCTGGTCGGGAGCAAGGATCCGGCCGTGCTGTCGTCCCTGCCTCACGGGGACGGCCCGGTGATCGTCGACCTCATCCGCCTTCCCGACGCCGAGACGCGCCGGACCGAACCGGGGTACATGGGCCTTGCTTGGTAACACGACCAGCGGCGAAGGAACGAACCGGCGCGCGCTGATCCTGGTGGAGAACCTGTCGGTGCCGTTCGACCGGCGCGTGTGGCAGGAGTGCACGACGCTGCGCGACGCGGGCTGGGAGGTGCACGTCATCTGCCCCCGGGGAGAGAAGCGGGACACCGAGCCGGAGGCGGTGATCGACGGGGTACGGATCCACCGCTACCCGTTGCGCGCGGCCACCGGAGGTCCGGCCGGCTACCTGCGGGAGTACGGAACGGCGTTGTGGCACACGCTCCGGCTGGCCCGCAAGGTCGGACCGGTCGACGTGGTCCACGCCTGCAACCCGCCCGACCTGCTGTTCCTGCCGGCACTGTGGCTGAAGCGGCGCGGCGCGCGGTTCGTCTTCGACCAGCACGACCTGGTGCCCGAGCTGTACCTCTCCCGGTTCGACCGCGGCGAGGACCTGCTCTATCGCGGTGTGTGCGCGCTGGAACGGCGGACCTACCGGGCCGCGGACATCGTGCTCGCCACGAACGAGAGCTACCGGGACGTCGCGGTGAGCCGTGGCGGCAAGCGTCCGGAGGACGTGTTCGTGGTGCGCAGTGCGCCCCAGATCGAACGGTTCCAACCGGTGCCGCCCGAGCCGGAGTTGAAGCGCGGCAAGCCTCATCTGCTGTGCTACCTCGGCGTGATGGGCCCTCAGGACGGCGTCGACTACGCCCTGCGTGCCCTCGCGAAGCTGCGCGACGAGCTCGGGCGGACCGACTGGCACGCGGTGTTCGTCGGCGCCGGCGACGCCTTCGACGCGATGGTGGAGCTGTCGGGGCGGCTCGGTCTCTCCGAGCAGGTGCAGTTCACCGGGCGCATCCCGGACGCCGACCTGGTGCGCTACCTGTCCACCGCGGACGTGTGCCTCTCCCCCGACCCGCGCAATCCGCTCAACGACGTGTCGACCATGAACAAGGTCCTGGAGTACATGGCGATGGGCCGGCCGATCGTCTCGTTCGACCTGAAGGAGGCGCGCGTCTCCGCCGGTGACGCCGCCGTCTACGCGCCCGCCAACGACGAGGCCGAGTTCGCGGGGCTCGTCGCGCTGCTGCTGGACGATCCGGAGAAGCGGGCCCGGATGGGCAAGATCGGCCAGGAGCGGATCAGCGGACCGCTCTCCTGGCGGAACTCGCAGGCGTCGCTGCTCGCCGCCTACGCCGCTGCCTGCCGTGACAACCCTCCGGTGTCGGCAGGCGCCCCGGACCGGGCAGGGAAGAGGCAGCGCAGTTGAACGAAGACGCCATTCGCCTGGTCACGATCGGGCGGATTTTCCGTCGGCGCTGGCGGCTGCTCGCCGTCGTCGCCGTGGTGGGTGCGCTCGTCGGCTACGGCGCCTCCCTGCTGTTTCCGCCGCGCTACACGACCTCGGCATCGGTGCTGCTGCCGGGGACGTGGGAGGAGCGCGAGTTGCTGACCCAGACGGAGGTGGCGACCAGTTCGGTGGTGGTCGACCGCGCGGCCGCCAGGCTCGGCTGGACCGGGGTGAGCGGCAGCGACCTGCGGGATCATGTCAGCGCCAAGGCCACCGACGGGAACATCATCAAGATCTCCGGCACGGCCGACACCCCGGAGCGCGCACAGCGGCTCTCCGACCAGCTGGCCAAGGAGTTCGTCTCCTACGCCACGCGGATCGCGAACGACAGCGCCGACCCTGAAGCGGCGGGGCAGCTCGCCGCGCTTCAGAAATCGGTGAAGGACACCAGCCGCCGCATCAGCAAGCTCGCGGACGCGGCCGATCCGGGGCAGACCGTGGAGAGCGTGCAGACCCGCACCGAGTTGGAGAAGCTGCGCACCGCGCTGCTGGAGGCCATCAACGCGCTGGAGCAGGCCGATCCGGCCGAGAACGAGGCGAAGAACCTGGTCGTCATGGGGTCGGCGGCCCGGCCGACCGGCGAGGCTCCGCCGACGAGGACGCAGCTCATCGCCGGCGGAGCGCTGCTGTTCTTCCTGTTCGCGGTCATCGGCCATCTCACCGCCGCGCGGATGAGCCGTCGGCTGCGCGGTGAAGGGGAGATCACCGCGGCGCTGGGCTCGGCGCTGCTGGGCACGGTCGACGTACCCGTTGAACGGCCCACGCACCGGCCGGAAGGCAGTGGCCCGGGGGCCTGGATCCGCCGGCTGCTGGGCCTGGACGTCCGGTGGGACCTCCCGACCCCGCAGACGTCCGGCGACGAGGCCAGCAGGCAGATCCGCTACCGGCGGGTGTGCTCCCGTCTCCGGGACCAGCCGTCTGCCCCGCGGCGGCTGCTGGTCGTCTTCCCCGAGGGTGACGAGATCGCCCGCCGGGCCGCCGGGCAGCTCGTCGTCGAGGCCGGGAGCGATCCGCGCCTGCGAGCGGTGGCGGTCCCGGTGTCCCGGCCGATGGTGCCGGACCGCGGCTTCGAGTCCGGTGCCCTGGTCGTGCTCAGCGCCGGCAGCTGGACCGCGGGGGAGCTCGCCGGCATCGCCGAGGCGTGTGCGGACGCCAAGCACGCGGTCGTCGGCATCGTCCTCGCCGGCCCGGTCCGTGCGACGCGGTCGGCCGACCACCCTCGGGACACCGCCGTACCGGCGCTCGCGGGCTTCGACGGCGAACGGGACGACGCGACGGGAGTCAGAGGGTGACGACGAGTACGACCGCGGAGTCGTCGGCCGCCACTCCGCTGCTTGATCTGCAGGCCCTGGTCGCGGCGGTGCGCAGGCGGCGCCGCCTCTGGTGCTCCCTCGCGCTGCTGGGGCTGCTCGTCGGCGCGGCGGTGGCGTTCCTGCTCCCGCAGCCGCCGACCGCGGTGACCAAGGTGCTGGTCTCACATGAGGAGGACCAGCCGAACGACCCCGGAACGCTGATCCGCACCGATGTCGCGCTGCTGCAGACCACACGGATCGCCGACAAGGCCCTGAAGTCCCTGAAGTCCCAGGAAAAAGCCGAGGACTTCATGAAGGACTACAGCGGCATCGGTTTGACCAACAACGTGCTGCAGATCACCGTGACCGGTGACAGCGACACGGAAGCGGTGGCCCGCGCCAAGGCGTTGGCCGATGCGTTCGTCGCGGACCATGTGAGGCGCATACAGCAGGCCGCGGACGCCGAGGCCAAGGCCCTGCTCAACCAGCGTGACCAGCTGAAGGGCCAACTGGCCCAGGTCAACAAGGCCATCGGAGACGGAACGCAGGTGAGCGGGCCGACGTCGTCGGCGGACCTGGAGTCGCTCTACGCCCGCCGGGCCGAACTCACCTCGCAGATCTCCGATTTCAGCCAGCGCGCCGGGGAGGCGAGGATCGGCACGCCCCGGCTCGTCGCCGGCACACAGATCGTGGACGCCCCGTACGTGGTGCGCGGCTCCCTGCCCAAGGCCGCCGCCACCAACGCCGCGATCGGGCTCTTCCTCGGGCTCTTCCTCGGGCTCGCGGTGGCCGCGGTCGGCGCTGTGGTGGCGGACCGTCCCGTGCTGCGCCGGGAGATCGCCGCGAACCTCGGCGCCTCGGTCATCGCGGAGCTGCCCCACCGGCCGGCCGGGCGATGGCAGCGCCGCCGGGTCCGGGAGGCACGGACAAGACTCACCACGTCCCTGGCCCGCACCGTGCGCGGCTCCGCGGAACCCGTGTCACTGCTGGAACTGGGCTGCGCGCGCAACACGAGCGTGATCGCCCTGGACCTCGCCAGGGCACTGGCGGCGGAGGGGCCGGTGGTCATCGTCGACGGTCTGCCCGGCGGGCAGCTCGCCGGCCTCCGCCCGAAGCCGGGGGACCCGTCCGTGGTCACCGGTGAGCAGGCCGCGGCCGTGTCGCACCAGGAGCGCCGGCTCGGCGTCGGCTCGGTGGCGCCGGGCACGGCGTGGACCGACCTTCAGTACCTCGGCACTCGGACGGTGCTCGTGGTGCGTGCCGGGCACGGCAGCGCCGCATGGCTGCACACCGTGGCGCGGCAGCTCGCGGACCAGCGCATTCCGGTGATCGGTGTGGTGCTGATCGACCCCGATCCGCGTGACCGGACCGACGGCACGCTGTGGAACGGGCTGCACACCGCGCTGCGTGGCCGGAGCGAGCGGCCGGCCCGGCAGAAGGGTGGGGGTACCTCCCACGCCGTTCAGGCAGTGGGGGAGGGCCGTCGGCTGACGGAGGAGCTGCCGAGGTGGGCCGCACGGGTCCCGGACAACGACCAGGAGGTGCGGTAGGACATGTGTGGAATCGCAGGCACGTACCGATGGCCGGACGGGAAGGTCGTGACCGACCGGCTCACCGAGACCCTCGCCCATCGCGGTCCGGACGGGGCGGGCCGGTACAGCCACCCCCTCGGTGACGGCGAAGTGCACCTCGGGCACCGTCGGCTGGCCATCATCGACCTGTCCGAGACCGGCGCCCAGCCGATGGTCTCGGACGGCCTCGTCCTGACGTACAACGGCGAGCTGTACAACGCGCCCGAGCTGCGCGCCGAGCTGGCGGCCGCCGGGGTGCGCTTCCGCGGCACCTCCGACACCGAGGTGCTGCTCGAGGCCTGGCGGCGCTGGGGCACGGACTGCCTGCCCCGGCTGCGCGGCATGTTCGCGTTCGGGATCTTCGACGAGCGAACCGGTGAGCTGGTGCTCGCCCGCGACCAGCTCGGCATCAAGCCGCTGTTCCTGCTCCGGCGCGGCGAGGGGCTGGTGTTCGCCTCCGAGCTCAAGGCGCTCGCCGCCGTGACCGGCGGGTCGCTGCAGGTGGACCCCACGGCGCTGGTGGCCTCGCTGCTGTACTACTGGGTGCCGGACTCACGGTGCGCGTATCGCGAGGCGGAGAAGCTGCCGCCGGGGAGCTGGCTCAGGTGCCGGCCCGACGGCCGGGTGGAGCGCGGCCGGTTCTGGAACCTGAAGGACGTCGCCGCAGAGGGCCGGGAGCGGGCCCGCAGCGGCGAGCAGCCGGACCTGGCCGCCGTCGTCGAGGAGTCGACCAGGCGGCACATGCTCTCCGACGTACCCGTGGCGACCTTCCTCTCCGGCGGCCTCGACTCCAGCTACCTGACCGCGCTGGCGGCCCGCGACCAACCCGGGATCTCCGCCTACACGATCGGGTTCCGCGCCGAGGACGCGAAGTTCGAGGCGATGCCGGACGACCTGCGCTATGCCCGGCAGGTGGCCGAGCGGTTCGGTGTCGACCTGCACGAGATCGAGATCGCCCCGAACGTGCTCGACCTGCTGCCGCAGATGACGTATCACCTGGACGAGCCGATCGGCGACCCCGCCGCGATCAACACGTTCCTGATCTGCTCGGCCGCCCGGGAGGCCGGGGTCAAGGTGATGCTCTCGGGGATGGGTGCCGACGAACTGTTCGCCGGTTACCGCAAGCACCTGGCCAACCTGATCGCGCTGCGCTATCAGCGTGTCCCGCGGCCCCTGCGGCGCGGCCTGTCCGCGGCCGTGGGCCGGCTGCCGGTCGCGACGGCCCGCCGGGGGTACCGGTCGGTGCGCTTCGCGAAGCGGTTCCTCTCCTTCGCGGACCTGCCGGAGGAGACCGCGTTCCGGCGCAGCTACACCATGTACGACCAGGACGAGCTGCTCGCCCTGATCGATCCGGACCTGGCCGGGACGGTCGACGACGTGCTGACCGAGCACGCGGACGTCTACCAGGACAACGAGCTCGACGACTTCGTCAACCGCATGTGTCTGGGCGACGCCCGGATGTTCCTGCCGGGCCTGAACCTCGCTTACACGGACCGGTCGAGCATGGCCGCGTCGACCGAGGTGCGGGTGCCGTACGTGGACGTCGAGGTGGTCAAGGCGGCGTTCGCCGTGCCGGGCGACCGCAAGATCGTCGGACGGCAGGGCAAGGCGGTCCTGAAGGAGGCGGCCACCTCGGTCCTGCCCCGGGAGATCGTGTACCGGCCCAAGGGCCTGTTCAGCGCCCCGCTGCGCGCCTGGATGAGCCGGGATCTGGCGCCGCTGGTGCGCGAGGTGGTCAACGACGGCGAGCTCGTCAAGTCCGGGCTCCTGCGCCGCGACGCGCTGGCGCGCATGGTCGCCGAGGACGCCGCCGGGCAGCGGGACTTCTCCAAGCATCTGTGGCATGTGCTGACCCTCGAGTACTGGTATCGCGGCGCGACCTCCGGGTCCGGCCGGAGCGCTCGCTCGGCGGCGTAGAAGACGGCGTAGAAACAAGGGGACTTCGGGTGAAACAGGTCGTACAGAACTACAAGAGCGGCGAGTTGGCCCTGCTCGATGTGCCGGTGCCGGGCTGCAAGGCGGGCGGTGTGCTGGTCCGGACCGCCTACTCGCTGATCTCCACCGGGACCGAGCTCATGAAGGTGTCCGAGGCCGGCATGTCGATGCTGGGCAAGGCCCGCTCCCGGCCGGACCAGGTGGCCAAGGTCGTGCAGAGCGTGGCCACCAACGGGGTGCCCGCCACCTACCGCAAGGTGATGGGCAAGCTGGACTCCTACACGCCGCTGGGCTACTCGCTGTGCGGGGTGGTCGAGCAGGTCGGCGCCGGGATCGACGATGTGAAGGTCGGCGACCTCGTTGCCTGCGCGGGCAACGAGCACGCGCTGCACGCCGAGTTGAACTGGGTGCCGAAGAACCTCTACGCCCCCGTGCCGGACGGCCTCGCGCCACGGCACGCGGCCTTCGGCACCGTCGGGTCGATCGCGATGCAGGGCGTCCGCCAGGGCGAGTCACGGCTCGGTGAGGTGGCCCTGGTCATCGGCCTCGGCCTGATCGGGCAACTGGTGGTTCAGCTCCTCGCCGCATCGGGAGTCCGCGTCGTCGGCGTCGACCCCGACCCGGCGCGCTGCGAGCTCGCCGAGCGCCTGGGCGCGGCGGCCTGCGGCGATCCGGCGTCCGCGGCCGTGGAGACCGCCGTCGCCGAACTCACCGGCGGGCACGGCGTGGACCAGGTGTACCTGGCCGCCGGCGGCGGCAGCAACCAGCCCGTCGAGCTGGCCGCCCGGCTGTGCCGGGACCGCGGCCGGGTCGTCGACATCGGCAAGTGCCGCCTGGACCTGCCGTGGAACGCGTACTACGAGAAGGAGCTCGACGTCCGCTTCTCCCGCAGCTACGGCCCCGGGCGCTACGACCCGGAGTACGAGCTGGAGGGGCGGGACTACCCGATCGGCTACGTGCGCTGGACCGAGCGCCGCAACCTGGCGTGCTTCCTCGATCTCCTCGCCCGCGGCAGCGTCGACGTGGAGCCCCTGGTCTCCCACGTCGCCGACTTCGATGACGCCGTGGAGACGTACCGGAGCCTGAAGGACGGCGACCTGAAGGCCGTGGCCGTGCTGTTCCGGTACCCCGAACAGGAGGTGGCGGCGGAGGCTCCGGCGGTGGCCGTGCCCACGGTGAACGTCAAGCCCGGTCCGGCCCGGGCCGCGAAGACGCCGGTGCGCCTCGCGTTCGTCGGCGCGGGAAACTACGCGACGTCGATGCTGCTGCCGCACCTGGCACAGCGCGAGGGCGTCGAGTTGTCCACGGTCGTCACCACGACGGCGCTGTCCGCGGCCAACGCGCAGCGGAAGTTCGGCTTCGCCGAGGCGACCACCGATCTCGACGCCGTGCTCGGCGACAAGTCCATCGACGCGGTGTTCGTGGTCACCCGGCACAGCTCGCACGCCGAACTGACCCGACAGGCGCTGCTGGCCGGCAAGACGGTCTTCGTGGAGAAGCCTCTGGCGCTGACCGAGGACGAGTTGGCCGGCGTGCTCGCGGCGGTGGAGGAGTCGGGCAACGACCGGTTGCAGGTGGGCTTCAACCGCCGGTTCGCACCGCTGCTGCAGGAGGCCAGGACGCGGTTCGGCGCCCGGACGGGTCCGGCGAGCCTGCGCTACCTGATCAACGCGGGCCGCCTCGACCACGGCAGCTGGTACCTCCAACAGGGCACCGAGGGCTCGCGGTTCGCCGGCGAGGGCGGGCACTTCATCGACACGGCGAGCTGGCTGCTCGAGGCCGACCCGGTCTCGGTGTACGCGACCGCCACGTCGGGCAACGAGGACCTGCAGATCGTGCTGGGCTACCCGGACGGGTCCACCGCCACCATCAGCTACGTCACCACCGGCGCGCCCGGCTTCCCCAAGGAGACGCTGGACCTGGTCGCGGACGGCAAGGTGCTGCAGCTCGACGACTTCGTCCGCGCCTCGGTCTACGGCCGCAAGAAGTGGGTCAGTTCGCGGCTGCCCAAGGCCCGGGACAAGGGCCAGAACGCCGAACTGGCCGCGTTCATCAAGGCCGTGCGGACCGGCGGGCCGATGCCGGTGCCGCTGGACTCGCTGGTCGCCACCACGGCGGCCACCCTCGCCGTGCAGACCGGCCTGGCCGGCGGCGCGCCGGTGACGTTGGCGAGGGCGCTGTGACCATGAGCGCGGGCTGGTACCTTCGGCGGCTGTCCCGGATGGGACCGCGGGAGGTCAACGGCCGGGTGGGCGACGCGGTGCGCCGGAGGCGGTGGCGGTCCGCGCCGCCGGACTGCCCGCGCGTGACCGGCGCCCGGTTCACCGCCGTACTGCCCGCGGGGACGATCGCCGCGGTGCCGCCGGACGCCGCGAAGCGTCTCGTCGCCGAGGCGGACCGGCTGATGGCCGGGCACGCCGAGTTCTTCGGGGTGGTCCGCGACGACATGGCCGACCCGGACTGGTGCCACGACCCGAAGACCGGGCGCCGGGCTCCGTGGGGCTACGCCTTCGACGTGCCGTACCGCAACGAGGACGCGGTCGGGGACATCAAGCAGATCTGGGAGCCGTCCCGGCATCAGTACCTCACCGTGCTCGCCGCCGCCTACGCGATCACCGGGGACGAGCGGTACGCCGAGCGCGTGGCCGAGCACCTGCGGTCGTGGTGGGCGGCCAACGCGCCGCTGCGCGGGGTGCACTGGGTCAGCGGCATCGAGCTGGGGATCCGGCTGCTGTCCTGGGTGTGGATCCGCCGGCTGCTCGACGGCTGGCCGGGCGTTGCCGCTCTGTTCGAGGACAACCCGGTGGCGCTGCGGCAGATCTGGCACCACCAGCGCTGGCTGGCCGCCTTCCCCAGCCGGGGGTCTTCGGCGAACAACCACGTCATCGCCGAGGCCGCCGGGCAGTTCGCCGCGGCCTGCGCGTTCGGATGGTTCCCCTCCTCGGCGCGTTGGCGAGCCGACTCGCTGCGGTCGCTGGAGCGGCATCTGCGCGGTAACACCTTCCACTCCGGCCTCAACCGCGAGCTGGCCACCGAGTACCACGGACTGGTGCTGGAGCTCGGCCTGGCCGCGGTGGCCGAGGCGGATGCCGCGGGCGTTGCCGTCCCCGCGACGGTCCGGCTGGTGCTGCTGCGGATGACCGACGCGCTCGCGGCCGTCGTGGACAACCGGCTGCGACCGCCGCGCCAGGGAGACGCGGACGACGGGCACGGGCTGGTCGTGGACGGCGAGGGCACCGACCGCTGGGGCTCGCTGCTGGCCACCGGGGACGCCGTGTTCGGCGGGCTCGCCTGGTGGCCGGCGGTGACCGGCACCGATGTGCGCACCCCGCTGCTGGCCGCGCTCATCAAACCCACCGAACTGTCCGTGACCCGCCCGGCGAGCCGGCCGGCCCATTTCGCCGACGCGGGCATGACCATCCTGCGCGGTCCGGGAAAGACGGGAGAGACGGGCGAGATCTGGTGCCGCTGCGACGGTGGTCCGCACGGATTCCTGTCCATCGCCGCGCATGCCCACGCGGACGCGCTGTCCGTGGAGGTTCGGCACGACGGGGTCGACGTGCTCGCCGACCCGGGGACGTTCTGCTATCACGGGCAGCCCGAGTGGCGGCAGTACTTCCGGTCGACCCTCGGCCACAACACCCTGCAGCTGGACGGCGGTGACCAGTCCGTCTCCGGCGGCCCGTTCCTGTGGACCCGGCATGCCAAGAGCCGCGTCCTGGTCGCGGACACATCCGCTGAGGGGGTGGCCCGCTGGTGCGCCGAGCACGACGGTTACAAGCCAGCCGCTCACCGCCGCCGCGTCGAGCTGACGGCCGCGAGCCAGGAACTGAGGGTGGTCGACGAGGTGCACGGCGGCCCTCGGCGGCCCGTGCGGCTGGCGTTCCACCTCGGCCCGGCGATCGCCGCGGACCTGGTGGACAACCGGGCCGTGCTCACCTGGACCCGGGACGGCGAGGACCGTTCCGCCGTCCTCGACCTGCCCGGACAGCTGACCTGGCGGGCGCACCGCGGCGAGAGCGACCCGCCGCTGGGCTGGTACTCCCCCGGCTTCGGGCGCAAGGAACCCACCACCACGCTGGTCGGCACCGGCTTCACCGACGGCGCGGAGGGCTTCACCACCGTGCTCAGGTTCCACGGTTAGTCAGGGATTGGGGAGAGGAGGACGCGTGGGGATCAAGTGGCGGCGCCGGGCGCTGCCGGCGGCAGCGCTGGCGCTGGCCCTGGCGGCTGCGACCGGCTGTGAGAGCAGCGTGACGGACGCGGCGCCGAAGCCGACCGCCGCGCCCTCCGCGTCCGTGGCCCGCGTGTGTGCCAAGCCCGCGGCCGGGCCGGCGAAGGCGCCGGCGGGCGCGGTGACCGTCGACCCGACGGTGCCCGGCGACCTGGCCGCGAAGACCGAGAGCAGCCCCCCGCACACCACGTTCTGGCTTCGGCCGGGCAAGCACACGCTCATGTCGGACCGCTACGACCAGGTGACCCCGAAGGAGGGGGACGTCTACCTCGGCGCGCCGGGCGCGGTGCTCGACGGCCGGAAGAGCAACCACTACGCGTTCGGCGGCAGCGCCCGCGACGTCACGATCCGCTACCTGACCGTGCAGGGGTTCGTCGCGCCCCGTGACGAGGGCGTGGTCAACCACGACTCGGCCGACGGGTGGGTGATCGAGCACGCGACGATCCAGAAGAACTCCGGCGCCGGTCTGATGGCCGGCGCCCGCCAGCAGGTCCGCGCCAGCTGCCTGCGCGACAACGGCCAGTACGGCATGAACGCGTACAAGGCCGGCGACGGTATTCGCGGCCTGGTGGTCGAGGGCAACGAGATCGTGGGCAACAACACGGGCGACTGGGAGCGGCGGCGGCCGGACTGCGGCTGCAGCGGAGGCGTCAAGTTCTGGGCCGTCAACGGCGCCGACATACGCGGCAACTGGGTGCACGACAACCGCGGAACCGGGTTGTGGGCGGACACCAACAACAACGACTTCCTGATCGAGGACAACCTGATCGAGGACAACGACGGTGCCGCGCTGATCTACGAGATCAGCTACAACGCGGTCATCCGGAAGAACACCATCCGGCGGAACAACTGGGTCGAGGGCCGCGGTTACGCCGCCGACGGCGACACCTTCCCGTACGCGACCGTCTACCTCTCCGAGTCCGGCGGCGAACCGCGGATCCGCGCCCGCACGGACAAGATCGAGATCTACCGGAACGTGCTGGAGAACAACTGGTCCGGGATCACCCTGTGGGAGAACGCCGACCGGTTCTGCAACAGCCCGGCCAACACCTCGTCCGGTGACTGCACGCTGCTGGTGAAGAACACCGACCGCTGCGTGCGGCCGGCGATCGCCAAGGCACCGCTCTACTCCGACTGCCGGTGGAAGACCCAGCGGGTGGACATCCACGACAACCGCTTCGTGCTGGACAAGTCCGTCGTCCACTGCACGGTGAAGTGCGACCGGATGGCGGTGCTGTCCAACTACGGCACCTACCCGGACTGGTCGCCGTACCAGGGCGAGCGGGTGGCCGAGGCGATCACCAACCAGCAGCACAACCGCTGGCACGACAACGTCTACGTCGGACCATGGACCTTCGTCGTCCATGACGCGAGCCGGACAGTCGACTTCAAGCAGTGGCAGGACAAGCCGTACCAGCAGGACGCGGGCAGCACCTTCCGCGCAGGGGGCGGTGGTTGAGATGGGCACAGAGATCGAGACGGGCACGAAGCACACGTCGAAGGTCGTCGGGACGGCCTGGGGGCTGCTCATCCTCAACACCCTCGGCTCCGCCGGGGCGCAGACCATCGTCCCGCTGCCCCGCTCCCTCATCCAGATGGTCACCATGGGCTCGCTGGCCGCCGCGTTCGCGCTGGCGCTCATGGTCAACCCCCGGGTGCGCATCCGGCCCAGCGCCTACGTGTTCCTGCTCACCCTGCTGCTGGTGCCGAGCCTGATCTCCAGCGTGGACCAGGGGTTCGGCGCGCTGTTCCGCTGCACCCGGCTGGCTCTCTTCATCGGCACGCTGTGGCTGCTCACCCGCTGGTGGGACGGTGGCCCGACGTTCGTCCGGCACCACATCCGGATGTACTTCGCGGTGCTGGGGTCGGTGGCCGCCGGCCTGGTCATCTCCCCGGGCGCCGCCATGCCCGACCTCTACGGCGGGCGGCTGGTCGGCGCGTTGTGGCCGCTCACCCCGCCGCAGATCGGACAGTACGCCGCGGTGATCATCGGGCTCACCGTGCTGCTCCTCCTGGGCCGCCGGACCGACCGGAGAAGCGCGGCGGTGGTCATCGTGCCCTCCCTCGTCCTGCTCGCGCTGACCCATACCCGGACGGCCACGCTCGGCATGCTCATCGGGCTGACATTGGCGATTCTCTCGCTCATCCTGACCAGCGCCGCCGCCCGCCGGGTGTTCACCTGGGCGGTGCTGTGCGCCGCCGTGGCCGCGGTGGGGTTCAGCTCCGCCCTCCAGGCGTGGTTCCTGCGCGGGCAGAGCCAGGAGAACTTCGCCAGCCTCACCGGCCGGGCCAAGGTCTGGCACGCCCTGCTGTCAGCACCCCGGACGACCACGGAGCAGCTGTTCGGCTGGGGCTTGGGCGACAAGTCGTTCGACGGGTTGCCGATCGACAACAGCTGGCTGGCCGTCTACAACGAGCAGGGCATGACCGGTGTCGCCCTGGTGGCGGCGATCATCATCGTGCTGGGCGGCGTCGCGCTGCTGCGGCCACCGTCGCTGTCGAGGGCCTGCGCGATCTTCCTGATCAGCTACTGCGCGATCGCGTCGTACACCGAGGCCGGGCTGGGCGACGCCTCGCCGTATCTGCTGCATCTGGCCGTGGCAGCCTCGCTGCTGGCGGCACCTGCCGAGCCCACGCCCCTCCCGGCGCCCGAAGTCTCCAAGCCCGAAGTCCGTCAACGACGCGCCCCGCGATGGGCCCGGACATCGGAGGTGACCTGACTATGCACGTCCTCGTGGTGCACAACCGTTACGCCTCGGCGCAGCCGAGCGGGGAGAACAAGGTCGTCGATCAGGAGGTGGAGCTGCTGCGCGCGGCCGGCCACCGGGTCGAGGTGTTCGAGCGGCGTAGCGACGACATCGCCGCCCGCTCCCTGCTGGGCAAGGTCGCGGTACCGCTGCTCGTGCCGTGGAACCCGGCGGTCCGCACGGAACTCGCCGCCCGGCTTCGCGCCGAGCGGCCGGACGTGGTGCACGTCCACAATGTCTTCCCGCTCCTGTCGCCGGCGGTCCTTGCCGCCTGCGCCGACGCCGGCGTGCCCGCCGTCGCCACGCTGCACAACTACACCCAGGTCTGCCCGCCCGGCACGCTGCAGCGGGACGGCCGGCCGTGCACCGAGTGCGTCGGGTCGGCCGTCCCGCTGCCCGCGGTCCGGCACGGCTGCTACCGGAGTTCCCGCCTTGCGACGGTGCCGCTCGCGGTCAGCATGTCGGTCAACCGGCGGCGGTGGTGGTCCGGCGTGGAGCGGTTCTTCTGTATCTCCGCGGCGCAGCGCGACGTCCTGGTGCGGGCGGGCATGCCCGCCGAGCGGCTGGCGGTGAAGCACAACTTCGTGCCCGACCCGGGCGCCTGCCGAGAGGGAGACGGCGAGCATCTGCTCTATCTCGGCCGGCTCGCGGAGGCCAAGGGCGTACGGCTGCTCATGGCCGCGTGGGACGAGATCGCAGCGAGCGGCGGGGTGGGCGTGCCGCTCGTGATCGCCGGCACCGGACCACTGGAGGCAGAGGTCACCGCCTGGGCGGCGGGCCGGGACGACGTGCGCTACGTCGGGCTGTTGGACACGGCGGAGTGCCGGAAGGCCGTCGCGCGGTCGGTCGCCGTTCTGGCTCCCTCGACGTGGCTGGAGGCGTTCGGCCTGGTGGTCGTGGAGGCGATGGCGGCCGGGGTCCCGGTCGTCGCCGCCGGTCACGGCGCCTTCGTCGAACTCGTCGAGGACGGGGTGACCGGGCTGCTGCACCGGCCGGGCGAGTCCGCCTCGCTCGCGTCCTGCATACGCCGGATCGCGGCCGGGCCGGACCGCAACCGGGAGATGGGCCAGGCGGCCCGGCTCCGTTACGAACAGGGTTTCAGCCCGGCGGTCGGCCTCGACCGCCTGGTTGATGAGTACCGCACCGCGATCGCGGGTCGGTCAGCACTTTCTCGCGGCGGGGACAGCCGCGCGAGCAGGGGGGATGGGGACAGCAGATGACACGATGCCGACTGTGCGGCTCGGAGGCGATGGCGAGCGTCGTCGACCTCGGGGCGACGCCACCATGTGAGAGCTTTCTCGCCGCGGACCAACTGGACCAGCCGGAACCGGCGTACCCGCTGCACCTGCGGGTCTGCACCGACTGCTGGCTCGCGCAGATCCCTCCGCTGATCACGCCGGAGGAGACGTTCAAGGAGTACGCGTACTTCTCCTCGTTCTCGACCTCCTGGGTGGAGCACGCGCGCACGTTCGTCGCCGACGCCACGGCGCGGGTGGGTCTCGGCCCCGACGCGTTCGTGGTCGAGGTCGCGAGCAACGACGGGTACCTGCTGAAGCACGTGGTGGACCGGGGGATCCGCTGCCTCGGCATCGAGCCGTCGGTGAACGTCGGCGCGGCGGCACGGGACGCGGGCGTGCCCACGCTCACGGAGTTCCTGAGCCCGGACACCGGTACGGCCGTCCGCGCCGAGCACGGCCCGGCGGACCTGGTCGTGGCCAACAACGTGTACGCGCACATCCCCGACGTGATCGGGTTCACCCAGGGGCTGCGTGCCCTGGTCGCCGACGACGGGTGGGTCTCCATCGAGGTGCAGCACCTGCTGACCCTGATCGAGGAGAACCAGTACGACACGATCTACCACGAGCACTTCCAGTACTACACGGTCGCGTCCGCGATCCGAGCTCTTGCGAGCGGTGGGCTCACGCTCGTGGACGTCGAGTTGCTGCCCACGCACGGCGGCTCCATCCGGCTGTGGGCCCGGCCGTCCGAGGTGGCCGGCGAGCCGACGCAGCGGGTGACCGACGTGCTGGCCCGGGAGAAGGCCGCCGGGCTGCAGGAGCTGTCCGGGTACACCGAGTTCTCCGCCCGGGTGGCCAAGGTGCGCCGGGACCTGCTCAAGTTCCTCATCGAGGCGGCCGAGCGCGGCGAGACGGTCGTCGGCTACGGCGCCCCCGGCAAGGGCAACACCCTGCTCAACCACTGCGGCATCCGGCCCGACCTGCTCCCGTACACGGTCGACCGCAACCCCTACAAGCACGGCCGGTTCACCCCGGGCACCCGCATCCCGATCCTGCCGCCCGAGCAGATCAGCACGGACAAGCCGGACTACGTCCTCGTCCTCCCGTGGAACCTGCGGGCCGAGCTGGTCGAGCAGCTGGCCTTCGTCCACGAGTGGGGCGGCCGCCTTGTCTTTCCCATCCCGGAACTGAGCATTGTCGAGGTCGCGTCTCGAAAGGACACAGCATGAAGGTCGTTCTGTTCTGCGGCGGTTACGGGATGCGGATGCGGAGCGGTGCCGCGGACGACGTGCCCAAGCCGATGGCGATGGTCGGCCCCAGGCCGCTGATCTGGCACGTCATGCGCTACTACGCGCACTTCGGGCACAAGGAGTTCATCCTGTGCCTCGGGTACGGGGCGCACCACATCAAGAACTTCTTCCTCAACTACGAGGAGACGACGTCCAACGACTTCGTCCTGCGGGGCGGTCGGACCGAGCTGCTGTCCACCGACATAGCCGACTGGACGATCACGTTCGCGCAGACCGGCATCGAGTCTCCGATCGGCGAGCGGCTGCGCCGGGTGCGGCACCACCTGGACGGCGACGAGATGTTCCTCGCCAACTACGCCGACGTGCTCACCGACGCCCCGCTGCCGGAGATGATCGACCGGTTCGCGCAGCGCGACGCCGGTGCGTCGATGATGGTGGTGCCGCCGCAGTCCTCGTTCCACTGTGTGGAGCTGGGCGAGGACGGCCTGGTGGGGGGCATCACCGCGGTGAGTGACATGCCGCTGTGGGAGAACGGCGGCTACTTCGTGCTCCGCCAGGAGGTCTTCGACCACATCCCGGAGAACGGGGACCTGGTCGCCGACGGATGCGCCCAACTGGCCAAGCGCGGGCGGTTGGTGGCGCACCAGCACCGCGGCTTCTGGAAGCCGACCGACACCGTGAAGGAGCGGGCCGCGCTCGACGAGGCCTACGCCCGGGGCGACCGCCCGTGGGCCGTGTGGGAGCGGGCCGGCGCGGGGGTGAGCGCGTGATCGGGCTGGGCGCCGGGCGCCTGGAGAGGATCGTCGCGGTGGGCGCGCACTGCGACGACATCGCCATCGGCGCCGGCGGCACACTGCTGACGCTGTGCCTCGCGCGTCCGGGTGTCCGCGTCGACGCGCTGGTGCTCTCCGGCGGCGGCAGCGAGCGGGAGCAGGAGGAGCGGGCCGCGCTCGCCGCCTTCTGCCCGGGCGCAGACCTGCGGCTGACCGTGCACAAGCTGCCGGACGGCCGGCTGCCCGCGCACTGGGAGGAGGCCAAGTCCGCGGTCGAGGAGCTGCGCGGGCAGACCGACCCGGATCTGATCCTGGCCCCGCGCACCGACGACGCGCACCAGGACCACCGCGGCCTGGCGCAGCTGATACCGACCGCGTTCCGCGACCACCTGGTCCTCGGTTACGAGATCGTCAAGTGGGACGGCGATCTCGGCCGTCCGGCGGCGTACCAGCCGCTGTCACCGGAGATCGCCGAGCAGAAGGTGCGGCTGCTGCAGGAGCACTACCCCTCGCAACGCCACCGGCCCTGGTACGACCGGGAGGCCTTCCTCGGCCTCGCCCGGATTCGCGGCATCGAATGCCACGCGCGTTACGCCGAGGCGTTCGCCGTCACCAAACTCACGCTCAACCTGGGGGGTTGAACCATGCGCGTACTCCTGACCGGACACCAGGGCTACCTGGGCACCGTGATGGCCCCGGTCCTCGCCGACGCCGGGCACGAGGTCGTCGGTCTCGACGCCGGCCTGTTCGCCGACTGTGTGCTGGGCCCGACGCCCGCGGACCCGTCGGGGCATCGGGTGGACCTGCGCGACATCACGGCCGAACACGTGGCCGGGGTGGACGCCGTGATCCACCTGGCCGCGCTGTCCAACGACCCGCTGGGATCGCTGGCGCCGGAGCTCACCTACGACATCAACCACCACGCGTCCGTGCGCCTTGCCCGGCTGGCCCGCGAGGCCGGAGTGCGGCGCTTCCTGTACGCGTCGACCTGCTCGGTCTACGGCGCCGCCGGCGGCGACGACCTGGTGGCCGAGGACGCCCCGCTGCGCCCGGTGACGCCGTACGCGGAGTCCAAGGTGCGGGTGGAGGACGACCTGCACGCGCTGGCCGACGGCGACTTCAGCCCGGTGTACATGCGCAACGCCACCGCCTTCGGCTACTCCCCCAGGCTGCGCGCCGACATCGTGCTGAACAACCTGGTGGGCCACGCGCTCCTGTCCGGCGAGGTGCTGGTGCTCTCCGACGGCACCCCCTGGCGCCCGCTGGTGCACGCCGCCGACATCGCGCGGGCCTTCGCGGCCGCGCTGACCGCGCCTCGGGAAGCGGTGCACGACCGGGCGTTCAACATCGGCAGCGAGATCAACAACGTCACGGTCGCCGAGATCGCCGGGCAGGTCGCCGAGGCGGTGTCCGGCGCGAAGGTGGTGATCACCGGGGAGAACGGCGCCGATCCGCGGTCGTACCGGGTGGACTTCTCCCGGTTCCGCGCCGCGATCCCCGGCTTCGACTGCGAGTGGACGGTGAAGCAGGGCGCGCTCGAACTCGCCGACGCCTACCAGAAGTTCGGGCTGACCAAGGAGGACTTCGAGCGGCGCTTCACCCGCCTTGCCGTGCTGCGCGCGGCGTCCGAGACCGGCGCCGTCGACGACACCCTGCGGTGGCGCGGATGACCGCGGCCGCCGAACAGCCGGTGACCTCGGCCGGCGACGAGATGTACGCGCTGGTGGAGCGGCTGTACCCGCTGTGCCGGAGCATCACCGGCGACGGTGTGCGCGCCACCCTGGACATCGTCGGCGAGTACCTCCCGCTGCAGGTGCACGAGGTGCCGACCGGGACGCAGGTGCTCGACTGGACGGTGCCTCAGGAGTGGAACATCCGGGACGCGTACATCGCCGACAGCACCGGTAGGCGGGTCGTCGACTTCGCCGCGTCCAGCCTGCACGTGCTCGGCTACAGCGTGCCGGTGGCGGCGACCATGCCGCTGGCCGAGCTGCGCGGACACCTGCACACCCTGCCGGACCACCCGTCCTGGGTGCCGTACCGCACCAGCTACTACAAGCCGGACTGGGGGTTCTGCCTGGCCCAGGAGACCCTGGACGCGATGCCGGACGGCGAGTACGAGGTGTGTGTCGACTCCACGCTCGCCGACGGCCACCTCACCTACGCCGAGCACGTGGTCCCCGGGCAGGTCGCCGACGAGGTGATCGTCTCCTGCCACGTCTGCCACCCGTCGCTGGCCAACGACAACATGGCCGGCGTCGCGGTGGCGACGTTCCTGGCCAAGGCGCTGGCCGAGCAGACGCCGTACTACACCTACCGGTTCATCTTCGCGCCCGGCACCATCGGGGCGATCACCTGGCTGGCCCGCAACGCGGAGCGGGTGGACCGGGTCAAGCACGGCCTGGTGCTGGCCTGCGCCGGGGACCCGGGCCAGTTGACGTACAAGCAGAGCAGGCGCGGCGACGCGGAGATCGACCGGGTGATGCGGCACGTGCTGACCGCGTCCGAACGCCCGTACCAGGTCAACGAGTTCACCCCGTACGGCTACGACGAGCGGCAGTACTGCTCGCCCGGGTTCGATCTCGGCATGGGTTCGCTCACCCGGACCCCGTACGCGGGCTATCCCGAGTACCACACCTCGGCGGACAACCTGGACTTCGTCTCCCCGGAGGCGATGGCGGACACCCTCGCGGTCTGCCGCGAGGCGTTCGCCGTCCTCGACCGCAACCGGCGGTACCTCAACCTCAGCCCCTACGGCGAACCACAGCTGGGCCGGCGCGGGTTGTACGACGCGCTCGGCGGCCGCAGCGACACCAAGCAGGCCCAGATGGCCATGCTCTGGGTGCTCAACCTCTCCGACGGCGAGCACAGTCTGCTGGACGTCGCCGAGCGGTCCGGGCTGCCGTTCGACACCGTCGCCGCCGCGGCCGGCGCCCTGCACGGCGCCGGGCTGATCAAGGCATGACGCCAATGACCACCGAGGGGGAGAAGACGACGGCACCGCCGGTCCGGGCCAGACACGCCCGGCCGAACGCCCGGCGGGCCCTCGCCGGCCGGCTGTCCTGGGGGCTGGCCGACCAGGCGGCCTCCAGCATCAGCAACTTCGTGGTGGGCATCTACGTGGCCCGCTCGCTGGGGGTGACCGCGTTCGGCGTGTTCAGCCTGGCCTGGGTGACCTACGGCGTGGTGCTCAACGTCTCCCGCGGCCTGGCCACCGACCCGCTCGTGGTGCGCTTCAGCGGCGTGTCTGAGGCGTCCTGGCGCGGGGCGGTGACCCGGGCGTCGGGTACCGCGCTCGGTGTCGGTGCCGTCCTCGGCGCGGCGTGTCTGGTGGTCGGCCTCGCTCTCGGTGGCCGTGTGGGGCCCGCGTTCGCCTGCCTCGGCGTCATGCTGCCGGGGCTGCTGCTGCAGGACGCCTGGCGGTTCTCGTTCTTCGCCGCCGGCGCCGGGCGGAAGGCGTTCGTCAACGACGTCGTGTGGGGCGTCGCGCTCGTCCCGGCCATGGTCGTGGCGGCCCGTGTGGGCAGCGTGGCCTCGTTCGTGCTCGCCTGGGGCGCGTCCGCCACGGTGGCGGCGGGGTACGGCTACATCCAGTCCGGCATCCGGCCCCGGATGACCGAGGCGCGCGGCTGGCTTCGCGAGCAGCGAGATCTCGGCTACCGCTACCTGGTCGAGAACGTCAGCCTCAGTGGCGCGAGCCAGCTGCGGGCCTACGGGCTCGGCGCGATCGTCGGGGTCGGCGCGGTGGGTGCGGTGCGGGGTGCCGAGCTCCTGATGGGCCCGTTCCTCGCCGTGCTGATGGGGCTGTCACTGGTCACCGTCCCGGAGGCGGCGCGGGTGCTGCGGCAGGCCCCGCAGCGGCTGGGGAAGTTCTGCCTCCTCCTTGGCGGTGGGCAGGCCGTTGCCGCGCTGCTCTGGGGCGGACCGCTGCTGTTGCTGCCGGACCGGCTCGGCGAGCTGGTGCTCGGCGGCGTCTGGACTTCCGCCTCGCAGCTCATCGTGCCGATCACCCTCGGCGTCGCGGGCGCGGGCCTCGGCACGGGTGCGGCGGCCGGACTGCGCGCGCTCGGCGCGGCCCGGCGCAGCCTGCGCTGCCAGCTGTTCGCCTCCGTCTGTTACGTCGGCGGCGGGCTCGGCGGCGCGGCCGCCGCGGGCACGGTCGGCTCGGCCTGGGGCGTCGCCGCCGCGACCGTCAGCGGCTCGGCCGTGTGGTGGCTGCAACTGCGGTCCGCCCTGCGCGAGCGCCACCACCATCCCGTCCCCGAAGTGAGGACCTCATGACCGACCGACCCAGGCTGAGCATCGGCCTGCCCGTGTACAACGGCGAGGAGTACCTGGCCGAATCGCTCGACGCCCTGCTCGGCCAGACCTACGAGGACTTCGAGCTGGTCATCTCCGACAACGCCTCGACCGACGGGACCCAGGACATCTGCCGCCGGTACGCCGAGAAGGACTCGCGCATCCGCTACCTCCGGCTGCCCCGGAACATCGGCGCCACGCCGAACCACAACCGTGTGTTGGCCGAGTCCCGCGGCGAGCTGTTCAAGTGGGCCTCGCACGACGACCTGTACGGCCGGGACCTGCTGCGGCGCTGCGTCGAGGCGCTGGACGAGCGGCCGGACGTGATCCTCGCGCACACCGACCAGGCGGTCATCGACGGCGACGGCCAGGTGAAGGTCCCCTACGAGTACACCCTCGCCACCGACTCGCCGCACGCGCCGGAGCGCTTCCGCAGTCTGTTGTTCGAGCCGGGTGGCGACGACTTCTACGGGGTGATGCGGACCGACGTGCTGCGCCGGGTGAAACCGATGGACAGCTACCACCACGCGGACCGCACGTACGTCGCCGAGATCACCCTGCACGGCCGCTTCCACCAGGTACCCGAGTTGCTGTACTTCCGCCGCGACCACCCCACCCGCGCCGAGCGGGCCAACCCGTCCAAGCGTTCCCGGTGCGTCAACCTGGACCCGCGCCGGGCGGGCCCGCTGCACCCGACGCCCCGGCTGCTCGCCGAGTACATCTGGGGCTTCGCCTCGGCGATCCGGAGGGCGCCGCTGTCCGCGGCCGACCGGCGCGCCTGCTACCGCCACATGGCCGCGTGGATGACCAGCCGGGTCCGTCCGGGCGCCGGTGAGCGGGTCGAGGACCGCGCCCCGGTCGACCCGGCCCTGCTCACGGTCTCCGTGGACGCCCTCGTCGCCGGGCGTGAAGGTCGTGCCGGTCGTGAAGGGGGCACGTATGACGTCCGCTGACGAAACCCCGGTGCGCGTCGGCGTGTTCGGCCTGCTCGGTTCCGGCAACCTCGGCAACGACGGGTCGCTGGAGGCCGTGCTCGGGTACCTCCGTGCCGAGCACCCGGAGGCGGTCGTGGACGCGCTGTGCGGCGGCCCCGAGGCGGTGAAGGCCCGGTTCGGGATCCCCGCCACGCGGCTGCACTGGAACCGCGCGGAGTACCGGACCGCGTCACGTGCGGGCTCGGTCGCGGCGAAGGGCCTGGGCAAACTCGTCGACGTCTTCCGCACCGCCGCCTGGGTGCGCCGGCACGACGTGGTGATCGTGCCGGGCATGGGCGTCCTGGAGGCCACGCTGCCGCTGCGGCCCTGGGGTTTCCCGTACTCGCTGTTCCTGCTCTGCGCGAGTGGCCGGCTGTTCGGCACCCGGGTCGCGCTCGTCAGCGTCGGCGCCGCGACGATCGGCAACCGGCCGACCCGGGCCCTGGTGCGCTGGTCGGCACGGCTGGCCGCGTACCGGTCGTACCGCGATGCCCAGTCCCGCGACGCGATGCGGGCGATGGGTGTGGACACGTCGCGCGACGAGGTCTACCCGGACCTCGCGTTCTCCCTGCCCACGCCGCAGGCGAGCGCGCCCGCGGACTCGGACTCGGACTCGCCGGGGCCGGTCTGCGTCGGGGTCATGGACTTCCACGGCGGCAACGACGACCGCGGCCGGGCCGAGGAGATATACCGGCGCTACCTCGACGGGACGATCCGTTTCGTCCGCGCGCTGGTCGAGGAGGGCAGGCCGGTCCGGCTCCTCACCGGCGACCAGTGCGATCTGTCGGTGGTCGCCGCGATCCTCGACGCGGTGGACTCACCGCTGGTCACCGCCGCCGAACCGGCCTCACTGGCCGACCTGATGAACGAGATGGCGGCCGCCGACACCGTGGTGGCCGTCCGCTACCACAACCTGATCTGCGCGCTGAAGACCGGAACGCCCGTGCTCGCCCTCAGTTATGCGGCGAAGAGCGACGCGCTCATGGCGGACATGGGCCTCGGCGCGTACTGCCACCCTGCGCGCGAGGTCGACGCCGACCGGCTGCTGGATCAGTTCCGGGCCCTGGAGAAGCAATCGGCCGAACTGCGGCAGGCCCTCACCGAGCGGAACCAGGCCGCCGCCCGGCGCCTCCAGCACCAGTTCGACGCCTTGACCGCGACCCTGTTTCCGGCGGCCGGTCACCCCCACGCTCATACCCACACCCACACCCTGCGGAAGGCTCCATGAAAGCGACCGAAGTCCCGGAGATCGCCGGAGCGTACCTGTTCGAGCCGACGCCGTACGCCGACGAACGCGGCTTCTTCTGCCGCACCTTCGACGCCGACGTGGTCCGCTCGGTGGGCCTCGACCCGCACGCCTTCATCCAGGACAGCGTGTCCCGCTCGGTCCGGGGCGTGCTGCGCGGCCTGCACCTGCGCTCCGGCGCCGGCGAGGCCAAGCTGGTGCGGTGCTCGTACGGGCAGATCTTCGACGTCGTCGTGGACCTGCGGCCGGACTCGCCGACGTACCTGGGCCGGGCCTTCTTCGAGCTGTCCGGCGAGACGCAGAAGACCGTGTACATCCCGGCGGGATGCGCGCACGGCTTCCAGGCTCTTACCGAAATCGCAGACACCTCTTACCGTATCGACCGTGAGCACGATCCGTCCGAGGACGTGACGATCGCCTTCGATGACCCGGAACTCGCCATTCCCTGGCCGCTGCCGGTCACGTCGATGTCCCAGCGGGACCGGGAGGCGCCGAGCCTCGCCGAGGTCCTGAAGCACAAGGAAGGGTGAAGTCGGTTGACCACCGAATACGCCGAACACACCGCGGAGACCGCGGAGACCGCGGAGTTCCTCCTGCCCCGGTCGCGACAGGCCAACGAGCGGCTGCACGCCCTGATCCCCGGGGGCGCCCACACCTACGCCAAGGGCGACGACCAGTACCCCGAGAACATGGCCCCGGTCATCAGCCACGGCCACGGTGCCCATGTGTGGGACGTCGACGGCAACCGCTACGTCGAGTACGGCTCCGGCCTGCGGTCGGTCAGCCTCGGCCACGCCCACCCGCGCGTGGTCGAGGCGGTACGGCGGGAAATCGACCGCGGCAGCAACTTCGTCCGGCCGTCCGTCGTGGAGGTCCAAGCGGCGGAACGCTTCCTGGCCACGGTACCGACCGCCGAGATGGTGAAGTTCGCGAAGAACGGCTCCGACGCCACCACCGCCGCGGTGCGCCTGGCCCGCGCCGCCACCGGGCGCACGCGGGTGGCACTCTGCGGCGACCATCCGTTCTTCTCCACCGACGACTGGTTCATCGGCACCACGCCGATGTCCGCCGGCATTCCGGCGGCGACAAACGACCTCACCGTTTCCTTCCCCTACGGGGACCTGGCCGCCACGGAGGAGCTGCTCACCCGGTACCAGGACGAGGTCGCCTGTCTGATCCTCGAACCCGCCACCCACACCGAGCCGCCTCCCGGGTACCTCGCCGGCCTGCGCGAACTGGCCGACCGGCACGGCTGCGTCCTGATCTTCGACGAGATGATCACCGGCTTCCGCTGGTCCGAGGCGGGCGCCCAGGGCCTGTACGGCGTCGTCCCCGACCTGTCCACGTTCGGCAAGGCGCTGGGCAACGGATTCGCGGTCTCCGCGCTGGCCGGGCGCCGCGAGCTGATGGAGCGGGGCGGGCTGCGTCACTCCGGCGAGCGGGTGTTCCTGCTGTCCACCACCCACGGTGCGGAAACGCACTCCCTGGCGGCCGCGATGGCCGTGCAGACCACCTACGCCGAGGAGGGCGTCACCGCGCGGCTGCACGCCCTCGGCGAGAGGCTGGCCGCCGGTGTCCGCGACGCCGCGGCGAGCATGGGCGTCGGCGACCACGTCGTCGTCCGGGGCCGGGCCAGCAACCTGGTCTTCGCCACCCTCGACGAGAACCTTCAGCCGTCGCAGGAGTACCGCACCCTGTTCCTGCGCCGGCTCCTCGCGGGCGGGGTGCTGGCCCCGTCGTTCGTGGTGAGCAGCGCGCTCAGCGACACCGACATCGATCACACCGTCGACGTGGTGGCCCAGGCATGTGCGGTGTACCGGAAGGCACTGGACGCCGCCGACCCCGCCCCTTGGACGGGCGGACGACCGGTGAAGCCCGTGTTCCGCCGCTTGGCGTGACGTGACGTGATGTGACGTCAGCGCCGCTCCTGCCGACCGGCGTCGGCCGTCCGGTCAGCCGACCGAGCGGCCATCCCGTCAGCCAGCCGGTCGGCCACACGGTCGACCAGCCACGCGGTCGCCGGTATCACCGCCAGCGCGGTGCACCAGCCGCCGAGGACGTCGGTCGGGTAGTGCGCGCCCAGGGCGACCTGTGCCCAGCCCATGGCCGCGCCGGCGACCAGCGCCGCGGCGAGCACGAGTGAGGTACCGGCCGTCCTGCCGAGGCCGAGCCGGCCGGTCGCGAGCAGCGCCACCACGAGGGCGAGCGCGGTGAGGAAGGCGGTGTGCCCGCTCGGGTAGGACAGGTTGCCGTCGCCGTGGATGGTGCGCCCCACCAGGTGCTTGAGCAGCGTCGCCGTCACCACGCTCACGCCGACGCCGGCCACGACGAGCACCGCCGCGCGAGGACGCCGAAGCAGCAGGCAGCCCGCCACGACGGCCACGACCAGCATCGCCGCTCCCGCGGGCTCCCCCAGGAAGTCCAGGGCCAGAGCGACGTACCGCCACGGCGGCCGCACACTGTCCGCCGTCGGCTCGACGATCCACCGGTCCACCCTGCCGGGCTCGCTGTGACCGGCGTACAGGACCCCGATCACCACGACCACCAGCGCGGCGAGGGCCGCGATCAGCCCGAGCCGCACGCGCAGCGACGGGGGCAGCAGGGCTGCCCGGCCTGCTTTCGGTGACCTTGTCTGCCATGCGCGGCAGTGGTTCATGTCCCGGCGCTCCTTGGCTGCGAGGAACGCCCGCATCACTCGGCGGTGGAGGGGCGTTGCGGGTGGCGAGGTGGGTGCGGGGTGTCGTCGGCGCAGGTGGGGCTGTGGGATCAGGACGCCGGAGGTCTCCGAGGTCATCGTCGGTTCATTGTTCCTGACCTGTCGCGGTGACGTGCCCGATGCCCGGTTTTCATGGACTCGGCCCGTCCGTCCGCCCTGCCCTTTCCCCTCGCCGAACCGAGCACCGGGCGACGTCACCGTTCGGGCCGGACGAAGCGCACCGGTTCCGTGAGCACGGCGGTGGCGGACTCCGTGTCGGCCAGCCGGGCCGACAGCGTGGCCTCGGCCAGGCGTGGTGGAAGGGCTTCGCCAAACTTCAGGCCACGTACCGCCCGTTCGTCGACGTCCGGCAGACACAACCGGTCGGTCGCGTCCTTCTTCGTCTCGCTCCAGGTGTGCGCGGTGACGTCCTCGCGCAGCCGGATCCAGCGGTCGTTGATGTGTTGTCCCGGCACCGCGACCATGCCGAGAGTCGCGGCGAGTGTGGCGTTCGTACGGTGGCCCGCCCAGGTCCACCAGCGCACCTGTCCCTCCGTGTCCTGAATGATCAGGGTGCCTCCGGGATGCACCCGCTCCAGGTACTCCTCACGGGCCCGCCGCAGGGCGCTGGTCGCCCGCCCCGTCATCTTCACGGGCGGATCCTCACCCAGCAGTACCTGACGTTCCGCGCGGGTGAGCTCGCAGGAGCCGGCCGAACCGAATCCGGGACTGCTCCACTTGGCCTTGCCTCCCCCGTCGACGGGCTCGACGAAACAGCGCTTGCGCCGCCAGTCGATGTAGGTGACCTGCCAGCTCCGTCCGGCCAGCAGAAGCCGACGTGGGCCGTCGACCCGTTCGGTGAGGAGGCTGGGGTCGGTCCGGCCGATCTCCGTACGTCCCTGGAGGACGGTGAACTGCGGAGGCGCGGTGAACACCGCGGTGAGGTTCATGAAGTGGCGGTGTCCGAAGCGCCGTTCCGCCTCCGGGCCGATGAACAGCATGCCGCCGTCCCGGTCCAGGTACCCCTGGTCGACGAGGTGGCGCACGATCGGTTCGGCCGACCCGCCGAAGGGGCCGAGTCCGTTCCACCATTCCTGCCACAGGTGCTCGCCGACACGGTTCTCCTGAAGGCACAGGGCGAGAAGTTGCTGGGCGACGATGTGCCGGGGCTCCGGTGGTGCAACGACCCGTTCCACCCATCCTTGCGACCACTTGAGCAGCAGTCCGGCCGCTCCCAGGAGGCCTTCCTCGTCCAGGGCGAGGAACAGGCAGTTGCGTGTGGCGCCCTCTCGGCGTCCGGAACGGCCGAGCCGCTGGAGGAAGGAGGCCACCGAGGCGGGAGCGTCGATCTGGATGACCCGGTCCAGGTCACCGACGTCGATGCCGAGTTCCAGCGTGCTGGTGGAGATGATCACGCAGTCGCGGGCCTCGGCGAAGGCCGCCTCGGCACGTCGGCGCTCGTCGAGGGAGAGTGAGGCGTGCGAGAGAAAGGTGGTGACGCCCTTCGCCAAGAGCTTCTCCCCGAGTTCCTCCACGTAGCGCCGTGACTCGCAGAAGACGAGGCGCTTCTCGCCACGGTGCAGTGCGGCGATGACGGTGGCCGCGTTGTCGAGCGAGCCGACGTGGTCGAGTTGGACGTCCCCCGGTGGGACGGTGGCCGGTCCACCGGCTACTGCGGATTGAGACTCGACCCCGGTTGCCATGGGTGGGAGGTCGGAGAGGTGGGGGGCGATCACCTGCCCCGGCTGCTTGTTCGCCCCTGAGCCCTGCAGCCAGGTGAGCAGTGCGTCGGGATTGCCGACGGTCGCCGAGAGGCCGACACGTTGCACCGATCGGCCCGCGACCCGTTGCAGCCGTTCCAGTACGGCGAGGAGGTGCCATCCCCGGTCGTCACCGGCGAAGGCGTGCACCTCGTCCACCACGACGGCCCGCAACCCCGAGAAGAACGAGGCGTGGTCGACGTTGGCGCTCACCAGCATCGCTTCGAGCGATTCCGGCGTGGTGAGCAGGACGTCGGGACGTGCGGCGAGGATCCGTTTGCGGGCACCGGCCGTGGTGTCTCCGTGCCACAGGGCCGCGGTGCGGCCCAGCCAGGAGGTGTAGGTCTCCCACCGCGGCAGCAGGTTGTTCAGCAGCGCCTTCAGCGGGCAGACACAGAGGACGGAAGTGCCGCTCCACCGCTCCCCCGTCATCCGGGTCAGCAGCGGGAAAGCTGCTGCCTCGGTCTTGCCACCTGCGGTGGGAGCGAGCAGGACGGCGTCATCTCCGCAGACCAAGGGGGTGACGGCTGCTTCCTGGAGCGGACGCAGGCTCCGCCAGCCAAGGGTGTTGACGATGTGGTGGATGAGCGCCGGGTCCAGGTCTCCGGCGCTCACGGCAGCTCCAGTTCGACGACACCGGCATCCCCGGACGCGGCCGCGTTGCGTTCGGTCTCGGTGAGTTCCGACGAGGTGATGGTCAGTGCGTAGTGCGTGCGCGGGTCGAAGTCCTCGAACTCGTCGACGCGGTCGAGGACGTCGGCCACCAGCTTGCGCAGGAACACGCGGGGCGCGATGCCGACCTTGCCGCCGAGTCTGCCAGTGACGGCCCTGGCGAGCTCCGCCAGATACGCGTCGTCGACTCGCTCGGCCACCCGCTCGGGATGGCGAGCGATCTGGGCATACAGCTCGCGCACACTGCGGCCGAGTTCGACGAGCTGGGACAGGTCGAAGCCCGGGAGCCGGAGCTGGACGGCACGCGGGGAGTCGAAGCGCGGGTCGGTCGTGAAGTCCGTGGCCAGCCGTTGGGCGAGCGGAGGCAGCCGCTGCGCCCCCTGTTGCCCGTCGTAGAACGCCGGGGTTCCCGTGATGACGAGGAAGAGCCCCGGGAACCGGCCCGCGTCGATCTCGTCCAGCAGCTGCCTCAGCGCGTTGAGGCCCTTCTCGCGGACATCACCACGTACGCGTTGCAGGGTCTCGATCTCGTCGAGGACGAGGAGGAGGCCCGGGTGGCCGCAGTCACGCAGCACTGTGAGCAGCCCTTGCAGGAAGCCGAGGGCCGCAAAGTGGTCGAGGTCCCCTCGGACGCCGGCACTGCGGCGGGCGGAGGCCGCGACCGACTTCTGGCCTCCGAGCCAGGCGATGAGTGCTTCCGCCGTCGCCCCGTCTCCGGCGGCCACGGCCCGCCGGTAGCCGCGCAGTGCGGCCGCGAAGGCGGGGGTGGTCCTGGCGACGTCGGCGAGTCTGCGTTCCATGAGCGCGTCGACGGCCGTGGCGAGTGCCGCCTCGTTCTCCTCGTCCGTCTCCCCTGCGTCGAGGACTTCTTCCTCCAGTGTGTAGAACCACGAGTCGACGACCGCGCGCAGCGCGCTGGGCTGATGGGTGGCGGTCGCCAGACGCTCGGTGAGCCTGCGGTAGACCGTCTCCAGCCGGTGCAGCGGGGTCTCGGTCTCGGAGATCTGGACTTCGGCCGTGGCCAGTCCGGCACGTTTGGCGCGTTCGGCGAGCCACCGCGCGAAGAACGTCTTCCCGGAGCCGTACTCACCGCGGATGGCGTGGAACGCGGCTCCGCCTCGTGCCGTTGCTGCCAGGTCGTCGTCGAGCGCGGTCTCGAACCGGTCCAGGCCGACGGCGAGCAGATCCAGCCCGGCCTGCGGTACTGTGCCGCGCCGCAGCGCGTCCACGACCTCCCGCATGCGTACGGGGCTGGCCGGGGTCGCCGCGCTCATGACGTCCCCTTTCTCGACGACCCGGCTCTCGCTTCGTCCGCCAGGAACTGGTCCCGAAGCAGGGCGACGTCGAGCTTCACCGCGTGACCGGCGTCGACGAAGCCGAGGACCGGGTACCCCTCGACGTTGAGCAGGCGCTGCACGGTGGCGACGAAGCCCTCGATGTTGCGCCGTACCCGGCCGGTCGCCGAGATGGCCGCGGCCAGGGCGGCGGGTGACATGGTGCCCCCGGCTGCGGCCAGCGCGTCGATGACGGCGGCGACGACCTTGCCTTCCGGAGCCTTGCGCACGTATTCCTTCTGCGCCTCGTACACCTCGCCGGCCACCACGCGCTCGCCGAGGGTCGTGGGAGCGGGGGGTGCCTCGGGCGCCGCTTCGGGCATCACGACGTCGTCTGTCGCGAACAGTTCCTCACTCTGCCGGGGCGTGGGCTTCGCCGGTCGCCGCGCGGGTGGTGTGCCGCTTTCCGGCCGGGGCTCCGGCACGTCGACGGGCGCCGTGGTGGTGGCCTTCCACCAGGAGGGCGCGGCCTGTTCGCGGGGCAGCGGTTCCCAGTCGCGCGGGGCGAGTTCCTTCGAGGGGAGTAGGACGAGGACCGGGACGGTGATCTCGGCGAGGGAGGCCCCGCCGTGGTAGCCGGCCCGGCGTGCGGCGTACCGGATGTCCTCGTGCCAGGCGGCGGTGATGGTGCCGCCTCCTTCGAGGACACGCGGTCCGCTCAGCACGACTTCGCCGTCGCCAGCGTCGGTGTCCGGCCGCCAGCGCGCCGACCCGCCTCCGTCCTCGGCGGGGATCACCCGGCCCCGGCCACGGTCGATGACGTGTCCGTGGTCGGCGACGAGGACGACGGGACGTGCGTAGCTGCGGGCGGCGGCCAGGAGTTCCCGCAGGTAGGTGATGTCGCCGAGGGACCATGTGGTGCGCTGCCCCTGCTGGCCGGAGTCGAGCGCGTCGTCGATGGTGTTGAGGACGACGCCGACGACCCCGTCGGAGGCGAGGGCTGAGGTGAGTTCCTGGGCGAGGAAGCGGCCCGCGTCTCCCCCTATCGACGCCTTGTGGAAGAGGACCGCGTCCTTGCGCCGCTTCTTCCAGAAGGCCGCGAACCCGGAGGCCTCGGTGGACTGTCCTCCTTGGGTAGCCGTGCCGCTGAGCAGGGACGCCCGGCTGGTGCGGGTGATCGAGGGCAGCATGGAGACGGCTGCGAGGCGGGTGCGCCGTCCGCCTTCGTCGGGCCGGGGCACGATCTCCTGCCAGCCCTCCCGTTCGGCTTCTTCCCCCAGTTGCGCGGCGACGGCGCTGCTCATCCCGTCGAGCACGATCACCAGAGGAGGTCCGCCTGCCGTCAGGGGGCGGACAACGGTGTCGAGGACGTTCTCGAGGACCAGGCAGCCGCCCGGTTGTTGGGCGGTGGCGTTCGCGGCCCAGCCGGCCAGGTGCCGGGCGAACTGCTCGTCGAGCCGTTCACGCTGTACCCGTCCGTGCTCGTAGAGGTCGCGCAGGCTCTGTGCGACGGCCGGGTCGCCGCCGGGGTCGCCGGCCCAGAGAACGGCCAGCGCCCGGTCGGCCCACCCCCACTCGGCGGCATGGTCGCGCACGCCCGCTGCCACGGATGTCGCCGCGGGCGGTCCCTGGCGCAGCCAGCGCGCGAGACGCACGGCCATCTCGGCGACGCGCACCCGGTCGGCGAGGAGCCCGGCCAGGGCGTGTCCGGTCAGCTCGGCGAGTGCGGCCTCGCCGTGTGCGGGGGACCTGTCAGCGCCCTCGACGACGGCGGCGAGCTGGGCGGCGAAGCTGGACAGGAGGAAACGGCTGCCGTGGAGGCCGGCGGTGAGACCGGCGTCCCGGGCCAGTTCGTCGGCGCGCTGCAGCACGGCGAACACTCGGTGGCGCACGTCGAGGGAACCCGCGGCCTCTCCGATCCAGCGCAGGAGGGTGCCCTCCACCGCGTCGGTGAAGGCGCCGATCTCGCCCCGGCGCGGACCGGCCTTGCCGAACAGGCCGCCGACGGCGAGGGCCACGTCGGGGTCGGCGGCGGGGTCGCGCAGCGCGGCGCCGAGCAGGCCGAGGGCCATCGCGTCGTGTCCCCGCCCGATCTCGGCGAGGGCGAGCAGGACCGGCACGGCGGGCCCTGCGACCTCGCCGAGCCACTTCTTCAGCTCCGCGCGTTCGGCGTCGCCGAGTTCGGCGAAACGGCGCGGACCGGCGGGGGTGCGCGACCAGGCGAGCAGTACGTCCGCGTCCACGGCGGCCTCCGCCGTGGCGTGGGGTGAGATGTCCGGGTGGTCGAGGCCGAGGCGTTCGACGACCAGGGTGCGCAGAGCGGCGTCCCGGGTGAGGACGCCCGCGGTGCGCGGCCATCCCCGTCCGGCGGGTTCGGCGTCGACGAGTGCCTGCAGGAGCCAGTCCTCGCGGTACATGCGCACGTCGAGTCCGGTGGCCCCGAACCGCTGCGTCACGATCTCGGCCTTCTCGACGGTGAGGGTGCGCCGGTGCACCGCGTGCCCGCGCAGGTCCCAGCCGAGCTGGTCGTCCTCGACACCGGTGGTGACCACCAGCAGGTCACCGGGCGCGGCCTCGTCGCGGTGGCTGTGCCAGGCGGCCAGGATGCCGAGGACGGAGGACTCGTCGCGCACCGTGACGCGTCGGGTCCGTTCACCTACCTCGGAGGTGAAGGTGGTGGCCGAGCCGGCCGCGTACTGTCCGTGGATCAGCACGAGGCTGTGTTCGGCCAGTTTCTTGGCGTGCCGGTCCAGGAGCGCCTCGACGGTGCGCCGTCCCACCTGCGGCAGGAGCGCCATCAGCGTTCGGTCCCCTTCTCGTCCTGGTCGGCCGCTCCGGCCTCGCGTTGGGCGTCCTCGATCACCTGCCAGGTGACCTGGACGCGGCTACCGGGGTGTTCGGTGAGGAAGCGGCGAATGTCGTCGCTGAGTCCGTCGACGGTGGCCGCGAGCGTGGTTTCCAGCCGGGTGGGTTCGACGACGTAGGTGGCGGGACGACGGGCGGACTCGGCCGCGTAGCCCACGCGCGGGTCCCGCGGGGCCGGTCCGGAACGCGGGGCGTCCCGGACCGGCGTGGCGGGGACGGCGGGAGCCATGGGCACCGGGGGTGTGCCGTGCTCGGTCAGGCGTACGTCCTCCGCGGTCGGCTCGGCCGGCGGAACGGGGTCGACCGGCCGGGCCGCCTGGGCGAGCCGGGTGGCCTCCCGCATGAGGGCTACGGCCGACTCCTGCAGCGAGTCCAGCACCGGGACGAGGGACTCGTCCTCCTCGTGGGCGCCCGCCGCCCGGCGGACGGTGTCCAGCAGCCGCTGCGCCCGGTCGCCGACGCCGTCGTCCCGGCCCGCGAGTTCGCGGACCATGTCCAGGTCGGACCAGCGGCTGTCGCGCTGTGCCCGCAGCACTCGCAGCACTTCGGGGGCCTGTTTGAGGGCGGCACCGATCTCACGGTCCGACACCTCGTAGGAAGCGCCCGCCAGTTCCTCCGTGAGAGGGGTGGCGGCGGTGGTGCGCAGCAGCCGGGCGATCAGGTCGGCGGCGGCCTTCGTGGACTTCAGCCGTGGCGCGTCCACGCCGCCGGGTCCTTCGAGACCGAGCCGTACGGCGTTGTCCTGGAGCAGTGTCCGCGTTTCCCCCACGGCGGTGCGGTGCTCTTCGGCGACGGCGCGTACCTGCGCGGCGAGACGCGAGACGTTCCTGGCGAACAGCACGGGCGACACGCTCTGCCCGAAGACGGCCCCGGCGCGTCGCAGTGCGGTGGTGAAGGTGTCCTCGTCGGGGAGGGCGACAGCCCGCAGACCGTGGCCGGGGATGATGCGGTCCAGTTCGGGGGCCTGCGGCACGACCTGGGTCTGGTAGATCCAGGTGCGGTCGTCGAGCAGCGCGTAGGTCGCGATGATCAGGTTGCCGACGGTGCGGTCGAGGCCTTCGTAGCCGAGCTCGGTGATCCAGTCGCGGATCGTCTCGACGGCGATGTCGTCGCCGGTGTCGGGGTTCTCCGCGGCCTTCTTGTTGATGCGCAGCCGCCAGTCGTTGCTGACGTTGAGCGGTCCGTCGTGGACCTCGCCGAGGCCGAGCGCGTGCACGATCTTCCTGACGACGGGCAGGTGGTGGCTGTCCACGACGACCCGCCGGGAGCCGTCCTCCATCGCGCGGGCGATCCACTCCATGGTGGTCTTCAGCTCGCGCGGGGTGATGGCCTTGCGGGTCAGCCGCGGGTCGAAGTCGGGGTGCTTGGGGTAGCGGGCGGCGAACATGCCGTCGGCGAGCAGCAGCAGGTTCTGCTCGAAGCCGACCGACGGCTCGGGCCGGGTGCGGGTGAAGCCCGGCAGCAGGGACACCAGGTGCTGCCCGTCGGGCACGGTCGCGCCGACGGTCTCTGGCTCGGCGCGGTTGATCCCGTACAGCTGGAGCAGCGCTTCGGTGAGGTGGCCGCTGATGTTGTCGCGGGACGCCTTGAGCTGGTTGCGGATCTGTGCCCGCTCCTCGGCGGGGCGGGTGGCGGTGTGCTCGTCGAGCCGGTCGCGCTCCAGCAGGTAGTTGATCTTCAGCAGCCGGCCGAGCTGCCTGGAGGTCTGTTCGGAGAAGAAGTCGGGCAGCCAGACCAGCGTGGGCTCGGTGCGGCCCGCGCGCCGGAGCCGGTCGACGCGCTGGAGGTCGTCGACGGGGCCGTGATCGCCGTCGTCGAAGGGGTAGTCGAAGACGATGCGGAGGTTCCCGGCCTGCTGGGGTGCGAACTCGTCGTCGGGCAGGTGGGTGTCGCGCACGTTGCCGAAGATGAACTCGACGGTGCGTTTGGTGCCGCGCCAGACGACGTCCCGTTCGCAGACGAAGGGCTGGGTGTCCTGGATGCCCAGCTCGTGCCAGAGCTGGTCCTTGATCCACTGCCGTCGGTAGCCGAGCTGGTCGGCGACGCCCTGCACCTCTTCGAGGAGCGGTTCGACGTCGATGTCGGAGAGGTGCAGGTGGAAGACGGGGTCGGTCCTGTCTCCGTCGCTGCGCAGCTCGCTGTCGAAGGAGACCTGCAGTTCCCTCAGCCGCTTGGCGGCGACGGAGCCGGCGTCTCCCACACGGGTGCGGATCGAGCCGTGGTTGAGCGCGGCGAGCCGGGTGCCGGTGAGCCGGGTCAGGGCGGGCACGTTGGGTGCGAGCGCGGCCAGCAGCAGCGTCTTGACGATCCGCTCGTCGGCCTGGAACCGTTTGTCGCCGGGGGTCTTGTACTTGCGCAGCAGTTCCTCGCGCACCCGCCCGTGGAAGTCGTCGGCGGTCTCCGCGTCCTTGCGCAGCCGGGGGGTGAACGCGGCTCCGGAGCGGTGGGCGATGACGTCCCACAGGTCGCCTAGCGGGATGAGTTCCCCGAGCTTCAGGTCTTCGCGGCGACGGCGCAGCAGCTCCTGGACGAGTTTGAGGCCGGTGCGCTCACGCTGGAGGGCACCCGACAGGTCGACGAGGACGTTGAGGAGCGCCGGGGAGAGCGGGTACAGCTCCCGGAAGTCGTCCCAGGAGGCCTCGGTGCGGCCCTGCGCGTCCAGGAGGATCTGCCGGACCTCGTCGCCCGACGACTCGACGAGTTTGAACGCGTCGTCGCGCACCGACTCCATCCCGGGCTTCGGGGCGAGCACCCGGTGCTTGATGATCTCGACGAGGTTGCTGTCCTCGAGGTCGACGACGTTGAACCGCTCGGCCAGGTACTCGATCTGGGCTTCGAGGTTGGTCACGTCGGCGCCGACGACGTCCGAGCCGATCAGCTGGGACAGGTCGCGCTGGCGGGAGACGAACGACACGATCGGCACCGGCCGGCCGCTGTCCCCCGACTCGATGAGCTTGACCAGCCGCTGCACCTGGTCGCGCACGAAGTCCTGGTTGCCCATCTTGGCCTGGAGCCACAGGACCAGTTCGTCGAGGAAGAGGACGACTCCGGTGTAGCCGAGGGACTGGGCGTGCCGGGAGATGACCTTGAGGCCGTTCTCCAGCGGCAGGAACGCGCTGGCTTCGCCACGCATGCCCTGCGCGTAGGCAGCCATGGGGCCGCTGAGCAGGGCGGAGACCAGCCGCTCGCGGTACGGGTCGTCGGGCCCGCCCGCGAACGCCCGGTCGAAGTCGGCACTCGTCCACGTCCCGGCGGGCAGCGCCGCGGCCTCGCCGTCGATCATCGGCATGTCGTCCGGGTCGGCCTCCACGGGCGCGGCCGCGCTCGGCGTGAGGGCCGCGGCCCCCTTGCCGAGCCACTGCAGGAACTTCGCGTCGTCGCCGAGGAACTCCCGCTGGGTGCGGGCGTCGGCGAGCAGCGCGTCGGCCCGGTAGACGGGGGGCAGCGGCTGGTCGGGGTGAAGCTCCCGCACCGTGTGCACATAGCCGCCGAGCAGCGCGGAGTCGAGGTCGGCGGAGCCGACGAGGTGGTACGGCACCATCAGGAACCGGCTCCGCCGCAGCCACTCGTCGTGCGGCGCCACGACCTCCATCAGCCGGGACTTGGTGCGGACGGCCGGGTGGTTGTTGAGCACGGCGTGCAGCACGGTCAGGAAGTGGCTCTTGCCGGAGCCGAAGGAGCCGTGCAGGTAGGCGGCTTCCGAGTTGCCCGACCTGACACAGGCCGCCACGATGTCCAGCGCCTCCCGGAACGCCTTCTGCAGCTGATCGGTGACCACATACTCGGCCACCCGTGCGTCGGTCTCGCTGAAACCCTGAGAGAGCTCGATCTTGAAATCGCCGGCATGGACGTCTTCCTTGATCTCGATGACGTCCTTCAGCAGGAGCTCACTCGTGGGCATCAGGCGGTCAGTCCCTCTCTCGGCTCGCGGTTCAGCTACGCGGCTCGCGCACTGATCGATGCTTCCCCATCCTGCCAGGTGGCACTGACACGGAGGCCCGTCGATACAGATTCTCCGTACCGCACAGTGCCCACGGGATCACAGGCAGCTCCCTCTGGGTAGGGTCGGCGCGGGATCTGTCGGTGGTACGAGGAGCGGGGGCGACGGCGGATGGGGTGGCGCGAGGAGATCGCCGCGGCCTTGGACGAACTGGTGGCGATCACGGGCGGCACCGGCAAGCAGCCACGCTGGCAGCGGGTGGGGCGCGCGGTCCGCACCCAGGAGGCGGGCTGGTACGCGGTGGACCTGCGCGGCTCCGACATCGGACCGGACCAACTGGACGCCCTCCGGCTCGCGGGCCCCGAGGCGGACGGCATCGAGACGAAAGGGTTCGCCGTCGCGGAGACGGTGCAGAACGGCTCCCTGCTCACGCTGAAGGTCGCCGAGTTCGCCGACCTGACGGACACGTATCTCTGGCTGCTCAAACAGCCGCCGACCTTCCTCGTCGAGGCGCTGCGCGACGGCATCGCCGGGCTGGGCGACGCACCGCTTGCGGGCGCCCTGGCGGGAGGTTCGATCGGCGGCGCGTCCTCACCCGCACCGGACCCCCCAGGATTTCACCCGGCACAAAGGGACGCCTACCGCGCATGCCTGGGCCAGGGCGTGCATCTGGTGTGGGGTCCGCCGGGCACCGGCAAGACGACGGTGCTGAAGCGCGCCATCGGTGACCTGATCGCCCAAGGCGACCGGGTGCTGCTGGTGTCCGCCACCAACATCGCCGTGGACAACGCCCTGTTGGGTGTGGTGAAGGAGAACAGGCACGGTCCGGGTGACATCGTCCGCGTGGGCCCGCCGCAGTTGCGGGAGGTCGCCGACAACCCCGAGGTGTCGCTGCCGCTCATGGTGCGTGAGCGCCTGGCCGAGACGGCCGAGCGGCGGCGCGGGATCGAGGCCGCGCTGGTGGACGTCCGGACCCGCGCGGCGGAACTGGCCGCACTGGACGCCTCCCTCGTCCGCTTCGATCCGGCCGCGTACTTCGACGCACTGAAGCTGCTGCGCATGCCCGGCCGGGATCCGGAGTCCGCACGGGAGCGGGCGGAGACGGCGGCGGCCCTGCTGGAGGAGGCCGTGGCGACCCGGGACGCGGCGCAGCAGGCCGCGGTGGCGGCCGAGCGGCGCCGGGACGCGGCGGAGGAGTCGCGCGGGAAGTGGGCCGAGGTCGACCGGCTACGCAAGGAGCAGTCCCGCATCCTCAAGGCCGCGGAGCGCAAGCAGGCCGATGCGCTGATGACCGAGGACCACCTTCGCGAGCTGCGTGAGGAGCTGGGACAGCTCGACGCCCAGCGGTCGGTGGCCCGGTGGCGGGCCCGGGAGAAACGGCAGGAGCTGCGTGAGCAACTGTCCCTCACCGAGGAGGACGTCACCCGCACACGCCGGGCGGCACAGGCCGCGCGCACCACGGCCGACGCGCACGTCGTCGCGCTGGAGAAGGAACTGGCGGACCTGGTCGCCGGCATCACCCACACACCCGAACGGATCACGGCTGTGGAGCAGGCGCTCGCCTCGGCGCAGTCCACGTACAGGTCGGCCCTGGACCTCGTGGCCGCCCGCCGTGAGGAGACCACCCTGCTGGAACAGTCCGTCGTCCGCGCCCTGGACGCCGCGGAGCTCACCGCCCGCGCCGAACAGCAGGACTGGCCCGCCCGCCACGCCCGCGCCGAGGGGTTACGGCCCCGGGTGACGGCCGACACCGCCCGCCGCTCCACGCTGGAGGAAGAGTTCCAGCAGGTCCAGGAGGAGTACGAACGCCTCGCCCGCAACGCCCAGGGCGAGATCATCAAGAGCGCGAAACTGGTCGCCACCACGCTCGCCCGGTTCCGCACCAACAAGGCCGTCTTCGAGGGCCCGTACGACGTGGTCCTGGTCGACGAGGCGGGTGCGGCGACACTGCCCGAGGTGATCCTCGCGACGGCGAAGGCGACCCGTACGGCCGTCCTGCTCGGCGATTTCATGCAGCTCGGCCCGGTCATCGAGGAGCGGCTGAAAGATCTCGACCGTCCGGACGTCAAGCGCTGGCTGCTTCCGGACGTCTTCCAGCACTGCGGCATCCAGGACCCTGAGGACGCCCGGCGGCACCCGGCCTGCGTCACCCTGACGGAACAGCACCGTTTCGGTCCGGCGGTGATGAGCCTGGCCAACTCCCTCGCGTACGGAGGAATGCTGCGAGGCGGCAAGCAGACCGCGGCACCACGGCCTCCCGACGACCCGGAGATCGTCGTCGTCGACACCGACGGACTGCACGAACTGGCCAGGCCCCACCTGACCGGACGCCGCAGCGGCTGGTGGCCGGCCGGGTCGCTGATCGCCAGGGCACTGGTGGAGTATCACCGCGCGAAGGGCGAGGACACCGGCATCGTCACCCCCTACGGCGTCCAGGCGGAGGCGACTCTGGAGGCCATGCGGGACGTGGAGAGCGGCGGCGGCACGCTGGCGGAGGTGGGCACGGCGCACCGCTTCCAGGGCCGGGAGTTCCCGGTCGTCGTCTTCGACACGGTCGAGGGCGCCGACGGCCGGGACCTGTGGATGTCACTGGCACACCGGGAGCCGGGCGCGTCGGACTGGGCACGCAACGGCGTGCGCCTGTTCAACGTGGCGGCCACCCGCGTCCAGACCCGCCTCTACGTCATCGGCAGCTGGGAGCGCATACGGTCCGCGAAGAACGGCACGGCCTTCACCCACCTGGCCGCACTGGTCGGCACCCCGGGCGTACGACGCCTGCGGGCCGGCCACCTGATCACTCCCCCGCACGAGGACGCGCCGAACCTCGGCGAGTTCGGCTCCGCCCTCGCAGACGTGCTCGCCCGGCATGTCGAGATCACGGGCATCGACGACGAGACGACGTTCTTCAGCACCTTCGAGGACGAGATCCGCCAGGCCAGCGCCTCGCTCTGGCTGTGGGCGCCATGGGTCGCGAACCGGGTACGCGGCATCCTGCCCCTGTTGCGCGAGGCAGCCGGTCGCGGCGTACGCGTGACCGTGTTCATCCGCGACGACACGGACCAGCTCCAGGCCCGCCCGGACAGCCAGAGTCTGATCGCGGACCTCCGGGCCGTCGTCCACACAGTAATTCCTGTCAACTTCATGCACCAGAAGATCGCGGTGATCGACGAGCGGACGGTGATGATCGGCAGCCTCAACACCCTCTCCCAGTCGTGGACCCGCGAGGTCATGGTGACGATCCGCGGCGGCCACTTCGCCCGCAAGATCCTGGAGCACCAGCACGCCGAGCTGTTCACCCGTCCACCGAAGTGCGCCCGCTGCGGCGGCAGGAGCATCGAACTGCGCCGCCGTAGGAGTGGCGTCTGGTTCTGGCGCTGCTACGACACAGTCTGCAAGACGGGACGGAACGGCCGGAGCAACGCCTGGAACCAGGACATCAGGCTGGGCGGGGGCAGGCACTGAGGCCACGCGTCCACCGTCACCTGCTGTCAGCCCCGAACACCCGTCGCGCACTCGGCCCAGACGGTCTTCCCGGGTCCGGGGCGGTCGAGTACGCCCCAGTCGGCGGCGAGCGCGTCGACGAGGACCAGGCCACGGCCTCCGTCCTCGTCCGGAGGCTGTGGGCGAACGCACCGCCGCGGAATCGCCGAGTGGCTTGGGAGTCCCAGCGACACGCCGCTTTCAGGGCGTTTCTCTGGGACTGAGAAGCCAATTGGTCTCCTCTGGGGATTGGCCAACGGCGTCTCGTCCGCGCCGGGAGCCCTGCGCACCGGCAGGGCGGGGTGAGTGTCGGTCACCTCGATCCGGATGACGCCTCGGCCGGCGTCGCAGGACAGCGACAGGGCGAAGTCCCGTCCGGGTACCCGGCCGTGGAGGACCGAATTCGCCGCGAGTTCGGCGACGACGAGGACGACGGTGTCGTGCGTCTCGGTGCCGTACGGGTGGCCCCACTCGGTGAGCCGGTGCGCGGCGAGCAGCCGGGCGAGGCGCGCACCACGCCGGGTGGCGGAGAAGCGCTGCGCGAACGTGAGGGCGGGGGTGGGGCTTTGGGTGTGAGGGGCTTGCATGCGGCCCACCTTCGCGGGAGGCGAGGGCCCGTCGGCAGGTCCGGCGCTGATACAGATCACGCTGTACTGGTTCACTCGCTGGACTGGGTCGGTCGCTGTACGTGACTATGGCCGTGTCGGACGTGGCGCAGCGCGCCCGGCACACGGTACGCGGGGTGCTCGGGTCCGGCAGGGGATACGACCGGCCCGACAGCACGAGGGCACAGGGAAGGCGGCTGCGATGGTGACCGACAACGGCGTGGGGGCGGGCGGGGGTTCCGGACAAGCCGGGGGCAACGGAAGCTGCGAGCCGGAGCTCTCGGACAGTCTGAAGACGTTCGGCGCGGTCCTCAAGGCTTTACGAGAGGAGGCCCGCCTGACGCAGGAGCAGTTCGCCCCGCTGGTGCGGTACTCGGTCGCGCACATCGCCAAGATCGAACAAGGCAAGCGCTTCCCGCCACGGGATCTGCTGGAGCGGTCGGAGAAGGTGCTGGGGGCGGTCGCGGGGCGGGTTCTGCGGGCGGCGGCACGGAGTCTGACGCGGAAGGCGGGGCTGGCGTCGTGGTTCCGGCAGTGGGCGGGGATCGAGGAGGAGTCGATCTCGCTTTATGCGTATGAGTGCACCGTGATTCCGGGCTTGCTCCAGCCGGAGCCATACATTCGCGCGCTCTTCGACCGGCGACTTCCGCCTCTGTCGGAGGAGCAGTTCGAGCAACAGGTGATGGCCCGACTTGAACGTCAGCGTCTCCTGACGGAGCGGCCGAACAGCACCTTCAGCTTCATCATCGAGCAGGCCCTGCTGGATCGCCGCCTGGGAGGCGAGAGCGTCACACACGCGCTGCTCAGCAGCCTCCTCGATGTGGGCCGTCTCCGGAACGTCGAGATTCAGATCATGCCTCGGGTCCAGGAGGATCACTCCGGTTTCGAGGGCCCCCTCTACCTCGCCGAGACGGCGGAGAATCGATGGGTGGGCTACGTCGAAGCGCACGACTGCAGCATGCTCGTCACCGACACAAAAGCCGCAAGCGCCATGCTTCAGCGCTATGGCAAGATGCGCTCGCAGGCTCTGAGTCACCACGCCACCGCGAGCCTGCTGGAGCAGATGCGAGGAGCGCTATGAGCACCACCGAACTTGCTTGGTTCAAGAGCAGCTACAGCGGCGGTGGGGGCGGCAATTGCGTCGAGGTCGCCGTGCGCACCGAGGCCGTTCTCGTCCGGGACTCGAAGGACACGGACAGGAAGGCGCTGGCCGTTTCCCGCGATGCCTGGTCGGCGTTTGCGGCGCTGGCGGCCGACTCGCGCGTCTGAACTTCCGGTGGGGCAGCGCGCGTTGCTGCCTCACCAACCTCTACGGCTACTCGGCATCCAGCGCGGGTTGCTTCGCAGCCGCCTTCCGGCCACGCGTCTTCCGCACCGGACGCCACGCCTTCAGCTCCTCCACACCGACCTGGTGCTTGCGGAGCTGGTTCTCGTACTCAGCCTCCAGCTCCTCCGCCGGTACGTCACCCCACTCGTCGTCGTACTCGCCGTGCCACTGCTTGACCCACGGCATGACCTCGTGGAGACCGGCGATCAGGGGAACGACCCGTTCGGAACTCCAGCCGTCCCGAGTGGTACGGGCAGCAAGCAGTTCGAAGAGGGCCTGTGCCTGGTCCTTGTGATCCCAGCCCGCCCACCCGAGCATCAGCGTCGAGTCGCTGTCGGGCCCGGCCTCGGGGTACGAGATGAACCGCTCCTTCGGCACGTCGAGCTTGCCGCGGTTCGACCAGTAGGAGGCGCGAGTGAAGTCGGCGGACGTGTACTTGGGCGGTACGGGGATGTCGAGCCGCTGCCCCGTCCTGTCCTCCTCGCGCTGCTGCCGCCAGACCTCTTCCCACTGGGCACGCTTGCGCAGGCCGGGGTCCTTGTAGCGCATCGCGGCGAGGTAGGGCACGTGCTCGTCGGCGATCACGTCGGACAATATCTGCGCGAGGGGCAGATCGGGCTTGCCGAGGTGGTCGGAGGCGTAGAGCGCGGCGACGGCGGTGAAGTCCTCGTCCGTACTGAGCTGGTCGGCAAGGTAGTTGACGGTCATGGGGCGAGGTCGCTTGAGCCCGTTCCGGACGTCGTACCACAGCTCGGACTTCTCGCACCGGTCCAGCAACCAGTTCCGCAGCGCGGCGCGTTCCTTCTTCTCCCACGGCTCGGCGGCCCAGCGCCGCTTGCACTCAGGGCGCTCGATGAGGGCGATGTCCTTGCGGGAGTTGATGATGTCGATACGCGCCTGGACGATCTCGCGGTACCAGTCGGGCCAGTGGGCGGGAATCTCGGTGACGGGGGTGGAACCGTGCCGCCTGAACCACTGCTCGACGGCCTCATCCCGCTCAGCGCTGGGTGCGATGACTAGCTCGAAGGCGCGTTGCCCCAACTCCACATCGGGGCATTCAGCAAGGCGTCCCGAAGGAACGGTAGTCCTCGCCACCTCGGCCGAACTAAGCAGTCCGTAGAGACCATATACCTGCCAGTCCAGCTCTTCCTGCAAAGCGATCATGCCGCAACGAACGCGGTCGAAACTGGAACGTGCGTCGCTAAGAAGGCTCCTCAGCGGAACTTGCTGCGCAGCCACAGCGGCGGGCTCACACAGCGCCATCTTGCGCGCCGCAGCGTCCAACATGCGCCCGAGCGTAAGCGGGAGCTGCTCGGGTAGAGGGAATTCCTGCAGCTTAGTACCGGTGAACTCGTAGAAGCTCTCCCAGGCGTACCGTCCCGTGGACCGCTCACCTCCTCGATTTCCCTTGTCCTGGCTAACCTGCTTCAGCCAGAAACAAGCAGTAGAAGAGTTCAGCACCCCCAACAGCTCCAGATGCTCCCCCTCCCCAACATCACCAGGCAACCTGATGACTGGAGCAGTCCGGATAAACACTTCAGCATCCCGGCGAAGCGCAAAGTGATTATGAGTCGACACAAAGGGAAAGCTGATCAGCCACTTGGCCCAGTATCGCAACGGAGAGAAACTTGAATACTCATACCAAGTCAAGCCCTGCTCTTCTTGAGTCCCAGAAAGAGCCCTGCGCAGCTTTAGAAGGGTCCGATTTGGCCAGAGCTCCCGAAGAGTCGAGAGGTCACCTTCGGCCGAGCGCGAGGAGTCCGAGTACGGAAAGATAGATTCTGTTCCCGGGCCCAGGCCCCAGTCCCGAACATCTCCACCGCCAAGAATCGGACGAACTTTATCGGCCGACACTCCCTTGCGCCGCCCGAAGCCATGACCGACCAGATAGGCGTCATCTTCCCTGGTGACAGCGCAGAAGCCGATGTTCTCCACCCTGTCACCGAGCTTACCTTTCCGCGCATCGTTCAGATGTTGCATCAAGGCCCCTGCTCCGCCCCCGCTCAATGACCACGGGAAGTCCGCCAGCTGCGCACGCCTCAGATCGTCAACGCTCACCCATTCCGAGCCCTCACCCGGTCGGCGAACCAGCTCCACAATGGATTGCCAGACGGCCCCCTGAGCGGCAATTTCCGGTTGCTGCGGCTCACCCCGCAGCCCCAGAACCGCTCGGACAGAGTTCCTCTCACTCGGCACTCGATTACGCCCCACGAGGATCACCGTCGGAGTGCCGTGCCCAGGAATATATGCACCCGAGGTGTCAATCACATGCGACAGCTCGACGCGTTCCCAGAAGACGGTCTCAATCAGCTTCTTCCCGAACTCGCGCTTCATGAAGGAATTCGCGGTGATCTGCCCCACGAAGCCGCCGCCGCCCGCGGTTCCCCCAGCCCCCTTGATCGCCAACTCGAAGAGTCGCTGCGCGAAAGGCACTGAAAGCGCGTACTGACCAACGCTGGCGTCGTAGCCCTTCTTATAGTTCTCTTTCTCCTGCTTATCCTTAACCGTAATATAAGGCGGATTCCCCACCACCACGTGATAAGATCCCCGCCCCAACAGATCAACCCTCTTCGCGTACTCCCACACATCCTCCGTCGAGTACGCGAACGCCCCCTCTTCCCGCCCGATCTGCACCTCGGCGAACAACGTGTCCAGGTCCGTCTGCATACCCGCCGCGTCCCGCCCGTGCAGCAGAGAGTCCCCCACCGCCACGTTGATCGGGAACGGCGGCGCGTCCTTCAGCCTCTCCGCCCCCGCCGCCCGCATCGCCGCCACCAGCAACCGGAACCGCGCGATGCTCACCGCGTACGGGTTCTTGTCGCAGCCGTGCACCGACTCCAGGGAGCGGCGCACCAGCGTCCAGACATCCGTCCCCGGCTCAGCCGCGCGCCACTTGGCGAACAGCCGGTGGAAGATGCCGAGCAAGAAGTGCCCGGACCCACAAGCCGGGTCGATAGTCCTAAGGCCGCGCCGTTCCTCGCCATCAGGGCCCTCCCACACCGGGTTCAGGCCGAACGCGTCCGTGGACACCGCCGGTTCAAGCGTGAGGTCGAGGATGAACTCCTCCACGAACTCCGGGGTCTGAAGCAGCGCGTACGTCTTGCGGGCGTGCTCGCTGAGGTCCTGGTAGAGGTCGCCGAGGAAGCGGGTGTCCCACTCGGAGTCGGTGAAGTCGTAGCGGATCTTGCCCTCGGCGCCCCACCGCCGCCAGAAGGACAGCAGCTCGGTCGCCGCCTCGTAGCTGAGCTCTATGTCCCACAGGGGGTTGTGGGCCTTGTCGAAGAGGCCGGCCGCCGTGTCATTCGCCTCGCGAATGGCGTCGAACGCGGCGAACAGCCAGTCGCGGTTGTTCTTGGTCGGGTTCTCGCGGAAGTACGCCTCGTGCCGGGCCTCCGCCTCCGCCAGCCGCTCCCCCGGGCCGGCGATGAACGGCTCGTCGATGAGGCCGTTGTCCTCGCAGAAGCGGACGAAGACGCAGGCCAGCGCCCAGGCGGCGGCGGACTGGGTGACCCGCTCGTCGCGCCAGGCACCGTACGTCGCCGCGGTGCGCCGGGCCTCGCGGGCGTGCCGGTACTCGGCCTCCAGGCGGTCGCGGATCTCGTCCACGGACTCCGTGCGTGCCCGCAGGTCGTCCTCCAGCGCCGCGACCTGCCGCTTGAGGTCCTTGAGCAGGGCCGCCGGGTCCACACCAGCCTTGACGTCCGTCACGTTCCGCTTCCTTCTCGATGCACTGCGCGTTCCCCACGGCTCCCTCGTCCACCCCGGTCGTCCCGCGCCAAGACCCCAATCCTGCCAGGCCACACCCGGTGGACGCAGGGAACCTCTGGTGCGGAAAGGTTCCCTTTCCCCCCGATCACGTCGATAAAGTGATCGTCGTGACGGCTCCGACGACTTCCGCCGCCCCGCCCCCGGCCTTCCGGGCGGCGAGCGGCCATCACTACCACTCGGCCAGGCTGGCAGCCACGGGCCGGTTACGCATCGCGGCCGACCATTCGGCCGGGCTGGCCGCCGAGTGCGCGATCAAGGCGATCCTCCTCGACTACCTGGGTTCCCGGCTGAACGACAAGCAGCGGCCGTACAACAAGGACCTGGAGCTGAGCTCGCAGCCGAACCCACCCGGGGGCAAGTGGCGCAAGCAGGACCGCAAGGAGTACCTGCACGAGCACCTGCCCGACCTGTGGGGGCAGTTGACGACGATCCTCGACCGTCGACGGGCGCGTGAGACAGGGGTCCTGTTTCTGCGGCTGATCGGACAGAACCCCTTCCACGACTGGGACGTGTCCGGGAGGTACTGCGACGGTACGACGATCAGCGACGCGGATCTGGACCGGCATCTGCGAGCGGCGTACGACCTTCTCGCCGCGCACGAACAGGCGCGCGTCCTGGGAACCGGGGCCCTCGCATGACGACACCCACCGCGGGCTTCGACAGCGCGTGGCTGGCCGCGCGGAAAGTGGCCGAGGACGCGGCGAGGCTCGGCCGTGACGTCGTACTGGCCCGTGACCTGCTCGGCAGGTCCTCGCTCCTGATCGACGACATGCAGCAGCAGCTCGCGCTTGACTCCCCCGAACTCACCGCTCTGCGCGAGAGGTTCGCCGAGGCGACCCGGCCGTTCACCGGGGTGGAGCCGGTACAGACCGCGCGCTCCATGTTCGCGCCGGAGCTGTTCTTCACCGCACCGGAACTGACCGAGGTGAGCCCGCGCGCCGAAGGAGTCGGCAGGATCTGCACACTGGAACGCACGGTCGTCGGGGCCGACTGGCTGCACCACGGCGATCACGATGACGACGAAGGGTCCGGCACGCCGGCCTCCCGGCGGGACCGGCGCGTGGCCCTGTACGGGTTCAAGGGCGGGGTCGGCCGGTCGACCGCGACCGCCGTCCTGGCCCGTTACCTCGCCGACCTGGGCCGATGTGTGCTCGTCGTCGACCTCGATCTGGAGTCGCCCGGTGTGTCCAACCTGCTCTCGGACGACGCGGGGAGACCACGGCACGGCATCGTGGACCACCTCGTGGAGGCCGCCGTCGACAACGCCGACCACCTCGAACTCGTCGGGCGCGCCTCCCTCCTCAACTACCAGGGCAACGGAGAGGTGTTCCTCGCCCCGGCCTGCGGACTGCCGCTGGAGGGACAGCCCTACACCTACCTGTCGAAGCTGAACCGCATCTACACCGACCTGCCGGCCACCGGTGACGACGGCTCCCCGCGCCCGTTCGCCGTGCGGCTGGAGCAGGCCATCGCCGCCTGCGAGGACCAGGTCGAACGGCTCGCGCGGCGGCCCGACCATGTCCTGCTCGACAGCCGCGCAGGAATACACGACATCGCCGCCGTCACGCTCACCCGGCTCAGCGGACTCGCCCTGCTGTTCGCCGTGGACAACCCGTCCACCTGGGAGGGGTACCGGATGCTGCTCTCCGAGTGGCAGCGCCGGCCCGACCGCGCCCGTGAACTCAGGGAGAGAATCAGGATCGTCGGCGCGATGTTCCACTCGGCGGGCGACACCGAGCGGCTGGGCGTGCTCACAAGGAACGCCTACGACCTGTTCGTGGACACGCTGTACAACCTCCCCGACGAGGACGAACCCGAGCCGTTCTACTCGCCCGACGGCCAGGTGGACGACGCCCCCTACGCGGCGATCCCCATCCTCTTCGGCAACGACCTGGTGGGCCTCGACCCGTTACGCAGCCGCCGCTGGCAGGACCTGCCGTTCGTGGAGGCGGCATACAGCAGGTTCACGACTACGGTGAAACGTCTGCTGCCCGAACCGCACGAGGACGCGTGATGAGCGAACCGACGCCCGCCGACTACCGCAAGCTGCTGATCGAAGCGCTCGGCTCCGCTCCTGACGCGAACACCACCGGCCCCGGTCTGCGGACCCTGTTCACTCCGTCCTCGCACCGGCTCGCGCTGGACCCGGACGTCACCGTGGTGCGCGGGGCGCGCGGCACGGGCAAGACCTTCTGGGCCAAGGCACTGGTCGACGGGCGGCTCAGGGAGATCGCCGCCGCCTCGTACATGATGCCCCGGCTCCGCCGCACCCGGGTCACCACCGCGTTCGGGCTGGAGAGCGAGCACGCGGGCGAGCCCCCCTTCCCGTACAAACGGACCCGGGAGAGGCTCGTGACGGACGGGGTGGCTCCGGAGGACCTGTGGGCGGCGATCGTCCTCATGGCCCTGGAGGTTCCGGAGATCCGCCGCGTCGAGGGCTGGGCCGAGCGGGTCCGCTGGACGCGGGACAACCCGGAGGTCTACGACACGGCGATCGCCAGGGCAGACCGTGAGAGCCGTGAGCGCGGCGAGACACGTGTGCTCCTCTTCGACGCCCTCGACCACCTGCACGGTGAGCGCGGGCAGACGGACCGGCTGCTGTCCGGGCTGTTCCAGCTGGCCCTGGAACTGCGCCTGACCACCGGCACCCTGAGGGCAAAGATCTTCGTACGGCCGGACATGTACGAGAACGCCCCGAAGATGTTCGCCGACGCCTCCAAGCTCGGCGCGAACGCCACGGATCTGGAGTGGAGCCGGGAGAACCTCTACGGGCTGCTCTTCCATCAGCTGGGCAACCATCCCACCCCTGAGGCCGAGAAGTTCCGCAGAGCGACCGGCGCCTGGCGGCAGGAGGACGGCCGTTACGTCGCCCCCGTCGATGTCATCGCCGACCAAAAGCGCCAGGAGGAGGTGTTCGTCACGCTCGCGGGACCGTTCATGGGCACGGACCGACGCAAGGGCCACACCTACACCTGGGTGCCGAACCACCTCCAGGACGGCAAGGGCCGGGTCAGTCCTCGTACGTGGCTGAAGGCTCTCTGCAAGGCCGCCGTGCTGACCGGGGAACGACACGCCGGGCACCAGGTCCCCCTCCACTACGACGCCATCCGCGAGAGCCTCAGCTCCGCCGCCGACAGCAGGGTGGCGGAACTGCAGGACGACATCGGCTGGGCGGCCCTCGCGGTCGAGCAGTTGGAGAACACGCAGGTCCCGCTCCAGGCCTCGGCCGTCCAGTACGCCTGGCACCAGGGCTCGCTGGTCAGCAAGGTACGGGAACAGCTCAAGGACGAACGCTCCGGCAGTGGTCCACGGAATCTGGACAATCCTGTGGCGCTGCTGGAGGAGCTCATCGAGCTGGGAGTGATGACCAGGCGCAGCGGAGAGGCGATCGATCTGCCGGACATCTACCGGCTGGCGTTCGACATCAGCCGCAAGGGCGGTGTGCCTCGTATGCCGGTCAACTGACCGCGGAAGGTGGCTGTCGGAGGGGGCACCCCGCCGACAGGCGGACCTCTTCTCGCCACCTACGCCGGCTGTTTGAGGAACCCTCCATCCAGATAGGCCAGTTCCCCGTCGTTGCGCAGCGCCTCAACCGGCTGTCCGTCCAGATGCGGGTCCTGGGTGCGGGACTCCATCGGGCACAGCAGCCACAGGCCGTGCGGGCCCTCGGAGGGACGGCGGGCGGCCCCCTGCAGGGCGACAAGGAACGTACGGCCGCCCTCGTCCCAGTACCGGGCGATCAGACCGGCGTCGTGGAGGAAGAGCACCGTGCGCGGCTCGGCGGAGCCGGCGGCGAGGTCCTCGGCGACGCGCTGCCACACGACACGGACGAACGTGGCGAGGCCCGGCTTCACACGGCCGGGGGCGGAGGCCGCGTCGGCACGCAGGACCGTCCGCCAGTCCTGGCCCTTCTCCTCGACGAGCCGCCTGAACTCCCGCAGGAACAGTGCCGAGAGGTCGACGGGGGTCACCGGGAAGCGTGCGGCGATCATCTCCGCCGTGCCCTGTAGGCGGGCGGCCTTGACCGTGAGGGCGAGGAAGCCGCCGCGGCGGACGCTCTCGGTGAGCTGTTCGCGCAGCTCACCGTGCGGGTCCTCGGGATCGTGGCGCGGCACGGCCCGTACCGGGGGCAGCATGCTGGTGACCGAGCCGGTGGAGGACCAGGGGCCCGTCGACCTCGGTATCGGGGGGAGGAACCGGCCCGCCTCGTCGTCGTGCCGCAGGTCGAAGCGGGCCGCCTGGAGCGCGTCCTCCAGCACCACGGGAGTCGGCTCGCGGCCGCCCGACAGGACGTCCAGGTCCGGGAAACGGGCTCGTACCCGGGCGACCAGTTCGGTCGCCGTGATGCCCCGGTCCGCGCGCACACCGGCTCCGGCCTGGGAGATGCGCAGCGCGCGTTCCAGGCTCAGGTCATGCCGGTACAGCTCAAGGCGGGGGGTGTGGCGCACCACGGACGACGCCACCGCGGCGGCCAGTGACACCAGACGGGTGTCGGCGAGCGGCGCGAAGCCCTCCGGGACGGGCACCGCACGCAGCTCCCGCACCACTTCGACGCGTCCGGGAAGAGGTTCCCGGACGGCGAGCTTCTCCGCCCGCACGCCCAACTCGGCGGCGTAGTCGGCAAGTTCGTGCGGATTCGGGTCGTCTGTGCCGGGCAGGGACTCGGACGCCAGCAGCAGCGTGTCGCCACGCCGGTGCACGGCAAGGCGTGGCTCGTGTCCTTCCTCCTCACGGGTCTCCGCCTCGACGGCGGCACGGACGACCGCCAGCGACCGGGCCAGCACGCGCTCGGAGGTGTCGTCCTGGGCGCCGTGCAGGGCACGCAGTTCCTGAGCGGCCTGCGCGGCGGTCATGACGCGGCCGAAGTTGGCGACGATCTCGACCAGTTCGGTGCCCACCGCCTGCAGCCACTCGGCCTCGGCCCACCGCTTGATCTCGGCCCGGTGGTGGCGGGAGACCGACGTCTGCTTGATGCCCAGGTGCTCGGCTATCCGCGCCTGCACGGGCCAGGGGCCGAGCGGGGACAGGCCGCCGTCCTCGGGCGGCAGACCGAGGGTGAGGCGTACCACGTCGGCGCGGTGCGAGCCCTTGCGGCCGGGCGGCGGGGTCAGCAGGTCGACCATGTCGTCGACCGACAGAATGCCGGTCACCCCGGCCTGTGGATCACCGACCTTCGGCGGAGAGGCGGCCTTGCGCGCAGCCGGAGCGGCGGCCTTCCCCCGCAGGGCGGCCGTCCATTGGTTGCGGCGGCGGTTCAGCTCCTTGCGCACCAACGGGCCGGCACCACGGGCCTTGGAGATCACGGACGGCTGGATGTCCAGCAGTTGGCCCACCGTGGTGGCGCCGAGACCGGCGGCGACCGTGACCGCGCGCGGCGACAGACCGGCCAGCTCCAGCTCCGTGCCGGTGTCGGCGGCCAGTGCCGCCCGGTCCCGTGCCTGCTCCGTGTCCTCCCCCTCGGTGCCCACCGTGGAGGGGGTGGTCGGCGGCCGGTCCGTGTCGGCGTCCCGGAACACCTTCTGCCAGGCGTCCTTCATCTGCCGCAGTGTGTCGAAGCGGTGCTCGATGTCACGGTGCAGAGCGCGCCGGAAAAAGGCGGTCAGACCGGGCTGTAGAGGCCGGTAGAAGACTTCGCCGGCGATGTACAGCTCGGCCGACTCGTTGGTGAGCGGATCGATGCGGCCGTCGCCCCAGAGCGGCCGCTCGCCGCTCGCCATCTCGTGAAGGGTGACAGCCGCGGCATACCGCTCGGCGTGGTCGTCGAAGTGCGGGCGGCGCACGGACCCGAGGAACGGGTCGAGGTAGCCGCGGGTGCCGGCCTTCACGTCACGGTCGGAGGCGTCCGTCAGTGAGAAGTCGAACAGCTTGAGCTGCCAGGTGAAGTCCTTGCGTCGCTGGATGCCGAGGTTGTCCGGCTTGATGTCGCGGTGCCGGACGCCGTTCGCGGCGAGCTGGTCGAGGGCCAGGAACAGGTCCTCGCCGAAGTGCTCCAGTTCGTCGTAGCTGAGCTGTCCCTTGCCGCGCAGCCGGGCACCGAGAGACTGCTCACCGGCGTACTCCAGCTGCAGGACCGTACGAGGACCGATCTCGCGCAGGCCGTCCCCGCGCAGCTGGACGACGGCGCCTCCGCCGACGAGCTTCAGAGCGCGTTCCTCCGCGCGCAGCCGGCCGGCCTTCTGCTCGTCGAGGGCTACCTTGAAGACCCGTTCCTCGACGCGGATCGTGCCGTCGTCGTCCTCCACGGCACGCTCCACGAGCAGTGCGCGGGCCGTGGCTCCCGTGCCGAGAACTCGCCGTACCGACCATTCCTCGTCCAGGGCCTGGCCGGGCAGTGCCTCCAGCGGGTCGACGGTCAAAGCCGGCGCGGAGTCCGGCGCGGCATCGGCCCGTTCCGCCTCGTCGAGGAGGTCCAGGAACTCCTCCGCTGAACTGAGCCGGTCATTGACATCGGCACGCGTCGCCCGGAACACCAGGGCGTCGAGTGCGTCGGAGATGCCGTCGGCGACCGCGAACAGGTGCAGCCCCGACTCGGTGCGGAGCCGCTCCTTGAGAACGCTGCGCTGCGGCGCCGGCGGCTTGCCGGTCAGGATCAGGTACGAGACGGCGCCCAGACCGAAGATGTCCAGGTCACCTGGGTCAGGGAAGGGCTGGTCGGTCTCGGGCGCGAGGTAGACGTGGGCCGCGTCCTCGATCAGCGCGGCATCCAGTGCGGAGCCACCGATGGACCGGAAGAAGGTGGCGTTGCTGTCGAAGTCACGGGCCGCGGTCTGCCAGTCGGTGATGCGCAGCTCGGGATGCGCGCCCTCGCCCCGGAACGACACGTAGACGGAACGGGCCGCCAGCGCGCGGTGGTACAGCGAGCGGCTGTGGGCGTACCGGACGGCCTCGGCGAGCTGGCGTACGAGGTCCAGGCGGATCTCGGGGGTGAGCCTGCCGCCGTAGGTGTCCAGGTACTGGTCGAGGCGCAGGTCGGTGTGGCGATGGCGGAAGAGGATCGCCGGCCCGCCCTCGTGGTCACGCAGCTCCATGGCGTCGGCGATGCCGCGGTGCGTGATGCCCTGGAGGACCTGGTACTCGCGGCGGGCCGCACGCTCCGTCTTCTTGCGGTCCGTTTCCGTCGCGCCCTGGCTGACCAGGTAGACGCGCACCCGGCCCTCCTCCTGGGCGAGACCGTCGTCCCGCTTGGCGAGGCGGTCCTCCCACGACGCACCCGCGTCGAGGGGGTGCGGCTCCATCTTCCAGGCCTCACCGAAACGCAGATGGCCGGTCGACTGCCGGATGCCGATGGCCTTGAGCAGCTGAGGCAGCCGATGCCGGGAGAACTCCTCGGTGATGCGCCGCTCGGGCCGGTCGGGCGGCAGATGGAGGAAGTCCTGCCAGATACGGCTCAGACCGCTCGCGCCGTCGTCGCGTCCGAACACGCGGATGCGCTGGACCTCGTCGAGGTGGCTGACGAGGTCCGGGGCCGACAGGAAGACGGCCGGCTCGATACGCGGAACCATCCGGTCGCTCCGGTAGAGCTTGCGGGCGGCCCACTGGAGCTGACTGCGCAGTTCCTTGGACTTGAGGTCGTTGAAGTGCAGCGGGTTGTTGATGGTGCGGGTGCGGTCGTCGCCTCGGAAGTTCCAGGTCGAACCGGTGTTGCGAAGCTCGCCCGGATGGCTTTTGATCTCGACGAGGAAGAGTCCGGCGGGGACGGCCACCAGCAGATCGCACTCATTGACCCTGCCCGACTGGGCGGTGAAGGAGAAGGTGGCCCAGGCACGGTACGGCTCGGCAGCGGGCATGAGACGCCTGACGTGGTCCAGCGCGTCCTGCTCCCAGGAGAAGGGAGAGGGACGCTCCTGGAACCACTGCTGGGCTGGCTTGACCGGCCCCGGCTTGGGCACGGCCGGACCGGGTGTCCGCCGCGGGCCCCCTCCCGTTGCTGCCACTGCGTCGGCCTCCTCACCGCTTCGAATACCTGGTGGAGCCTACCGTCACGGGCTGACAGCGCGGCTTCTGGCGAGGGCCTGCCGGGCAGCCGTGACGTCGCGCTGGGGGCCGTCGAGACGTGGGGGGGGCTCCCGCGATGCGGCCGTTGCCGGGCACACGCGTGGCTCGGTCGGTGAGCGCTGAGGGATGGTACACCCACGGGCGTCCGTAGGTTGACGGTTCGCGTGGATTCGCTCCGATCTGTTCGTGGAGCGGGCAAAACCGTGTAGCGTCCTGGCCCCGATCACAGCTCACGGGGGTGAGCTGAACGGTCGATGACACTCGGGGGCGAGAGTATGAGTGAGCGGCGCGCGCCGGAACGACAGCTGCACGATGCCGTGGTGGTGGCTCCCGGGATCATGGGAAGCGCCCTGCGGGACGTCGAGACCGACACGCCGTTATGGGGGCTGGGACGCGTCTTTCAGTACTCCGCGCGCGCACACGCCCGGCGGCTGCGCGCGCTGGCCGTCAAGGACGCCGAACGGGCGGGTGATACCGGCCGGATCGAGGCGACCGGGGTGCTGAACGTCGCCGACTGGTTCCCGGGACTCGGTCACGTCCAGCCGTACAACAGCCTGATCTCCAGGCTGAGACGGGCTGCCCTGCACAAGGCGGCTGTCCAGCCGTTCCCCTACGACTGGCGGCTGTCCGTGGAGCACAACGGCGCCCTGCTCGCCCGGGAGGTCCGCCGCCACCTGGACGCCTGGCGGGTGCACGGCGCCCACCGCCGTTACCTCGGCGAGCATCCCGAAGCGGGACCGGCGAAGGTGCTGATCGTCGCCCACTCCATGGGCGGCCTGCTCGCCCGCGAGGTCCTGCACCGCGGCGAGATGAACAGCGACGTACGAGCGGTCATGACCGTGGGCACCCCTTTCGCGGGTTCGGTGAAGGCAGCTGTGATGCTCAACTCCGGCAGAGGAGCGCCCGGGCTGCTGCCGCCCGCCGTGCTGCGCGAGATCACCCCGACCATGCCGGGGCTGTACGACCTGCTGCCCGGCTACCGCTGCTGCGAGGTCGGCACCGACATGCGGGCGCCGGACGTCGACGACTTCGTGGCTTTGGGTGGCCGGCACGACCTGGCGCAGGCCTCCGCCGACTGGCGGGCGAGCAGGAGCGGCACCTTGCTGCCCGAGCACGTGATGGTGGTCGGCGCGGGTCAGCGGACCTGGCAGAGCTACCGGATGGACGCCGGGGCCGCCGTGGCCCAGCGGTACATGTTCCGCCGGGACGCGGGCAGGCTCCTCCTGGACGCGAACGGCAGGCCCCGCACCCAGGACAGCAAGGGTGACGGCACCGTCTACCGGTTCGCCGCCCATCTGCGGGGCTCCGACGCCCGGCCCGTCACGGTGAACCAGGAGCACAGTGCCCTCGCCCGCAGCGAGGGCGTCATCGACCTGGCCTGCGGCATGCTGAGCGGCCTGCGCCACCCCGACGAGCTGGGCGACATGCTCGGCGGCGACCACGAGTTCGAACTCCACACCCCCGAATGGGCCGATCCCGACACCGCGTTCACCATCGACGTGGGCGGCGCCCCCCACGGTACGGACCTGGAGTGCGTGGTGCGGGAGGTCAGCGGACTCGACACGGTCCAGTACCCCTCTCTGAAGCCGATGCGCGGCACCGAAAACGGCTGGACGGCGACGTGTCTGCCAGACCGGCCGGGGCTGTACGAGGTGGAGGTACGCGGCGGAGTCGAACCGATACGACGGCTCGTGCCCGTACTGGCCCCGGAGCAGCACGGCTGACGCCATGACCGCGGAGTACCTCGCACCGCCCCCCGCCACCGGGACCGCGCATGCCCGCACCTCAGGCACCCCGGAGCCCGGCCTGCACGCGGACGCCCCCCTCGTCGTCCGCGGCAACAGCACGCCCGCGTACGACAAGACAGAGGTCGCCGACTCCTTCGACGTGCACGCCCTGGCCGTGGGGCCGGTGCTGCGCTACCCGGACGCGGACACCGCGGGCGAAGCCGACCGGGTCGTGGCCGTCCTGGAGCGGCTGGGCGGGGTGGCCGTACCTCCGCCGGCCGGGGAGACGGACCCGGCACAGCCGGACGAGGACGACGAACGACTCCTGATGTCGCTGACGGAGGCGGACGAGGCGCTGGCGCGGTGGGCCGGGGAGTGGGGGGACCATGCCGGGCGGCCCTCGGTCCTGCTCTGGTTCGGCCACGGCGTCCCGGGAAACACCGGCCCCGCGCTGCTCGTGCCCGATGCCGGGCACAAGCGGCGGAACGCCCGGGTCACGCCGGACATGCTCGCCTACTACCTCCACGCCGAGCAGCAGCTCCGGGACACGGAGGAGGGCCACTGGGCGATCGTCGTGATCGAGGCGTGCAACTCGAAGAACTTCGCGAAGGAGGTCCACGGGAAGTTCCTGAGCTCCCGCGCGCCCGAACTGTGCTCGCTGCTGCTGGTCGCCACGGGCAAGGCGGCGGCCCAGGGATACCTGGGGACGTTCCGGAAGGCGTTGGAGAGCTACCTCGCCAGGATGACCTGGCAGGACAAGGTGTATACCCTGCGGGACCTGCAGTGTCACCTCAAGGGCGAGGTCTCCTACGCCGAGCTCGTCGGCGAGGAGACCTCCCGTGAGCTGACGTTGCGGCTGCGGGACGTGGTGCCCCTCGACGGGGCTGTCACCGTCGCCGAACAGCAGCGCCGGCAACGGAAGTCCGAAGAGGCGCCGGCCGATCCCGGGTACGAAGGGGCCGTGCAAGCGGGCGTCTACGCCGGGGACGAGACAGGGTTCCTCGAAGTGGTCCCGGACTTCACCGGCCGTACCACGGACCTGGCCGCCGTCGCCGAATGGTGCGCCGCCCCGGACGCGCCGCCGGTGCTCGTGGTCACCGGTCCGCCCGGCACTGGCAAGTCGGCCCTGCTCGGCGAAATCCTGCGACGCTTACGGCAGGGCGAGAACCCGGTGTGGGCGGGTGTGCGCGTGGGCGCGGTCCTGCGGCTCACCGGGAGCACCGCGGCCGACGTCGTACAACAGCTCACGCGAGTTCTGGGCCCAGGCGTACGGAAGGAGCCGACGGCGGCGGCACCGGGCGGTCCGGACCACGACGACCCCCTCGAACTCCTTCGCCGCCGTCTGGCCGCCTCCCCCGCCCCCGGGGGCCGGGTCGTCCCCACGCTGATCCTCGCCGACGCCCTGGACGAGGCCCGCGCCCCCTTCCACGTCGCCTCGTTGCTGCGGGAGCTGACCGAGGCCACCGGTGTCCGGCTGCTCATCGGCACCCGGACCTCCCCGTACGCCGCGGAGGAGCCCGGCGGCCGGGTCGACCTGCGAGCCGTCCTGGGCAGCGCCACCGGGCGGGCCCGTGTGCTGGAGCTCACCGCCGATCCGGAGGCTGCCGCCGCGTACACGGCCTGCGGGGTGGAGCGCGTCCTCAGGGAGCACGCCGTCGGCGACGCCGCGTGGCGGCAGACGGTCGTCCGCACGGTGAGCGAAGCCGTCGAGCGCCATGTGCGCGAGGGGTCCTGGCAGTTTCTGCAGGCCGCCCTCGCCGTCGGCGAGATCGAGCAGCGGCCGCAGGTGCTGACCCCCGAGAACGCCGCGCGCTCCGCCCTGGAACAACTGCTCGCCAGCAACCGGACAGGGCTGTTCGGGTCCGCCGTCGCCCGGATCACCGACGGACTGCCGACGGCCGACGCGTTGCTGCGGGCCCTGGCCCTGGCCCAGGGACGCGGTCTGCCCCGCGCCGACGGCATCTGGGCGCACGCGGCGTCGGGCGTCGCCGGATCGGAGCGGCCCTCGGCCGAAGAGGAGCTGTCGCTCTTCCTCAGCCGCGCGGCGGCGTACGTCCTCCTGGACGGGGAGGACCGGCGCAGTGTCTACCGGCTGGCGCACCGCACCTACACCGAGCAACTCCTGGCCACCAGCACCCTCGAACAGCGCCTGGGCATGCTGACCTCGCTGCTCGACCTGGCGGCGCAGCAGTGCGCCGGGGGCCAGTCGATCAGCCCGCACCTCGAAGCGCGGCTCGCCCAGTACGCGGCCGACTGCGGAGTCCCCGGCTGGGCGGAGCTGGCCGACCGAATCGCCGTACTCGACCGGCTCCCCGTGGCCGGGCTGAGTGCCCTGGCCCTCACCCCGGGCGGGGACGGCGTGGCCACGCCCGCCGACCTCCCGATCGAGGTGCTGGGCACCGTGGCCTCCGCCCACCTCATCCAGTCGTCCACGCCCGCCGACCGGCTGGGGCTGCGCCAGCTGGGCGGGCTGCGCGCCACGGGACAGCTGCATCCCGCCGGTGCCGGGGCGGCCTGGGAGGTGCGCTGGGGGCGGCTGCGGACCTTGCCCCCGCACCTGAAGCTCGGCGGCAGCGACGGCGCCGTGTCGGCGCTGACCGCCCACGCCTCGGCCCCGTGGCTGGTGACCGGCACGCTCGACGGCACGGTGGTGATGTGGGAGCCGTGGCGTACGCACCGCCCCGCGCTGCTGCTGCGGGGCAGCGGCCGGCCGGTCAGTGCCCTGGCCGCGCGGGGCGACCGGGACGGCAACGAGGGGCCCGGCCTGCTGCTCACCACCCACGACGACCGCACGCTGCACCTGTGGGACACCGGCGGCGAGCACCAGCCCACCCGGTTGGCCGTGACGACGGCGGGCGAGATCGTCCGGGTCGTGGCCGCCCTGCCCGACGGGACACGACGGTTCGCGCTCGGCGGCGACGGCGGGTACCTCGCGCTCCTCGGCGCTGACGGGCAGCGCGCCGAGGCCATGCCGGCGGTCTCCTCCGGTGACGTGGTCGGTCTGACGCCGCTGGCCTCGGCCGACGGACGGCAGTGGCTGGCGGCGGCCCACCGGTCGGGGGAACTGATCCTGTGGGACGTGAGCGGTCCCAGGCCCGCGCGGCTGGACACACTGCACACCCACTGGACGCTGACGGCGCTCGCCGCGGTCACGGACGCCGGGGGCGCGCTACGGCTGGTCACCGCCGCCGCGGAGGGCCCGGTGGAGTTCTGGCGGGTGACCGAGTCGGGCGGCCAGGTCCTCCTGCTGGCCGCGGCCGACCGGGAGGCGTCGGGCGTGGCAGACCTGCACGCTCCCCTGCTGGCCGTGCTGCCCTCCCAGGGCGGGGACACGCTGGTCGTCGGTGACGCCGACGGCACTGTGCGCGTGCTGGGGCCGGCGGGCGGGCCCCCCGAACCGGTGGCCGGCGGCATCCCCCGGGCCAGGACGACGGCCGTTCTGCGCGGGCCCGACGGCGGGGCCGTGCTGGCGACGGCGGCCGGGCGGGACCCCTTCGTCCACCTGTGGGTGCCAGGGCCCGCCATCGGCGCGGATGCGGCCATGCGGTGGCCCCACGTCACACGGGTGCAGCGGCACAGGACGGAGGACGGCACGGAGGTGCTGGTGGTCCGCGAGCCCGACGACCTGTCGCCGCCCCTGTGCGCCCGCTCGGCCGTCCACGTCCTTGGGGCTGCGGACGGTGAGGACCTCACGGACCGGGTGCCGCTGGATTCTCTCCCGGCGGACGAGTCTCCCGGGGACGTCGTATGCCCCTCGTCCGTCGTCAAGTGGCATGCGAGCCGCGTCATGGGCTGGACGGCGCTGGAGGGCGGGCCGCGCGGAGAGCTGTGGGCGAGCCTCGATCGGGAGGGTGCCGTGCTGGTGTGGCGCAACGGTCCGTCCGGTTGGGGGACGCCGGTGCACCGTATCCGCCTGGGTGCCCCGGGACTTCATCTGACGGCCCTGTCCGGTGGGCGGCTCGCCGTCACCACCGACGACGGGATCGTCGTACTCGCCATCGGAGCCGTCGCGTCGAGGGGCGACGACGAGGGGACGGAGGACACGCATGCTTGACGACGTCGGGCCGGAGGAGATCACCGATGTGCTGGAGAAGCTGTTCACCGGCAAGAAGGCGGTGCACGCCCCCGAGGGCGAGGGTCCCTACACGCTCGTCGGAGAATTCGAGGAGGTCATCAAGGGCAAGCTGGTCCGGTTCGTGCTGTCACACCCCGGACTGCTGCGCGACCGGGAGGTGTCGCTCTTCCTCCAGGTCGACGGCGTGGCCGGCGAGCTGTGGGAACACGAGGTCCGCAACCTGCTGCGGTTGCGGATGCTCGGACATCCCGCGCTGCCGGTGATCGAGGACGGCAGGTTCGACCAGTCGTACCAGGTCGCGTTCATCATGACCTGTCAGGTCGGCAGGCCGCTCCCGGAGGAGGGCTGGCTCGATGTGCGGCAGTGGGCCACCACTTTCCCGGTCGTGGCGTTCGAGCAGTTCAGCCTGCTGGTCGACGCCCTCAGCCAGCTGCACAGCACCCGTATCGTGCACCGGAACGTGACCCTGGCCGCCATCCGTATGACGCAGGTACCGGGGAAACCGGCCCAGTCGTCCCTCTCGCTGGCCCGGTTCGAGCTCAGCGCCCTCCTGAACAACCTGCTGCACGTGGTCAGCGGGCCCCAGGGGAGAAAAAGGTACGAGGAGGCCATGCGGGCCCTCTTCCACACTCCGCCGCAGGGCATCAGCCCGGCCCAGCACCTGGCGTACATCGCGCCGGAGACTTACCCGTCGGTCTTCGGCGATATTCGGTCGCGCCGCCTCGACCACGGCAGCACCGACGTGTTCGGGCTGGGCGTGCTGGGCTGGGAGTTGTTCCTGGACTCCCTCACCGACCGGTTGCCCGAGGAGTGCGCGGCCGTCGACCGGGCCGAGCACGACGAGCTGCCCAACGCCCTGATCCGCCTGCACACCGCGATGCGCCGCGAACTCAACGTCGACACCCGGCTCCCCCGCCCGCTGCGCACGGCCCTGATGGAGATGCTCGAGCCGTCCCCCACCGGCCGGAGCTCCGCCTTCCAGGCGTCGGCGGCCCTGCAACGGCACTGGACGGCCATCTCCCTCGCCCTGGAACCCGTGGACGAGGCCGAGGAGAAGCGCGAGCGCCCCCGGCTCGTGGCCTTCATGCCCGAGCAGTCGGTCGGCACCATCCACGAGACCCGAGGCTGGACCGACCATCGCACCGACACCGCCGAGGGCTGCCGGGAACTACAGGAGTTCCTGGAACAGGAGTTGAGACAGGCCGAGTTGGTGCACCGCCCCGGCGGCGCGGAAGGCTACGTCCAGGACGGCGACCGCAAGGCCCTGGCCGAGGCGGAGTGGGTGCTCATCGGCGCCCAGGCGGTGTGGTTCTGCGCGTACCTGTACCAGGAATCGGTGATGCGCCGCCGCATTGCCACCCACAAGGACACGCTCGTCATCAAGTACCTGGTGGACAAGCGGTACGCGGGCGATCTGCTGAAGACCTGGCCACGGCGGCGGATCGGCAGGTTCGACCTGGCCCCGTTCTATCTCGGCAAGTCGCTCGACATCGAACGCCACAACCGTCCTTCCTGGGAGAACCTGACCAGTTCCGTCGCCACCGAGCGGGTCCGGCAGGACACCGGGGTGCAGAAGATGCTGCGGAGCTTCGCGTTCATGCTGGAGTACCGAGGGATCGTGCTGAAGGGCCGCAACTACCCCTACCAACTGGTGAAGGACAACGGCAGGCTCGTCCTGACCCACGACAAGAACCGCGATCGCCGCTGGATGCACGGCGACCCCCTGCTCACCGCTTACGCTGCCCCCGGCCGACGGCGCAGGCCCCCGCTCGGTGACTTCGCGGACCAGCTCCTCGCGGAGCAGGAGTTCGCGCAGCTCGTCATCGCGGAGGACCGCAACCACGACAACGAGTCCGGTTTCGTCGGGCCCTACTACGGCGAGCGCACCGTCAAGGTGCGGATCAGGGAGCGGCTGGACGCCGACTCCTTCGTCGTCGAGACGCCGTTCGGTCGGCGGGACCTGCCCGAAGTGGGCTGGCTACGCCCCGACGAAGACCGGGGCAGCGAGGTCCAGCTGCGCCGCGAGGTCCGGGGCTACGACTCGCTCGTTCACAAGGCCGGCCTCGCGTCGACGCTGTACGAACCGCGGTCCATCGCCCTGCGCGGCGGCCGCACCCCGGCCCGGGCCGACGGCCTCACGGAGGAGGCATTGCGAGGCAGGGCGGACGACATCATCGCCGACATGCTGAAGCTGCATCCGTTCTACGCCCTCCAGGGCCCGCCCGGTACGGGCAAGAGCACCGTGGTGGCCCGGGCGCTGCGGAACTTCCTCGGCAGTGAGTACGGGGCCCGGGTGCTGGTGAGCGCGCAGTCGAACGACGCCCTCGACCAGTTGGCCGCCAAGATCATCAAGGAGCTCAAGCCGAAGATCGACGACCGGTCCATCCTGGTCCTGCGGGAGCTGTCGAAGGCCAAGGACCGCCACGACCTGCCGTCCGCCCTGCGGCGTCACACCGCGGAAGCCCTCGCTCAGGACCTGATCGAGCACATCGAGCGGCGGGTCACGGACGGCCACGAGGGGGCGCGTCCCGGTGAGGAGGACCTGATGGCCCGGTGGGCCAGGCTGGCCCGGGACATCGCGGTAGAGCTGACCGAGCGCATCAAGTCGGGTGCCGACATCGTGCTGGCCACCTGCTCGATCGCGGGCACCCTCACCGACGAGATCCGTGACCCGTCCGACATGTTCGACTGGGTGATCATCGAGGAGGCGGCCAAGGCCTGGCCCACCGAGATCACCATCCCCCTCGCGCTGGGCGTGCGCTGGACCCTCATCGGCGACTATCTGCAACTCGGACCGCACCGGGCCCAGGAGATGGAGGCCTTCCTGGACGGCCTGGCCGCCAACCAGGACGAGCGGGTCCGCCTGCACTACGAACAGCGCGGGAGCTACCTGGAGTTCCTGCAGTTGTTCCGGCGCTTCTTCGACGGGCACACCCCGGGCGTCGCCGCCGACGCACGGCATCCCGTGGACGTCCTGGACATGCAGTTCCGTATGCACCGGGACATCTCGCTGCCGTTCGCCAGGGCCTTCTATCCCGCGGTCACCGAGGACGACCCGGACGGCACCTTCCTGAAGACCGACCCGCAGATGAGTCAGGTCCACCCGCACACCAGGCCGGACTACCTCAAGGGCGCGCCGCTGGTGTGGCTCGACACCTCCCGGCGCGACGACTGCGGCGACCGCGGCTACTGGTGGAATCCCTGCGAGGTGGCGCTCGTCGAGGAACTGGTGCGCACGATGGGCCTGGCGGACCGCAACGATCCGAAGGAGCTGACGGTCCTGACGCCGTACCGAGGCCAGGTCCAGGAGCTGAAGAAGGGCTTCCTGGACGGCCGGGTGCACACCGTCCACTCGTTCCAGGGCGGCGAGGCGAAGACGGTGGTGCTCTCGCTCGTCCGCAGCAGCGAGCGGGGCACGGACTCCCGGCAGAACGTGGGCCACACCGCCCAGCCCGACGTGGTCAACGTGATGCTGTCGCGTGCCCGGAGCCTGCTCGTGGTTGTCGGGAACATGGAGCACTTCGAGCGGCACGGAGGAACGGACTGGCTGAAGGTCATCCAGGTATTCCGGACCTTGGGGCGAGTCGTCGACGCGTCGACCGGGGAGATCGTCAGCGCGGGGAACGCGGGGGCGCTCATCCCGGTACAACAGCCGCAGATCCCCGCACAGCAGGCCGCCGTGCCGGAGATCCCCGCGCAGGCTTCCGAGGCGCCGGACACCGGCACGGTTGACACCGGCGACATGGCTGGCACGGCCGTGGCGAGCATGACGGCAGGAGAGACCCCGTGACCGAGACCACGCTGATCGCCGTGCCGTGCCGGGTGATCACCCTTCGGGTGGAGTTCGGTGCCGACTCAGGGGCCTCGACCCTGGAGGCGCTCGTGCTGGAGGCCGTGGCCGGCGGTCGTCGGACGGTGAAGGAGCTGGGCGAGCTGTTCTCCCTGCCGCACCGGCTGATGCTGGACGTGGTGCACGGCCTGTGGGGCCGTGGTTTCCTCGCCGTGGACTTCACCACACACACTCTGGAGAGCACACAGGCGGCGGAGGCGGCCCTCGGCGGCCAGGAGGGCCACGCGGCACTGCCCACCACCGTGCAGCCGCGCAGGTTCCTGTTCGACCCGATAACCGCGACCGTCCTGCCGTACAAACAGGGCCGCGAACGCCCGCCTCGGGGGGCGCTGGAGATGCCGCTCGCCCAAGGCGTCTCGGAGGAGGACCTGCCGCAGACGGAACTCCTGCGTGCCGTGCGGCAGGCCGTGCACGACGACCGCACGAACGACGACCGCACGAACGACGGCCGCAGCCGCGTGCTGAACGTGTCCTTCGCCAACCCGGTGCTCAGTCCGCCACAAGCGGTGCGGTGGCGCACGGTGGAGACCGTCGTCAAGCGGGACCCGGGCACCGGTCTGCTCACGGCGGTGCCCGTCGCGCCCCCGCCCGGGTGGGGCCGGCGGGCCCAAGAGCTGTTCCAGTCCCGCGTCACCGACCTGGTGCACAACCGGCCGGAAAGCAGGTTTTCCAAGCTGTTGACAAACCGTCAGATCCTGGAGGAGGGTCGCTCCGAGAGCCTGCGCGTCATGATGCAGCGCCTGGACCGCCTGGCCACGGAGCTGACGAACGCCCTCGACGAGCGGGTGCCGAGCCTGCACGACGACCTGAGCCTCACGGCGCTGCAGGTGCTGGAGGAGCTGGACGAGGCCCACCGGGGCCGCTGCTCGGCCAGCAGTGTGGCCGCCGGGGCGGGCGTGGACTGGGTGGTGTCCCACCTGATCGAGGACGCCACCCACCAGGTGCTGCTGGCGCTGCCGGAAATCTCGTACAACGCCCTGCACCCCATGCTGCCCTCGCTCGAACTCGCCGCGAAGCGCGGGGTCACCCTGGTATTCCTGTGGGGCAGCACGCCGTACTCGAAGTTGGAGTCACGGGTGGCCACCGCCCTGTTCGACCTCCAGTCGCGCTTTCCGGGGCACGTCCTGCTGGAACAGCGCAGCAGTCGCTGTGCCGCCTCAGTGGTCGTCTGCGACGACCGGACTGCGTACGTCGGGTCGCGCAGCGTCCTGTCGCAGGACACCGGCTCCGGCGTCCTGATCGAGCCGGTCGATGACGGCGACAGACCGCCCGAGTGCGTGACGGAGCTGCTGAGCTGGGCTCGCCGGGCCTACCCGTACTGGCAGAAGGCCCAGGAGATCGCCCTCGCGCCCGCGGACTTCGGGCGCCGCGAAGGCTCCGGCGACCCGGCCCCGGACGCCGGGCGCAACCGCGTCATCCTTCCGCAGCTGGACGACAAGTGGGACGAGGACGCCGTCGCGTCCCGCACCACCTGGGCGGCCGACTGGGGTCGGCTACTCCGGCAACTCCGCGCGTCCGTCGACGAACTCCACCGGGGTGCGCCGGTGGTGCGGACCGTCTGGGACAGCATGTACGTCGACTTGGCGCAGCGCCTCGTCTCCAGCGCCACCGAACGGCTCGCCGTCCTGGACGACCGGGCCGAGCCCGAAGCGTGCGAGGAGCAGCTCGCGCAGCGGCTTACCGAACTGCGCGACAAGGGTGTGGTGGTGCATCTCCAACACCCGCCGGTCGGCAAGGAGGGCCACCAGGCCGACGGGCGGTACAGCGAGCTGCAGAAGCGGCTGACTCACGAGCGGACCCTGCGCAACACCCGGGCCCGGGCGCGGGCAATCCTCAGCGACCACGAGGTGGTCGTCGGCAGCCACCACCCGCTGGGCAGCCGGGCCGTGAACCCGGTGCGCGGTCCGGCCCCTGGCCAGCTGGGCCTGCACATCGTCGGCACCGCGTTCGCCGCCGAGTTCGCCCGGGAAATGGGTATCCCCGGCTGGTACGGTGACGATGCCGCGGAGCCGCCGCCCTACCTGCCGCAGTTGCCGGCGCTGGGTGCCGCCCCTGTGGACGACGACCCGTGGACCGTGCTGGCCAATCGCCGCGACAGAGACGAGTCTGCGGACGTCCTGCGCCGCGAGGCCGCCGAGCTGCTGCTGGGCGGCACGGACGGCGGTGAGGAGTGCCAAGTGTGGGCGCGCTGGCTGCTCCACGACGCCTGGGCGCGCGGCGCCTTCATGGAGGCGTACCTGCTGGCCCCGTTGCTCGGCGGCCCGGGCGGGATGTCCGTGGATCTGGCCGCCGTCGCCGTACCCGTGGAGCACGGCCCGCTCGGCTACCAGCTCTACGCGAGCACCGTCGAACTCAACACCGCCCCAGCCAAACACCGCACAATCGCCCTGGTCGGTGCGGTTGCCGAGATGCTGCTGCAGGGTGGGGGCACCGGCGTGGACGTCTGCGAAGTCCTGCTGGACGGCGACGGGCCGGGTCGTGACCTGCCCCCGGCCTGGGCGCGCCTCGGCGCCGCGGCCCGCGCCTGCTTCCGCCAGGAGCCGGCTCCGCTGCCGCTGAGGGACGCCAGGGAATGGGCGGCACGCCAGGAGAAGCTGACCGACACCCGCGACCGGTGGGCCCGGCTTGCGGCCGAGCTGGACGACTTCGCCAAGATCAAGCACCACTTCACCTTCCAGGACGGCGAGAAGCTGCACCGTGCGCTGTTCCACTCGAACCGCATGCTGGCGCTACTCCGGGAGGTCGCCCACCACGAGTCCCCGCCCGGTCCCGGCGCCGAGGACATCATGGCGCTGCCGCGCACTCAGCAGGAGGTCAGAGCCCTGATGGACCGACTCGCTGTGCAGCTGGGCGTGCGGAAGATCGAGTGGCGCAACCACATGACGTACGCGCGCAAGGTCACCGAACTCTTGACCGAGGCACGTGAACTCGTCGCCGTCTCCGTCGACGGCGTCGACCAGCAGCCCGGACGGCTGCCCGTGCTCACCGCCTGTCAGCGGGAGTTCGCCCGGCACCTCGACCGCGACTGGCACCAGCTGCTGTCCGAGGCCGAGGCGCTCGGTGAGCCGACCTGCCGTCCGGCCAAGGCTCTGTTGGAGACTCTGTCCGTGTTGCCGAAGGCCGGAAAGGAGGAGGTATGAGCCAGGAAAGCATAGTGGGGGACAGTCCGGTGGCCCGGGTCGACCGGGCCTTGCTGGAGACCTGGCCCGGTCGCTTCCGCTTTCCGGACGTGCTGGTCGGCCTCACGGCAGAGACCGGACAGGACCGCCCGGGAGACGGCGCCAGCTGCGCCCGTGCCGTCCTCTCCCACGCCGGAGGCAAGCCACCGCGTGCCGTGTGCGAGGAGTTGCTGGAGCGGGGCGAGTTCGATGCCGCCGCGTACGTGCGCGCGGACTGCCCGGACCTGAGCGCACACGAGAAGGAGGCTCTGAGGCGGAAACTCGAGGCGGCGCGGGCCGCGGCGGGAGAGGACGTGCGCCAGCGCGTCCGGGAGTTGGAGCGCCGCGCCGCCGCGGCCGACGTCACCTTCGACGCCCTCGATGTCGCCGCTCTCGCCGCGCGCGCCCACTCCTGCAAGGCTGCCGCCGACAGCGGCCTGGGCGCGGCGGCTGCCGCACTGGCGCGGCAGGTGGAACCCATCACTCTGGAGCTGCGCGCCTGGCTCCACCGGCAGGCCGCCGACGCCACCGCGCCCAGCGGCGGGCCCACCGCGAAGCGGGTCGAGGCGCTGATCGATGCCGGTGAACTGGTCGCTGCCCGGACGCTGCTGAAGCGTGAGCCGCTCGGCTCGTCCATCCCTGAGTCCGCCGCCTCGCTGCCCCGGTGGGACCCGCAGTGGGACCCGGACGCGTTCCTCGCGTATCACCTGAATTCTGCGGCGGCCCGGCCCCCGGAGTTCGCCTCGTGGGAGGCAGCCGACAGCAGCGGCACGAATCTGCTGACCGCCTACAACCGGCTGCAGAGGGAGGACTCCGCCAAGGCCGCCGAGGCGTTCGCCGACGCCCTCAACCGCTTTCTCGGCGCGTCGGTCCGAGGCGGGGTGGCCCGCCGGGTCGACACCAGCAGCTTCCACCACACGTACTTTGACGGGCTGTTCGGCACCGAGGCCCTGTCCCGGCTGCACCCGACCGGAGGACGTGTCGACCTGTACGTCGGCGGACCGGGCACCACCGCCGTGCCGGACCGGCTGACGGGACAGCCGCCGCACGTCGCCGTCGCCCCCGGGCTCACGGCCCAGGGCTACACCGACCGTCAGGCCACGGCGGTGCTGTCCTTGCACGATCTGCTCCGGCTCGTCGTCCTGCCCGACGACCGGGCCTCCGCCCTGCTGGGCATCTTCGCACGTCAGTGGCCGGTGACGGCGCTGATCGGGGGCCGCAGCACCGACCTGGCCGCCGTACTCGGCGACGAACCGAACACCGCCTGGCGAACCCTACGCTGGATCACCTACCTCGCGCTCAGCGGAGGCCACACCGTCGCCCAGGCCTTGGAGAACTGCACGGCCATGGATCCGGCGTCGCTGCGGGTCATGCTCCGCTACGCCGAACACCGGACGGCCGCCGCCGGGACCGATCTCTGGTCCGCGGCGGACGGCGGCTGGCAGCGGGACGAGGCTCTCGTACAGGCCCTGCAGGAGGAACTGGTGACCCGCTGCGGCGGGCCGGCCGCCGAGGCCGCCTGGTGGGCGGCGCTGGCCGCCGGCGATCCCGCGACCGGAGAAGTCAGTCCGGAGGATCTTCTCCTGCTGGTCGAGGTGTGCTCGGACTGGCCGCAGGCCAGGGACCAGGTGCTTGCGGGGGTCGACGCCTTGGTGGCGCGCGGCCTGCTCGTCCGCACCGGGGACGCGACGGGCGAGCACCTGATGGTGCCACGGAGCGGCATCGTTCGGATGCTGCGGGCGGGGGCCGAGCAGCGCCTGACCGGCTTGCTGGCACGCCTGATGCTCACTCGGGACGAGCAGGTCGCAGACCAGGTGGCCGCACCGGACGAGCCCCGGGCACCTATGAACTGGACCCCGTGGCAACGCAACCGTTTCGCGACTGTACCGGCCCTCGTCCGCTTCACGGCGGCGGAGAGCCGCGGCGCGGACGGCGACGAGCTGGCCACGCTGGCCGCCGCGGCGGAGGCCGAACTGCACGACCAGGACCCCGCGGTGCTGGCCGGCGCGGCGCAGCCGTCGGCCACCGAACTGGCACCGCTGTTGGACACACTGGCCGCGCAGTGCCGCGACCAGTATCCGGGCACGGTTTTGGACGTGCGCTGCCCGCCCGCACTGTGCGTGGACGTGCCTGAACCCGTGCTGCGGGCCGTGCTCCACGAGGTGCTCGACAACGCGGTCGGCGTGGTGGCGGGTACGGACGCCGGACTGGTCCAGGTCCTGGCGAAGACGGAGAGCCCCGAGGTGCTCGTCGAGGTGCAGGACAGCGGCCCGGGCCTGCCTGCCGGATCCCGCGGCCGCAGGATCTTCGCCCTCAGCGCGGCAGGCCGGGAGCAGGGCCGCAGCGGAGGCCTGTACCGGGCCCGGCACCTCCTGCGGGCCTTCGCCACGCCGTTGGTCGAGGCGGAGCTGGAGGTCTTCGAGTCGGCGCATCCCACCCTTACGGGTGCCGCGCTGCGGCTCGTACTGCCGGAGCGTGCTCCATGAGATCGACCGGCGGGTCTCCGATCGGGGAGGCGGCCCCCGGCTCAAGATGCCGTCTGGATTCGGTGACGCCGAACGGGACGGGGCGGAGCCGCGGGGGGGGGGGGGGAAGACACGATGCCTACCTCGAATTCGAGCGAGTGTTGCCTGGGATCACCGCCACGACCGTGCCGGCGGGAGCGGGTACACCAAGCGCCAGCCCGGCGAACGCGCCACTGACCGCGAAGACCCACGTCAGCCGCATCATGGCCAAACTCGGCGCCCGGGACCGGTCCCAAGTCGTGGTCATGGCCTGCGAGTACCGCATGGTCAGCCCTGGCTGGCGCACGGACTGAATCCCCGGCTGCCGCCAGCATCTGGCGCCGCGCCAGCCGCGCAGACCTCACCTGTCGCAGGTCCGCCGCTCGTCTCGCACGGCCATGCCGGCGGGCCTCATACGGGAGTGAGACTGACCGCCCAGGCCACGGCGTGAGGCGCCGAGCGTCGGCGCAGGAAGCAAGCGGCGAGAACCTACGCCGAAGGGCATGTCTCGCACGAGGAGATGGGCACCGGCAGGCCCGGGATCACGGGGCCTCGCGACGCGATCGTCGACGATCTGCACACCGGGTGGAAGGACACGCTCTACAAGACCCGGCGGTGCCCCCGCCCCGGCGGGCCCGGGATCCGGATCTCCGGGACCATGGGGTTCGGACGGTTGACGATCCGCCACGCGTGGCTTTGAGACCCAGCCGGCATCAGGACCAGCTTCCACGCCCGATCGCTACTGCCGTGATCGAAGAGGTTGGCTGGGTTGTTCAGGCCGCACTCTGGAGGGAGGCGTGCGACACAGCGGACGGCCCTACACCTGCCCGCGCGGCGAAACGCTGCGGGCCTCACGGCCGGAGAACCGTAAGGCCCGCAGCGGATACGTCCACTACTGCCCGGGAGTATCGCGCCTGTGGACGTCCGGGAATCGGGTCGCGGTGCCACGGCAACGGGGCAGCCCAGGGTGGGCGCCCCGCCGCGGTGTCGCCGCCGGTCAGTCGGCCGGGGTCAGTGCGACCTCGGCGCTGCCCGAGAGGGACGGCAGGCCGTCCGGGGGCGTGTCCGTGTAGGTGGCGTTGAAGACCGCCTTGAGGTTGTCCGAACCGGAGTGACCGCCGTCCACGAACGTCTTGAACGATCCGGAGCAGCCGTTGCTCGTCGACAGCGGGTGGCCGTGCGAGTCGTGGCCGAGGATGAACGAGACGCTGACCTTCGAGCAGTCCACCGGCTGGTCATCGGTGACGGTGACCTGCCAGGTGACCGTGTCGCCCCAGTGGAACGCCGTGCCGCCGTGCGGAGCCGGGTCGGTGGTGAGCGAGACGACCGGTGCCTTGTTGCCGACGACGACGGGAACCGACGCGGAGGCCGAGCGCCCGGTGCTGTCGGTGACCTTCAGCGTGGCGTCGTAGACGCCGTTCTCGGTGAACGTGTGCTTCGGGTTCGCCTCCCTGGAGTCCACGGTGCCGTCGGCGTCGAAGTCCCAGGCGTAGCTAAGGGCGTCACCGTCGGCGTCCTTCGTGCCGGCGCTGGAGAGCTGGACCGTCAGTGGGCGGGTGCCGTTGACCACGTCCGCGGCGACCTTGGGCTCCGGGGTGCGGTTGCCCCGGGTGAAGTCGATGCGGGAGAGCTGTGCCTCGGGCAGTTCCGCGAAGTACCCGGTGCCGTACTCGAGCACGTACAGCGCGCCGTCCGGGCCGAATTCGGCGTCGATCGGGCCGTCCGTCTTGATCGAGGGGATCGCGTCCTCGATCTTCTGGACCTCGTTCTTCTTGCCGAGGGTGATGGCCTTCATCTGGTCGCGGGTCCACTCGTAGAAGAGCGGCTTGCCGTCGAAGTACTGGGGCCAGCGGTTCTGGGCCTTGTTCCGTGGGTCGTAGCGGTACGCCGAGCCGCCCATGGGGCCGATGCCGCCCGTGCCGAGTTCGGGGAACGTCGGGGAGGCGTCGTAGCCGTAGACGATCTCCGCGTCCGTGACCGGGGGCAGCACGCTGCGGCCGGTGTTGTGCCGCGAGTCGTTGACCGGCTTGGCGCAGTCGAACGCGCCGCTGGAGGTCTTGGTGGCGAAGTCGTAGTCCTGGTACGGCATGTCCTGAGTCACGCAGAACGGCCAGCCGTAGTTGGCGGGGCGGTCGATGACCATCCAGCGCCCCTGGCCGGCGGGGCCACGGTCGGGGGCGGCGGTCTTGGCGTCGGGTGAGTAGTCGCCGACGTAGACCTCGCCCGTCTTGTCGTCCACCCCGAAGCGGAACGGGTTGCGCAGACCCATGGCGTAGATCTCCGGGCGGGTCTTCGGGGTGCCCGGCGCGAAGAGGTTGCCGTCCGGTATCGCGTAGCCGCCGTCGCGCTTGGTCTTGACGCGCAGGACCTTGCCGCGCAGGTCGTTTGTGTTGCCCGCGGTGCGCCGCGCGTCGTAGGCCGGGTTGCGGTCGGGCCGGTCGTCGAGCGGGGCGTAGCCGTCGGAGGAGAACGGGTTGGAGTCGTCGCCGGTCGACAGGAACAGGTTGCCCTTGAGGTCGAAGTCGATCTTGCCGCCGACGTGGCAGCAGAGGCCGCGGTCGGCCGGCACGTCGAGGATCTTCTGCTCGGTGGCGTAGTCGAGCTTGTTGCCCGCGAGCTTGAACCGCGACAGCCGTGTGACGCCCTTGTACTTGGCGAAGTCCTCGGCCGTGCCGGACTGCGGTGCGTCCCCTTCGTTGACGCCCGGGGTGGCCGGGTCGTCCATGGGGGTGTCGAGGCGGGGCGAGTAGTAGAGGTAGACCCAGTGGTTCTTGGCGAAGCCGGGGTCGACGGCGATGCCCTGCACGCCTTCTTCGTCGTGCTGGTAGAGCCCGGCGGGGCTCTTCTTCATGTCGGCGGCGAGGAAGTTCACGCCGCTCTTGGGGTCGTGGATGCGGACTTCTCCCGTGCGCGCCGTGTGCAGCACCCGCCGGTCGGGCAGGACTGCCAGGGCCATGGGCTCGCCCGGGCGGTCGTTGAGGGTGACCTTCTGGAAGTCCGACGAAGCCGGCGGCACGGGGTCCGATGGGGCGGCTTGGGATACGGAGAGGGGCAGGAGCCCGACGGCTCCGGCCAACGCAGCCGCCCCCACGAGGGTGACGATCCGTCTGTTGCGCACTCAGAACTCCTTTGGTCCGGCCAGCGGGTGAAAGACCAGGCGAAATGCGTGAGTTGGACGCTAGGGTGCCTACTTTCAACTCGTCAAGGACAAAGTTTCAATCTTTTCAAGAAAAGTTCGCTGTTGCATTTCATGCCTTTTCGGGCATACCCGGAGCCCGCCCCGCGCCAAGAGGCCGGGCGGGCATCGCGCATGACGCTGCGTCAGGTACGGGCGCGTAGGGCCGCGAGGTTGTCGTAGCCGATCCGGGCGAACTCCAGGGACTGACCGGGAACGCTCGCGCTCGGTGCGGTGTCCTGCTCGACCATCGGGTTGTGGTAGTTCTTCGCACCCACCCGGGTGAAGAACTTCCGGTAGTCGATGTCGCCCGTCCCGAACGGCACCATGTCGTAGCCCAGGCCGCTCTGGGGATTGACCACGCCGTCCTTCGCGTGGAAGAGCGGGAAGCGGTTGGTGTTGCGGACCACGAGAGCTGCCGGGTCGAAGACCTGCTCACGCCGCGAGCCGTCGTGAGCGGTGTACGTGTGGAACTTGTACTGGGCGACGTGCGCCCAGAAGACGTCCAGCTCCAGATAGACGCTCTTGCGGTCCGTCACCGTCAGGAAGTACTCCAGCTTCCGGATACCGGAGCTGCGGGTCGGCCGGCCCTGGGCGTCGAGCGGGCCGCCGTCGAGCAGGAAGTCGTAGGCGCTGTCGTGGTTGTGGGTGTAGAGCTTGATGCCTTCACGGCGGGCGATGGCGCCCAGGGTGTTCCACTTCTGCGCGGCGACGTCCCAGTCGGCCCGGTAGGGGGTGGTGGTGGGGTCGGCGCCGGTCCCCATGTGCTCCATGCCGAGGATGTTGGCGATCTCCAGGAAGCGCTTGAAGGTGTCCAGGTCGGACGGGGTCAGCGGCCAGGACGGGGGGATGAAGCCGTGGCTGCCCTGCGCCCGCAGGCCGTACGCGTCGAGCCAGGAGCGCAGCAGCTTCGCGCCCTGGACGGTGCCCAGATCGGCGCCTCCCGGCGCGTTGGCGTGCTGGCCGTAGCCGGCGAACTCCACCTGGCGGTAGCCGAAGCGCGACAGCTGCTTGAACACCTCGCGGAAACCGGAGGGCAGATCGGAGGCCAGCGGGTCGCGGCCGATCGCGTCACGCACGGTGTAGAGGATGATGCCGCGCTTGTGCGGCGGGACCAGAGCGGAACGCCCACCGTCATGGCCGGCGGCTTCCGCTCCGTCCTGCGCCAGGGCGGGCGCGGCACCGAAGACCGGGGCGGCCACCGCCGCGGCGGTGGCGGCCGTGCAGGTGCTGAGGAAACGGCGGCGGCTGACGCCGAGTGCGCGGCGCAGGGCGTCGCCGGTGACGGCTTCGTCGTTGAACGCGGTCACAGTGGTTCTCTCTTTCGTTGTCGCGGTGCTGCGAGTGCTCGACGGCTGCCGCCCTCAGGCGAGGCCGGCGAGCCGCAGGAGCAGGGACTTCACTTCGGTGGCCGCTGCACGGCCGGACACTGCGCGGGGGGTGGAGACCAGGACGAGCGGACCTTCTTCGTCGCTCGTGGGGAGGCGGCCGTGGCTGCCGCGTACGGGTGAGGCGTCAAGGGGGACGACGGCGAGCCGGTGAGGCATGCCGAGCTTCTTGCGGGCCCCCGGCCTTGGCTGCCTCGAGCCGCACGCAAGGATCTTCGGGATCCATGAACAGCTCGACGGGGTCGTTGCGGGTTGCGTGCGGGTGGGCGGCAAAGGGCCGCCGGTGAGAAATGCGGGGTACCTGAGAGTTATTGGCCCTGCGCTGTGTCGGGCCGTCCTCCGTAGGCCCGTCAAACGAGCGGCGCGCCGCGCGACCTGAACGCGCCGTCAGTCTCGAACCACTGTGTGGTCCCTGTGCACGAAGGGACCGTAGCCCCGTTCGTCCTTGGCCGGAACCCCTTGCGCACGAAGACGGCGAACTTCTTCCCGAGTCAGGACAAAGCCGTGTCCGAGCAGCCCGGACCAGCCCGGCGGCTCTCCGCCGCCGGGCACTGACGTGGTCGGCTCTCGAAAGGGCGGGGGCAGCTACGGTTCGTCAGCACCCCAACTGGGCGTGGATTGAGCCGATTTACGGCTACTGCGGAGCGTCTAGTTGTCGGCGCCGCCAAAGGCGGCGTCGAAGGACGCCGAAGGCGGGTCGAAGTCGAATCGCTTCAGATGGGCGAGTGCTTGCGGCGCACCGACGAGGCGGTCCATACCGGCGTCCTCCCACTCCACGGAGATCGGTCCGTCATAGCGGATCGAACGCAGCATCCGGAACACGTCCTCCCAGGGGACGTCACCGTGCCCGGCGGAGACGAAGTCCCAACCGCGCCTCGGGTCACCCCAGGGCAGATGGGAGCCGAGCCGCCCGTTGCGCCCGTCCAGACGCTTGCGGGCCTCCTTGCAGTCGACGTGGTAGATCCGGTCCCGGAAGTCGTAGAGGAAGCCGACCGGGTCCAGGTCCTGCCAGACGAAGTGGCTGGGGTCGAAGTTGAGCCCGAAGGCCGGGCGGTTGTCCACCGCCTCCAGGGCGCGCTTGGTGGTCCAGTAGTCGTAGGCGATCTCGCTCGGATGGACCTCGTGGGCGAAGCGGACGCCCTCGGTGTCGAACACGTCCAGGACCGGGTTCCAGCGTTCGGCGAAGTCCTCGTAACCGCGCTCGATCATCCGCTCCGGTACCGGCGGGAACATCGCCACCAGATGCCAGATCGACGATCCGGTGAAACCGACGACCGTGTCGACGCCGAAGGCGGCGGCGGCCCGCGCAGTGTTCGCGATCTCGGCCGCGGCCCGTAGGCGTACGCCCTCCGGCTCCCCGTCGCCCCAGATCCGGGCGGGCAGGATGCCCTGGTGCCGTTCGTCGATGGGATGGTCACAGACGGCCTGGCCGACGAGGTGGTTGGAGATCGCCCAGCACTTCAGGCCGTACTTCTCCAGCAGCGCGTGCCGGCCGGCCAGGTAGGACGGATCGGCCAGAGCCTTGTCGACCTCGAAGTGGTCGCCCCAGCAGGCGAGTTCGAGGCCGTCGTAGCCGAAGTCGGCGGCCCGTCGGCAGACCTCCTCCAACGGCAGATCGGCCCACTGACCGGTGAACAGGGTGAACGGGCGTGGCATGGTGCCTCCGAGCGGGGTTCCTTGCCGGATCTCTACCGGACTTCGGCCTCGACGGCCTGGACAGGGGTGTGGACGGAGTTCTTCTGCGCGCTCTCCTCCACCGCGGCGAGCACCCGCTGCACCTGCAGACCGTCGGCGAACGACGGCCTCGGGTCGGTGCCGGACGCGATGGCCTCGACCAGGTCGCGGGCCTGGTGGGCGAAGGTGTGCTCATAGCCGAGCGGGTGACCCGGCGGCCACCAGCCCTCCAGGTACGGGTGCTCGGCCTCGGTGACGTCGATCCTGCGGAACCCCGCCGTGGCGGCGGGCTCCCGATGGTCGTGGAAGGACAACTCGTTGAGCCGCTCCAGGTCGAACGCGAGCGAACCGAACTCGCCGTTCACCTCCAGCCTCAGGGCGTTCTTGCGCCCCGACGCCATCCGCGTCGCCTCGAACGTGGCGAGCGCCCCCGAGGCGAGCCGGCCGGTGAAGACGGCCGCGTCATCGACCGTCACCGGACCTCGCCGGGTGCCTCCGGAAGCGGCCAGACCGGAGGAGGCACCGTCGAGGCGGGGGCGTTCCTTGACGAAGGTCTCCATCTGGGCGGAGACCCCGACCAGCACCTCCCCCGCCAGGTACTGGGCGAGGTCGACGATGTGCGCGCCGAGGTCGCCGAGCGCCCCCGACCCCGCGTGCTCCCGCTGCAGCCGCCACGTCAGCGGGAAGTCGGGGTCGACCAGCCAGTCCTGGAGGTAGCTGACGCGTACGTGGCGCAACGTGCCGAGCCTGCCGTCGGCGATGAGCCGGCGGGCGAAGGTGAGGGCGGGCACACGCCGGTAGTTGAAGCCCACCATGGCCAACTGGCCGCGCGAGCGGGCCGCTTCGGCGGCCGTGACCATGGCCTCCGCCTCGGCGACCGAATTGGCCAGCGGCTTCTCGCACAGGACGTGCTTGCCCGCCTCCAGCGCCGCGATGGCGATCTCCGCATGGCTGTCGCCCGGTGTGCAGATGTCGACGAGTTGCACGTCGTCGCGGGCTATGAGGGCGCGCCAGTCGGTCTCCGCCGCGGCCCAGCCGTGCTTGTCGGCGGCCGCCCGCACGGCGTGCGCGTCGCGGCCGGCGATCGCGGCCAGGACCGGCCGCAGCGGCAGGTCGAACACGTGCCCTACGGTGCGCCACCCCTGTGAGTGCGCGGCGCCCATGAACGAGTAACCGACCATGCCCACGCCGAGTGCCGGCGGTGCGGTCCGACTGTCCCTCTGTTCCATACGGATTGCTCCTCGTCGGAGTGTCACTGACTCATCGCTGTGTTCGTGGGGCACGCGGCGACGGGTCACCGCACTGCCCGGCCCGGTCAGATGAAGCCGGTCGGCAGGTACTGGTCGACGTTGTCCTTGGTGACCACGGCCGAGTAGAGGGTCATCGAAGACGGGATCTCGAACTCGGCGAGGCCACCGACGCCCTTGCCCTGGCCGAGCGCCCGCGCGAGGTCGATGGCGGAGGCGGCCATCGTCGGCGGGTACAGGACGGTCGCCTTCAGCACGCTGTTGCCGGCCTTGATGGCGTCCATCGCGGACTTGGCACCCGCGCCGCCGACCATCAGGAAGTCGTCGCGACCGGCCTGGTCGATGGCGCGCAGCGCGCCCACGCCCTGATCGTCGTCGTGGTTCCACAGCGCGTCGAACTTCGACTGGGCCTGCAGCAGTTGAGCCATCTTTGCCTGGCCGGACTCGACCGTGAAGTCGGCCGCCTGGCGGGCCACCTTCTTGATGTTCGGGTAGTTCTTCAGGGCGTCGTTGAAGCCCTTGGTGCGCTGCTGGGTCAGCTCGAGGTTGTCGAGGCCGGCGAGTTCCACGACCTTGGCGTTCTTCTTGTCCTTCAGCTGTTCGCCGATGTAGTGGCCGGCGTTGAGGCCCATGCCGTAGTTGTCGCCGCCGATCCAGCAGCGGTACGCCTGCTGGGAGCCGAAGACACGGTCCAGGTTGACGACGGGAATACCCGCCTTCATGGCCTGCAGGCCGACCTGGGTGAGCGCCTTGCCGTCGGCCGGCAGGATCACCAGGACATCGACCTTCTTGTTGATCAGCGTCTGGATCTGGCCGATCTGCTGGGCGGTGTCGTTGGACCCCTCGGTGATCTCCAGCGTGACGTCCGAGTACTTCTTCGCCCGCGACTTGGCGTTGTCGTTGATGGCGTTGAGCCAGCCGTGGTCGGCCTGCGGCCCGGCGAAGCCGATGGTGACAGGCTTGCCCGGCTTGTCGTCCGCGACCGGGGCGGCGTTGTCCGCGGCCCCCTCCTGCTTCGTGGGCTCATTGCTGGTGCAGGCCGTCAGCAGCGCGCCGGCGGAAACGGCTGCGGTGCCGAACAGGAGTGATCTGCGGCTGGTGGCGGGGGTTCGTGCCATGGCGGATGGACCCTTCGACTGGGCGGTGTGCGTCAGATGGAGGATGTGGGGGGTGCCGGACGGCGGTGTCAGGGGCCGCCGTCCGGCGGCGCTGCACGGCGTCAGGCGTCGCCGCCGCGCATCGAGCGGCGCTGGACCAGGACGGCGGCGACGATGATGGCGCCCTTCGCGATCTGCTGGACAGCGGTCTCGAGGTTGTTCAGGGCGAAGATGTTGGTGATCGTGGTGAAGACCAGGACGCCGAGGACGGAGCCGATGATGGTGCCGCGACCGCCGCTGAGCAGGGTGCCGCCGATGATCGCCGCGGCGATGGCGTCCAGCTCGTAGAGGTTGCCGTTGGTGTTCTGACCCGAGCCGGCGAGCACGATCAGCATGAACGCGGCGATACCGCAGCACAGTCCGGACAGCAGGTACAGGTACAGGCGCTGGCGGCGGACGTCGATGCCGGCGAGGCGTGCCGCTTCCGCGTTGCCGCCGACGGCGACGGTGCGCCGGCCGAAGGTGGTGCGGTTGAGCAGCAGCCAGCCGATGACGGTGACAGCGGCGAAGATCAGAACGAGGGGCGGGATGCCGAGGATGTAGGCGTCCCTGGCACCGAGATCGAGCACCGATCCGACGGTCACGACCTGGGTGCTGCCGTCCGTGATCTGCAACGCCAGGCCCCGGGCGGAGGCGAGCATGGCCAGCGTCGCGATGAACGGCACCATCCTGCCGTAGGCGATCAGCAGACCGTTGACGAGACCACAGCCCACACCGACGATCACCGCGGTGAAGAGGATGCCCGCGAAGCCGAACTCCTGCGTGGCCACGGTCGTCGCCCACACCGAGGCGAGCGCCACCATCGCGCCGACCGACAGGTCGATCCCGCCGCTGGTGATGACGAACGTCATGCCGACGGTGACGACGCCGATCACGGACGCCTGGGTGAGGACGAGCTGCAGATTGCTCGTCGCCAGGAACTGGTCCGGTGCGGTGATCCCACCGACCGCGACGAGGACGGCGAGGACTCCGAGCAATGACAGACTGCGCACGTCCCACCGCAGTCGGGGTCGCCGCGAACTCTCCCCGTCCTCCGCGGACTTGGCGGCGGACGTCGGCGCTTCCTTCTGCGCCGCGGTGGCCGGCTGCGTCATGGCGTGAGGCTCCCTTCCATTACAAGATCAAGTACACGGTGCTCGTCGAGCTCCCGGGCGTCCGCCGTGTGCACGACGCTGCCTTCACGGAGCACCAGCACCCGGTCGGCGAGACCCAGGACTTCGGGCACCTCACTGGACACGAGAAGTACGGCCAGGCCCTCGTCGGCCAGCCGGCGAATCACCGCGTAGAGCTCCGCCCGGGCGCCGATGTCGACACCCCTGGTCGGCTCGTCCAGCAGCAGCACCTTGCAGCCTCGCAACAGCCAGCGTGCGAGCACCGCCTTCTGCTGGTTGCCGCCGGACAGGGTCCTGATCGCGGCATCGGGATTGTCCGGCCGGAGGGACAGTTCCCGAACCGCCTGGTGCGCCGCAGCTCGCTCGGCACGCCGGTCGAGCCAGCCCGCGCGGGCGAACCGGGACAGGGTGGAGACCGAGACGTTGCTGCTGACGGACTCCAGCATCAGCAGGCCCTGCGCCTTGCGTTCCTCGGGCGCGAGGCCGATGCCGGCACGGACGGCGGCGCGGACACTTCCGGGGCGCAAGGGTGTGCCGTCGACGAGGACACGGCCGTCGTCGGGCTTGCGAGCCCCGTAGATCGTCTCCAGGATCTCGCTGCGCCCGGACCCGACGAGCCCGGCCAGACCGACGATCTCACCGGGCCGCAGTTCCAGGTCGACGGGCGCGAACTCCCCTCGCCGGGTCAGTCCTTCGACCTTCAGCACCGGTTCTCTGCCCGCGGTGAACCCGGCCTCAGGCCGCTCGGGGAAGACGTACTCGACATTCCGCCCGGTCATCAGGGCCACGACCTCATCGGTCGGCGTCGCCTTGGCAGGCAGACCGCCCGCGACCGACCGGCCCTCCTTCAGGACCGTGACCCGGTCCCCGATGCGCCGGATCTCCTCAAGCCGGTGGGAGATGTAGATGACGGCGACACCCTCCGCCGTCAGATCGCCCACGATCCTGAAAAGGTTGTCCACCTCTTCGGGGTCGAGCGCCGCCGACGGCTCGTCCATCACGATCAACCGAACCTCGTGGGACAGCGCGCGGGCCATCGAGACGATCTGCTGCTGCGCCGCGGACAGGTCGCCGACGAGCGTCGTCGGATCGATCTCCGAGTGCCCCAGACGTTTCAGCAGCTCCGCGGTCGCCGTACGGGCGGCAGAGCCGCGCACGACGAACCCGGCGGAGGTGGGTTCGTGCCCGAGGAAGACGTTCTCCGCGACGGACAGCCCCTCGATCAGATCGAGTTCCTGGTAGATGGTGGCGATGCCGAGACGCATGGCGGCGACCGGCGACCCCAGGGTCACGGGCTCATCCCGCCAGGTGATCTCGCCGCTGTCCGGCTGGTGAGCTCCGGCGAGCACTTTGATCAAAGTGGACTTGCCGGCCCCGTTCTGACCGAGCAGGCAGTGGACCTCGCCGGCCTGGACCTCGAGATCCACGCCGTCCAGGGCGCGAACGCCCGGGAACGACTTGGTGATACCGGACATGGTGAGCAGGGGTGGTTGTGGTGCCATGAGGATTCCCCTCGGCGGATGCGGGCCGTGAGCGGGCAGGGCTGGGCAGGGTGGTTCAGGGAGACGGCTCTGGAGAGCCCCTGGCGAGGTGTGCGCTGGGGCGTAGGTAGGGGCTGAGAAGAGCAGGGCAGGCCTGATGGCCCGGCAACCATGCGGTGGTGGCAGCCGCCGACGCTTCATGCGGTGGCTACGGCGGTGCTGTGGCTTGTCGAGATGGCTCTACGGGTGTTGCGAGGGCGCCATGGGGTTGCCGAGGCGTAATGGGTGCAGGATCGCCAACGCGGTTGCAGTGACGCCCGGTTGTAGTGGCGCTTGGTTGTATGGCGCCACAGGGTTGCAGTGGCCCGAGTGGTGGTCCGTTGCCGACGAGGGCGGCAGCGGTTGGTGGTCCGTTGCCGACGAGGGCTGCAGCGGTCAGGCCGGTGAGAAGACGTGGTCGCTGATGAGCCGGGCCGCGCCGATGGCTCCGGCGGCCGGTCCCAACTCACCCAGCACAATCGGCAGGTTGCCCGTGGCCAGCGGCAACGACTGCCGGTACACCTGGGTCCGGACGCTGGCCAGCAGCGTGTGCCCGAGCCCGGTCACACCGCCGCTGATCACCACCAGCCCCGGATTGAAGAAACTGACAAGGCCGGCGATGACCTGCCCCAGACGCTTCCCGCCCTCCCGGATCAGCTCCAGAGCCACCGCGTCCCCTGCCGCCGCGGCAGCCGACACGTCCTCGGCCGTCAGACGCCCGGCCGTCTCGAGCCGGGCAGCGAGCTGTACCGACCGGCCCTCACGTGCGGCCTGCTCCGCGTCACCGGCCAGCGCGGCACCGCTGAAGTGGGCTTCCAGGCAGCCCCGGTTGCCGCACGCACACGCGCGACCTCCCGGTTCCACCTGAATGTGACCGATGTCGCCGGCACTGCCGGTCGCCCCCCGGTGGACCTCTCCGCCGACGACGATGCCGCAGCCGATGCCGGTGCCGATCTTGATGCACAGGAAGTCGCCCACGGAGCGTGCGACGCCCGCGTGCTGCTCCCCCATCGCCATCAGGTTCACGTCGTTGTCGACCATGACCGGGCAACCGAGTTCCTGGCTGAGCGCCTCCCGTACGGGAAAGCCGTCCCAGCCGGGCATGATCGGCGGCGCGACCGGTACGCCCTCGGGGAAGCGGACCGGTCCCGGGACGCCGATACCGGCGCCGTCGAACCCCTCCGCGACACCGGAGGCCTTCAGCTTGGCGGCCATGGACAGCACCTGCTCGAAGACCGCCACCGGCCCCTCCCGGACATCCATCGGTTGATTCAGATGCCCCAGGACCTCCAACTCCGCGTTCGTCACGGCGACATCGACCGACGTGGCACCGATATCGACACCGAGGAAACGCAGTGTCGGCGCGAGCCGGATGTTGTGCGACCGCCGGCCGCCCCGGGACGGAGCCAGCCCGTCCGCGACAACCAGCCCCGTCTCCAGCAGCCTGTCCACTTCGACTGCCAGCTTCGAACGGGACAGGTCCACCAGATCACCCAGCTGGGCACGAGAGTTGGACCCGTTGTCACGCAGCAGACGAAGCAGCCGCGCCTGATGCGCGTTCTCAGGTCGAGCGGTCATCCGCCTCACGATCCCTCCTCTCCCCTCACCCACGGCTGGGGCCCGGACGCCTGTCTCCGCCGACTGCGCCGTCAGGCCGTCGGAAAGGAACGTAACAACGATTTTCCGGAGTGGGAAGTACTTACGCCTGAATCGGCGCTTCTTTTTCCACGCACAGGACAAAGTCTCGACGGGTGGTCTCCGAGAGCGCTACTCCAGAACGGCCGCAGGGCCGAGCACGGCCGTCATCACCAGAGGGGCCGCACCGGCTGTCGGATCACTCGTCGCCGTCGCGACCACCGCTCGTAACGCCCACGGCGCACATACTGCACACTCGACGAAGCAGCAGGTCAGCGGCCCTTTTCGGCAGGCTCCAGGATCGCGACGCACTCCACATGATGTGTCATCGGAAACAGGTCGAACACCCGCAGCGTCCGCACCCGGTACCCGCCCTCGCGGAAGTACCCCAGGTCCCGGGCCAGGGCGGCCGGATCGCAGGCCACGTAGGCGATCCTCCGTGCGCCCAGCGACGACAGGTGCTCGACCGTCTTCCGGCCCGCACCGGCCCGCGGCGGGTCCAGGACGACGAGGTCGACCTCGGTGATGCCCGTACGCGGCAGCACGGCCTCGACCTTGCCCTGCTCGATGCGGACGCGGTCGAACTCGGCGAGGTTGTGCCGGGCGTCCTCCACCGCGCGCTTGCCCGACTCGATGCCGAGGACCGCGCCCTTGTCGCCGAGCCGGTCGGCGAGGGCACCCGCGAAGAGGCCGGCCCCGCAGTACAGGTCCAGCGCCATCTCGCCCTTGCGCGGCAGGAGCCCCTGCATCACGGCGGTGACGAGGGTGTCGGCCGCCTTCGGGTGCACCTGCCAGAAGCCGCCGCTGCCGACCCGGTGGGTACGGCCGTCGGCGCGTTCGCGGACGAAGGGGCGGCCGTGGACGCGGTGGACACCGCCGTCCTTCTCCTCGACCCGCATCACCGACACCGGCTTGTCCAGCTCCACGATGGGCAGCCGCGCTCCCGGCCTCGGTGTCAGGATCACCTGGCGGTCCTGCGAACCCGTCGCCGCGATCGCCTCGACCGATTCCATGCCGGTCCAGTCGCGCTTCTCGATGCCGAGCTCGTCGACGCCCGGCGCCGCGATCAAGCAGTGGTCGATCCGCTCCACCTCGTGCGAGCGGTGCCGGCGCAGACCGGCGTGGCCCTCGGAGTCGACGGCGTACTGCACGCGCGTGCGCCACGCCGGCACCTCACCCGCCGGAAGCTTGTCGCCCTCGGCCGGCATCACCGTGCCGTCCCAGCCCGCCTCCTCGGGCGTGAGGCCCGCGAGCCGCTGCAACTGCTCGGCGACCACCTCGCCCTTGAGCCGCCGCTGTGCGCCCGGCTTGGCGTGCTGCCAGTCGCAGCCTCCGCAGCGGCCCGGACCGGCGTACGGGCAGGGGGCCTCGACGCGGTCCTTGGACGCCGACAGCACCTCCACGGCGTCGGCGCGCAGGAAACGCGCCCCTTCCTCGCCCTCCGTCACCCGCGCGACGACCCGCTCACCGGGCAGCGCGTGCCGGACGAAGAGGACCTGGCCCGTGGACGCCCGGGCGATGCAGTGGCCGCCGTGGGCGACGGGGCCGATCTCGACCTCGTACTCCTCCCCTACCAGCGATTTCTTCTCTTCTGCCTGCATGGTGGGGTGACTCCAAGACGTAAGGACGCGTAACGGGTGGCGGCGTGAAAGGCGAGCGGCCGGACAACAGCCCACCAGTCTACGGGGGCGTCGTCCGGCCGCTCACCACGAGCCCGTCAGGCCGGCTCCGGCGGTCAGCTCTTGGCGCTGGGCGCCTTGCTCTCCTTGGGCCGTTCCGCGGGGCCGCGGCGCACCGCGCCCGGCGCGTTCCACTCCTGCCGCTTGCGGGCCCGCTTGCGCGCCACCTCGGAGGACTCCAGCTGGTACGGCACCGAGGTGACCATCACGCCCGGCGTGAACAGCAGCCGGCCCTTGAGCCGGAGCGCGCTCTGGTTGTGCAGCAGCTGCTCGTACCAGTGGCCGACCACGTACTCGGGGATGATCACGGACACCGCGTCGCGCGGGGACTCCTTGCGCAGCCCCTTCACGTACTCGATGATCGGCCGCGTGATCTCGCGGTACGGCGAGTCCAGGACCTTCAGCGGTACGTCGATGCCGCGCCGGTTCCACTCCTCCTGGAGCGCCTTGGTCTCGGCCGGGTCGACGTTGACGCTGAGGGCCTCCAGGGTGTGCGAGCGCAGCAGCTTGGCGTAGGCGAGGGCCCGCAGCGTGGGGCGGTGGATCTTCGAGATCAGGACCACCGAGTGGACGCGGGACGGGCGTACGACGTCGTCGCTCGGGCCCTCGGGTGCCGAGATCTCCTCGGCGACCCGGTCGTAGTGCTTACGGATCGCCGTCATCGTCGCGTAGAAGATCACCATGCCCACCAGGGCCACCCACGCGCCGTGCGTGAACTTGGTGACCAGGACGACGACCAGCACCAGGCCCGTGAAGAAGGCGCCGAAGGCATTGATGGCCCGGGAGCGGACCATGTGCCGCCGCTTGGCCTGGTCCTTCTCCGTCCTCAGATGACGGTTCCAGTGCCGGACCATGCCGGTCTGGCTGAGCGTGAAGGAGACGAACACGCCCACGATGTAGAGCTGGATGAGACGCGTGGAGTCGGCGCCGTAGATCCACACGAGCAGTCCGGCCGCGCCCGCGAGCAGCACGATGCCGTTGGAGAACGCGAGCCGGTCGCCGCGGGTGTGCAACTGGCGCGGCAGGTAGCGGTCCTGGGCGAGGATCGAGCCGAGCAGCGGGAAACCGTTGTAGGCGGTGTTGGCGGCCAGGAACAGCACGAGGGCCGTGGCGGCGGCGAGCAAGACGAAGAAGAACGTTCCGTCGCCGAAGACGGCGGCCGCGACCTGCGAGATCACCGGGTTCTGGACGTATCCGTCACCGATGGGGACGCCGTTCTTCAGCAGGTCCTGGGCCGGGTTCTCCGCCATGCGGACCTTGGTCGCCATGGCCAGGCCGATGATGCCGCAGAACATGGTGACGGCGAGCAGGCCCATCGCCGCCAGCGTGGTGGCGGCGTTCCTCGACTTGGGCTTGCGGAAGGCGGGCACGCCGTTGGAGATCGCCTCGACGCCGGTGAGCGCGGCACAGCCGGAGGAGAAGGCGCGCAGCATCAGGAAGACCAGCGCGAAGCCGGCGAGTCCCTGGTGCTCGGCCTTGATCTCGAAGCCGGAGGTGGGCGCCCTCATGGTCTCGTCGAGGACCAGACCGCGGAACGCGCCCCAGGCGATCATGATGAAGACGCCGACGACGAACACGTACGTCGGGATCGCGAAGAGCTTGCCGGACTCCTTCACCCCGCGCAGGTTCATCAGCGTCAGCAGCACGATGATGCCGACGGCGCACAGCACCTTGTTCTCGACGAAGAAGGGTATGGCGGAGCCGAGGTTCTCCACGCCGGAGGAGATGGAGACGGCGACGGTGAGGACGTAGTCGACGAGCAGCGCACTGGCGACGGTGAGGCCGGCCTTGGGACCGAGGTTGGTGTTCGCCACCTCGTAGTCACCGCCGCCGCTGGGGTACGCGTGCACGTTCTGCCGGTACGACGCCACCACAGTGAACATCAGCACGACGACCGCGACCGCGATCCAGGGGCTGAAGTGGTACGCCGACACGCCCGCGATGGAGAGGACCAGCAGCACCTCGCCCGGCGCGTACGCCACGGAGGAGAGCGGGTCGGATGCGAAGACGGGCAGCGCGATGCGCTTGGGCAGGAGTGTTTCCCCCAGCCGGTCACTGCGCAGTGCGCGCCCGATCAGGATCCGTTTGGGCACGTCGGTCAGTTTGGACACGCCAAGGATCGTAAGCCGTCGGGGCACGAGGCGCCCAGCCTCCCCCACCCCCGACCGGTCACGGGGCGCGGACCTGCCACGCCGTATGCCCTCCGGGTGAATTGGCGGACGAGGCGGGCTGCGGATTCCGTCACGGACGCCGTCCCCGTGTCTATATGACAAAACCGCCTTCCACCACGCCCTGCGAACCGCCCCGCACCCCGCCCTGGAGACCTCATGACGCATGCCGCCGAACTCATCGGCGCCGCCGCCGCACTCGTCGGGCTCGGCGTCCTGACGCTCTTCAGCGTCCGCAGCATCAGCCGCCGCTGAGGGGCACCGGGCGAGCTCCCCGCGAGCCCCGGCCGTCGCGACCGGTCGGTGAACGCCGGGCCCGTCATCGGCCGCCGCGGTCGGGACCGATACGTTGGTAACGGGCATACGGGAGCGGCACCCCGGACCCGAACGGGGCAACGGCCGGAAATCACCGGCATGATGTTGCCTGGCGGCCCGCACACCGGCCGCACGCGTTGCCCGGCGAGCCGAGAGAAGGACATGAGCAAGACAAGGACACAGGCCAGATGGTCTGTGGGAAGCGTGGTGTAGGCCCGTGCACATTGTCATCATGGGCTGCGGACGAGTGGGCTCCGCTCTCGCCCAGAACCTGGAGCAACAGGGGCACACGGTCGCGGTGATCGACCAGGACCCCACCGCCTTCCGGCGGCTGGGCTCCGGGTTCGGCGGCCGCCGTGTCACCGGAGTCGGCTTCGACCAGGACACCCTGCGCGAGGCGGGCATCGAGGAGGCCGGCGCGTTCGCCGCCGTCTCCAGCGGTGACAACTCCAACATCATCGCCGCGCGGGTCGCCCGCGAGATGTTCGGCATCGAGAACGTGGCGGCGCGCATCTACGACCCGCGCCGCGCCGAGGTCTACCAGCGTCTGGGCATTCCGACGGTCGCCACGGTCCGCTGGACCGCCGACCAGATGCTGCGCCGGCTGCTGCCCTCCGGTGCCGAGCCGCTGTGGCGCGACCCCACGGGCGGGGTGCAACTCGCCGAGGTGCACGCCTCGACGGCCTGGGTCGGCCACAAGATCAGCAAGCTCCAGGAGGAGACGGGGGTCCGGGTGGCGTTCCTCACCCGGCTGGGCGAGGCGATCCTGCCCACCTCGCAGACGGTGCTCCAGGAGGGCGACCTGGTCCACGTCATGATGCGCACGGACGATGTCGAGAAGGTCGAGGCGTCCTTCACCGAGGGGCCCGATGAGGAGGGCGGTCACTGATGAGGGTCGCCATTGCCGGAGCGGGCGCGGTCGGCCGCTCGATCGCGGGCGAACTGCTGGAGAACGGCCACGAGGTCCTTCTCGTCGACAAGGCGCCGACCGCCATCTCGGTCGAGCGCGTCCCCCAGGCGGAGTGGCTGCTGGCCGACGCCTGTGAGATCACGTCGCTGGACGAGGCGGCGCTCCAGCGCTGCAACGTCGTGATCGCGGCGACGGGCGACGACAAGGTGAACCTGGTCGTCTCACTGCTCGCCAAGACCGAGTACGGCGTTCCGCGCGTCGTCGCACGCGTCAACAATCCCAAGAACGAGTGGCTGTTCAACGAGTCCTGGGGCGTGGACGTGGCCGTATCGACCCCCCGGCTGATGTCGGCCCTCGTGGAGGAGGCGGTCAGCGTCGGCGACCTGGTCCGCCTGCTGCGCTTCAGCCACGGCGACGCCAACCTCGTCGAACTCACCCTCCCCCCGGAGTCGGCCCTGGCCGGCACCCAGGTCGGCGAGGTCGAGTGGCCCGAGGACACCTCCCTGGTCACCATCATCCGCGGCACCCGCGTCCTCACCCCCACGCAGGAGGACTCCCTGGAGGCCGGCGACGAATTGCTGTTCGTGGCCGCCCAGGCGCGGGAGGAGCAGTTGGAGGACCTGCTGTCGGTGCGGCGCGAGGACGCGACGAGCTGATCGGCGGGGATACGAGAAGAGGGGGGGGGCGGGGGTGTGAGCGGGGCCCCCCCAATTTTTACACGGCCGGGGGTGTTGTGGAGGGCGGTGGGTTCCCCAACGGGGGGGGATAAGAG
>NZ_JBEYXP010000027.1:17076-143692 GCF_040704615.1 Streptomyces sp. NPDC046862 | reverse complement strand
GCTGCCGATTTGGTGGCCCCCACCCTCTCCCCCACCCCGTCGTTTGGGTGGCGCGGCGGTGCGTGGGCGTCGGGGCTTGTGTGGGGGGGGGCCGGGTGGTGTGCCGGGGCCCGGCCCTTTCGTGTGCGGACGACGACTCGGGATGACGACTCGGGATGACGACTCGGGACGACGGCCGTTGCTCTTCGGTGGAGTGTCGCGTTATGAGCAGTTACGCCCGATGAATCAAGATATGCGCGAAATCATTCGAGAGGGGTTCCAGGATGAGCAGCGCATCGGTGTCGCCGGACGGCTTCGCGGTCGTACGGCGCGGCTACCGTCCCGACCAGGTCGTCGCGTACGCGACGGCCCTCTCGCAGGACCGTGACGCGGCGTGGGAGCGGGCCGCGCGGCTGACCGTGCTGGCCAAGGAGATGGAGGCGGAGGCGGAGCGGCTGCGGGAGGATGTGGCGCGGCTGGCTCCGCAGACGTACGAGGCGCTCGGTGAGCGGGCGCGTCACTTGTTCGAGCTGGGCGCGCAGGAGGCCGAGGAGGTGCGGGCGGACGGCTGTCGGGACGCCCAGCGGATCACCGACGAGGCGGAGGCGGCGGGGCGCCTGGTGCGCGAAGCCGCGCAGGCGTACGCCGACGAGGTGTGCGGCGAGGCCGAGGAGCGGGCCCGGCAGTGGCTGCTCGCGGCCCGGGCCGAGGCGGACGATCTGCGGATCGAGGCCCGGCTGGAGGTCAAGGAGCGCCGGGGTGAGGCGCTGGCCGCGCTGCGGGAGGTGCGCCGGCGGACCGAGGGGCTGCTCGCCGAGCAGGAGAAGGAGTACGCCGACCGGTGCGAGGAGATGGACCGCGAGCTGGCCGAGCGTGAGCTCGTCCTCGACGCGCGGCACGCCGAACGGATGGCCCGTGCCGAGGCCGTGCTGTCGGAGGCCACGCGCGCCTGCGCCGAGGCCGAGGAGTCCGACGCCCGCATCCAGGCCGACGCCGAGGCCCGCGCCGCCGAAGTGATCGCCGAGGCCCGCGTCCACGAGGACCGCATCATCCGCGAGACGGAACGTGTGCTGCGTGAACACGGCGAACAGTGGGACACGGTGCGGGCCCACATGGACCATGTGCGCAACAGCCTGGCGGCGCTCACGGGGCGGGCGCCGTCGGAGTAGGGGTGTGCGCCGTCGGAGTTCGGACGGGTGCCGGGCCGACGACGCGGGGGCGCCCCCGCCGCGTCGTCGCCACCCGGGCCGGCGTCAGTTCCTGCGGACCGCCCCCGCGAGGATCCGCCCCTCCACCGCCTCGTACTGCCTGCGCTGTTCCTCCGCCTTCTCGCGGCCGGAGGCGAGCGTGCCGAGCCAGCCGAAGGCGAAGCCGAGGGGGATGGAGACGATGCCGGTCGTCGTGAAGGGGAACCAGTTGAAGTCGGCGTCCGGGAACGCCGCGATGGGCGAACCCGAGACCAGGTTGGTGCCGGTCATCAGGACGAGCACGGACACGGAGCCGCCGATGAGGGTGCACAGCAGGCCGGCGCGCGTGTAGCGGCGCCAGAAGAGGCTGTAGACCAGGGCGGGGGCGAGCGCCGAGGCGCCCAGGCAGAAGGAGAGCGTCACCAGGGGCTGCAGGCTGCGGTGCTGGACCATCGTGGCGAGGAGGATCGCGACGACTCCCACGACCACCGCCGAGACCCGGGCCAGGGCCATCTCCCGCTGCGGCGTCAGGGACCTGGCCCGGGTGGCGAACACGTCGTGGGCCAGGGAGTTGGCGCAGGCCAGGATCATCCCGGCCACCGACGCGAGCACCGTCAGGAAGATCGCCGTCGTGACCGTGGTGAAGAGCAGCGTCTCCGCCGTGGAGACCTGCGCGCCGAACGCCGCCCGGGAGCCGAGCAGATAGGCCGTGTTGCCCTGCGGGTCGGCCCGCGCGATCACCTCGCGGCCGACCAGCGCGGTCGCGCCGAAGCCGACGACGGTGACGACCGGCACGAACAGGGCGACCGACGGCACGGCCCAGGACAGGGAGCGGCGCACCTCACGCGCGCTGCCCGCGGTGTACATGCGCATGGTGACGTGGGGCAGGCACGCCCCGCCCAGGACCACGGTGAGCTGGGCGCTGATCATGTCCAGCTCGGAGTGGGGGCCGTTCGCGAACTGCAGGCCCGAGTGCAGCAGTCCGGAGCCGACGTCGCTGTTGTCCGCCGCCGCGCCGAGCAGCGCGCCGGGGTCCCAGTTGAAGCGGTCGAGGATCAGTACGGCGACGATCCCGCCCGAGCCCAGCAGCATCACGATCTTCAGGATCTGGATGAGCGCGGTGCCCTTCATGCCGCCGATCGCCGCGTAGGCGATCATCAGGGCGCCGAGGCCGATGATGACCCCGGTCTTCAGGCTCTCGCCGGAGAAGCCCAGGATGAAGGCCAGCAGATCGCCGGTGCCCGCGAGCTGGACCAGCATCAGCGGCAGCAGCGCGGCGAGGGTCGTGGCACAGGCGGTGACGCGCACCGCGCGACCCGGCATCCGGCGGGCCAGCGCGTCACCCATGGTGAACCGCCCGGTGTTCCTGAGCGGCTCGGCCAGCAGGAACATCAGCAGCATCAGGGACAGGGCCGTGCTGAGGGCGAGGACCACACCGTCGTAGCCGAAGAGGGCGATCACGCCTCCGGTGCCCAGCACCGACGCCGCCGAGATGTAGTCGCCCGCGATCGCGAGCCCGTTGCGCATCGGCGAGAGCGAGCGGTAGCCGGTGTAGAACTCGTCGAGGTCGTCCCGGTCCGGGCCCGTCATCACGCACAGCAGCAGCGTGATGGTGGCGACCGCCGTGAACGCCACCAGGGACATCGCCTGCGCGGAACCGCCGAACTCGACGAGCCCGGCGGCTACTTGTGAGCTGGGGCTGTGGCCGTGGATCAGCCCGGTCATCGCGCTGCCTCCCGTTCGGCGTCGAGTTCGGCGTGGGTGCGGATGCGGTCGGCGAGCGGGTCGACGCGGCGGCGCGCGGTGTGCTCGTACAGCCAGATCGCCAGGCAGGTGACGGGCACCTGGAGCAGTCCGAGGAGCAGGCCCGTGGACAGGCCGCCGGAGACGGTGCCCGTCATGAAGGACGGTGCGAACGCGGACAGGACCAGGAAGAGCGTGAAGTATCCGAGCGCGGCGAGCGTGGCCACGCGGCGCTGGCGGCGGTACGCGCCGCGCAGGGCCCGCAGATCGCTGTGGCGGCCGGGCGCGGGGCGCCGCGGGGAGCGTCGCGTGGCGGGTTCGGGCTCCTGCGGGGCCCACGGGTAAGTGGCGTGATCCGGGGTGTAGTTGGGCGAGTACGGCGGTGGCGGGTTGTGAGGGTTCCGATAAACGTGCCGTGGTGGGTGGTTCTCGGGCGGGCGGTCGGGCGGTGGTTCGTACGCGGGCGAAGAGAAGGCGTCTGACATCCCGTTTCTCCTTGCACGGCCAGGGTCCGGGGTGCGGACCGCAGGGAGCGGTGGGCGGCCCGCACGCTACTTGGACGGAAGCACGAGTGCGCGGTTTTCGCCAAACTGAGTGGTCGGTATGCGCTTACTCCGGAGACCCGCACGATCGTCTGACGCGCCTTCGAGTCTGTGGGTCTGCTGTGTTGGAAGTGTGAGGAGAGCCTCACGAAACCCGCTTGGTTGGTGCGGCCCTACTGGTTAACCTCTCCACGACCAAGAGGTAAGAAAAAAGTAAAAGCAGGGGGGAAGGTGCGACCAACCAGTCGCCCAAGAGCCGTGCACGGCGCGATGACCGTCGTCTCGGCCGTGCTCGTCCTGGCGGGTGGCCTACAGGCCGTCCCGGTCCAGGCAGCCGACGCAGAAACGGGAAGTTCCGGCCCATCGGCCGACGAGGGGGCGCGCGGCAAGGCGTTCTGGGAGGACGATGCTCTCCCGGCCGTCACTGCGGAGGAGAAGGCATCGAAGCAGGCGGTCGCGTCAGGTAAGCCCATCGAAGTGGGCGGTGTGACGTCGGCGACCAGCAAGGTGGTCGCCAATCCGGACGGAACCTTCACGGCCGAGACGACGACTTCCCCGAGCGGGTCCTCAGCAGGTGCCCGCAGGTAAGGCCCGAATCTGGGAGAACAAGAAAGCGGGAAGCGGTCAGCCTCGGTACATCACCTTCGGCCGGACCGGACACCATAAGAAAGCCGTATTCAAGGGAGCGAGTTTCCGGAATCCCTTCCAGTCGACCAAGGACTCGGCCCGAGACGGAACCTACGGATTGGACATCGGGCCGAATGGGGAGCTACGGGGACTCGAATGGCTGGCGAAATGAGCAAGGAGCTGATCATCAGCCCCCGGAGTGAGCGCGTGCGAGAGGAACTGGCAGACGCGGCTGCCTGGAGTTCGTATGCGGCGGAACTGCGCCAGGTGATCGGAGCGGTGATCGAGAAGAGTGGCGCTGACTTCCTGGAAGTCGGCGAACTACTGGTGAGTGAGCCGCTTCCCGACACGTACCTCGGTCTTTTCAACGGCGCGGAGGTCCAGATCCCGCAGGCGATTGATCTTGTCGAGGGAATGGCGGCAGGGCGCGGGCCGTATTGTCAGCTCTCCATCCCGGAGCGGCTTCAGATCGAGTCGGGATGGGACGGGGCTGTACACCTCTACACGACACGAACGGTAGCCGCCGATCTGGCGTGGGCCCATGGCCAGGACGTGGTTCTCCAGTGGCGCGACGCAGCTCCTGAGCCCACGGCGGTCTTGAACCCCGTGGGTGCTGTAGCGGACGAGAGTTTCTGGACGACGGTGGCGGAGGTCTCCGAGCGCTTCACCTTGTTGTGCGAGCGCTGGGCGTACGGTGCCTACGGGTGCAGATGGTTCCGCGTGACTCGGGAGAACGTAGCCGAACTGGCCCGACTCATGCGGCCACGCTCACTGGTCTGCGTGGCCGGCGATCCGGAGTTGCAACCCAGGCCTGGGCTGTTGGAGGACGACTTCACCGCCTTTGTGGCCCCGCTGCTGCCCGGCGAGTTGGCCTACCGGGCCTACCCCGGTGGCATCGATTCGATCTCCGAGGTCACGGGTGAGGGTTTCTCGCTCATGTTGGCAGACAGGGTGATGGGCGATTGGTGCGCCGTGGTACCGGACTCGGACGGGGTGGCAAGGGGACAGTGGGAGAGCCCGGGGGAACCGAATCCCGATTGCCCGCCTTCATAGGCCGACATGCCACGCCGGCTTCTCCGTGATACCCGACTGGGTTGCCCGCGAATATGCCTCACACGTAGGACGTCATCGACGGCGGGGTTGCCCTCTGAAGCGATGCGCTGTCGAATTTGGGGAGCCCGCGGAGCATGACAGATCTGAGCACAGGAGCCGGGTATCCGTGAAATATGTCATCGCTTCAACCTCAAAGGCTGCTGTCGACGGGTGCCGTGCGGAATTGGCGGGAATCACCGGCGTCGATTTCAGGGTTGGTTCCCTGCCGGACACCTGGAGCGGCTGTGATGCCGCAGTGGTGTGGTGGCCTCTGGCCCACGAGCAGTACGGTGGAACTCTGGAGTCAGGGGTGGCTCAGGTCTTGTCCAACTCCCAGGATGATGACGCGCCAGAGGTCATCTTGGCGACACCGTCCGGGCCGGGCGGGACGTCGGGGGTCGGCTCAACCGAGCCTGAAATCGAGGAGTACACATTCAGCTCTTTGGATGCGTGCGTTCAGGAATACGTGAGGCATTTCCCTGAGTGTCGCGCTAAAGCGGTTATCCTTATTCATCTGGAGGCGTCGGGTATCAATAGGCGCGACATGAAGGCTCCGCTCCGGGGCATGGAGAGGTTCCTTCGTGTGGACAGGTGAAGCCGTCTGAACAGGTGCATGGTCCTGTCACACCGGGCGGGGCCATGTATGGGGTGACACGAGAGAGGAAGCGTGGCGCTCAGCCTCATGGACGCCGACACCCTGTGGAGCGACCCATGTGAGGCGGGCCGGATCGAGATTCTCTGAGGGGGAGGCGGCAGAGTGAGCGAGTCAAGAAGTGCAGCCGGTGTTCTGGCCGTGTCCGGGAACTATTCCGTGATCCAGATGGAAGGCCGCAGGTACCCCGCGGCCGCGCTGCAGGGTGATTCCCTGAAGTCCCTTCACGAGGTCGTGGAGGAGCTGTCGGAGAACCTCCGTTCGGGAGATCTCGACGACGCCAGGTTCGCCCTGGAGGAAATCCGGACGGTCGTCTCGTCCCTGAAGGGGTTCTACGAAGAGACCCTGACCGGGGCGGGCATCCGCCTGCCCTACGTCGACTGAGCGGAGGCATCCGCGCCGAAGCAAAGGGTGGGGATTGGTCATGGACGTACGTGGGTCGGCCTGATGGGCGTCGATGTGGCCCTGATGAGAGTGGCCCAGCAGGGCAGCAGCCCGAAGCGGCGTCGGGTGAGTCTCGTCGACGTGGTCGTGGATGACGCCGACAGGTTCGCCTGCCTCTGTGCGGAAAGCGGCCTGCCGATGCTGAGTCGGGTCGCCCCCTACGGGTCGCTGATCCTGACGCGGGCGGACATGGAGCAGTTCACCGCCGAGATCGAGGCGGTCCGGGGACGAGTCGACGACCCGTCCGGCCGGGCCCTTCTGGAAGGCGTTGTGCGTCTCGCCGGAATCTGTGCGGCCGAATCCTCGACGGAGTTGCATCTCGACGGAGACTGACCGGCCGTGTTCCCCGATCGAGCGTTCTGTTTTTCTCAAGGTGGAGTTCAATGAGTCAAGTCGACGAGACCGTCATGCCCAGACAGGCGCGCGCGGCTCAAATGCTGTTGTACGCGCTGGCCTTCGCGGGGCTGGTGGTCGTCCTCGTGATGGAGAGCAGGCTGACGTCCTACGGGCTGGGCGAGTTGCTGGCGCCCTGGTTCCTCGTCTGGATGTGTGCGCTGCTCGCCCTGAGGTACGGCGGCGGCGCGCGCGGCGGAGTGCGGATCACGACCATAGTGGTGATGGTGTTCGTCCTCGTCGGGTCGTTCAACCAGGCCTTCGGCGCCGCTTCGGCCGCCGAGTTCACCGACGCCGCGTTGCGCATCGTGCTCGGGGTGCCGGTGGTCGTCCTGCTGTTCCTGCCGGTTACTACGGCCTGGTTCGACCGAGGGAAGTGACGAACGCCTGCCAGGCCGGTGTCGGGAAGACGAGGGCCGGGCCGGTGGGGTTCTTGCTGTCGCGGACGGGGATGTGGGCGGGGAGGGCGGTGGGGGTGACTTCGAGGCAGTCGCCGCTGTCGCCGCCGCTGTAGGTGGACTTGCGCCAAGCGGACAGCGCCGAGGCGTCAGGAATCGTGTGCTCGCTGCGCTTCATGCTCGTACTCCTCCGCAACCGACCTGAAGAGGGTCAGGGACTCCCGATGCGACAGCGCGTCGCCCAGAGCGTGATCGTAGGCCACCTGGCATTCGCGGACCACGGACGGAAGTTCCCAGATCCGGCCGGACTTCAAGCTTTCCGTGTAGGCGATGGGCGGCAGGTCCTCGAACCACATGAGCGAGACGAACCCCTCCAGCAGAGCGTGGTAGCCGGCCGAGAATGGCAGGACGTGCACGCGGATGCGGTGGCTCTCTCCCAGGGCCAGGATGTGCCGAAGCTGTTCGCACATCACCGCCGGTCCGCCGACGGGGCGCCGAAGAACGGCTTCGTCGAACATCGCCCACACCTTCGGTGAGTGGAAGTTGTCGAGGATGCGGCCACGTTCGAGGCGGGTGGCGAGCAACTCCTCACGTTCTTCGGGGCACCTCGGCGAGGAGCCGGAACTGAGAACGTGGCGTGCGTACGCTGGTGTCTGGAGGATGCCGGGTACCAACTTCGGTGCGTACACCCGGATTTCGTTGGCCTTGCCCTCGAACTCCAGCGTGCCCTTGAAGTGTTCCGCGACTTTCTTGCCGTCCAGCACGGGCAGGAAGTTCTCGAAGAACCCACCCGCCCCCAACACCTGATCCAGCCGCCGCGCATCCTCGACATCCGGCCGCCGCCGCCCCGCCTCGATATGCGCGATGTGCGTGCGCGACATCACGACACGCTGGCTCAACTCCTCCTGCGTGAGCCCCGCCGCCTCCCGTCGCCGCTTCAGCTCCTGACCGTACTGCTCACGAGTTCGCGGGTTGTCCTCGATCGCCACGTACTCAACTCCACTCCGTGCGCACCCCGTTGTCACGCTCAGCTACCTTCCGAGCGTACCCACGGTGACGCCACTCTGTGAGTGCAACGGCACAGAAAGTGAAGGGTGTGGTCATGGGGCAGGTGGGAGAGCAGGAAGAGGGCCTCGTCGGGGCGTACATCACGCTGCGGGTCTCGCGGGACGGTGGGCGGACCTGGGGGCAGAGAGTGACGTACCAGCCCTCGCGCAAGGACGTGCCGATCGAGTCGGCCGGACGCTTCCCACCCTGCGCATGCCTCAGGTGTGGCCCGGGTGGCGTGAAGGGCGGCGGGGAAGGGAGCTGCGTCTAGTTGTTGCGGGTCAGGACGTTGGTGACGGCGCATAGTGGTGGGCGAGGTCGGTGGCGAGGTCGCGGAGGTGAGCCCTGGCTTCGGTGGGGCCGTGCACAGTGATGGTGCTCCCGAACGGCAGTAGTGTTCGCACGTCCTCCAGGTGCAGGAAGCGGATCCTCACCCTGTGGCCGGTGGTGGATTCCTCATGGTCGTCCTGGACGAGTCGTTGGCCGAGGATCCGTCGCGCTCGCTCGATCTGGGTCTGGTCGATGGTGGCGCTGACCTCTATCGCATGGTTGTGTTCCCACTGGTCAACGAGCGCTGCAGCGACGGTGGCCAGGGTCTGGTTCTCGCGGATCCGTCGTGGCTGGTCGACTTCTTTCCACGTGGTGATCCGTTCGAGTCGGTACATCCGTGGCACTCGGGCACAGTCGGCGACGAGGTACCAGATGCCGGCCTTGGCGAACAGCCCGTAGGGATCCACGATCAGGTCGCGTGGACATGACTCGCGTGTGCTGTCGTACTCGATCCGCAGCCGGCGACCTCGCCGCACCGGGCCGATCAGCGAAGCCGGAGTCGTGCCGGAAACTCGTGCCTGACGCCAGGGGCGGCTGTCCACGTGCACTACGTCGGTGAGCGGCAGGAGCTCATCAACTCGACGTGGCTGTGCAGCGGCGATCTTGGAGAGCGCGCGCCGGCTTTCGACCGATGTGTCGAGCTCCGCACGTTGCTTCTCGTCCAGCCCGGCGAGCGAGAGATGATCACGCTCGCCCGGCGTGAGTCGCGTGAGGTCGAGCCCGGACCCGGGCAGCATGGTCACGCCTCCGAGGCGGCCCCGTTGCGCGGTCACCGGCAGACCGGCCTCGCGGAGCCAGTTCAGGTCCCGGGTGACGGTTCGAAGGGACACCCCGAGCGCCGAGGCGAGTTCCTGTGTGGTCACGGCATTCCTCGATGCCAGGAGCAGCATCAGGGAGAAGAAGCGGTCTGGGGTCACACGCCAAGTTTTTCAGGAATTGCGACATGATGCGGCGCATATCCCGGTCAGGCTGGCGGATGCGTACCCACGACCTGCGAGAAGGAAAAACCATGACCACATCCGTCGTGTCCATCGTCTACGTGAACGACGCTCCCGCCGCAGCACGTTTCTACGGCGACCTCCTCGGCATGAGCCCGTCGTTCGAGACTCCGGGATACATCACCTTCGACCTCGGGCCAGGCGCTGACCTCGGTCTGTGGTCTGGCCAGTTCGAGCATCTGTCACCGGACGTCCCGCGCACCAGTGAGGTTTGCCTGGCCATCGACAGTGGGCCCGACGAGGTCAACGCGATCTTCAAGCAGTGGCAGTCCAAGGGCGTCACGGTCCTGCAGGAGCCTCATGATGCGGGGTTCGGGCTGACCTTCCTCGCAGCCGATCCTGACGGGAACCGTATCCGCGTCGCACCGCGGGGCTGAAAGGCCGCAATGCGGCAGGCGCGTACGATAGGTGTCGCGCCTGCCGTCGTCTGACTTCGAGAGGACGACGAGTGCCTCACGGGAATGCGCTCCTGAGCGTCGAGGGCCGTAGGCGGCTCGTGAAGCGGTGCCAGACACGTCCCATTGCCCACGTCGCCGCTGAGATGGGTATCTCTCGCGCATGCGCCGGCATTGGGTAAATCGCTGGCCGTTCACCAGCGAGGAACGCCCGGTCAGCCGCGATCGCAGTGTGGAACATCCACTACAAGTACCACCGGCCGCATAGTGCTGCCGCCGGAAAGCCGCCAGCAGCACGTCTCCGCGAGAGCGTCACCAACGTCGAGCCCTCATACATCTAGTCGTCCGAGCCGTTGTTCCGGTTCGAGCGGATCGAGGCGCGGCGCACCACCTCGCCCGCCCCCAGCGTCACGGCGGACACCGCGCGTACCCAGCGCGGGCCGCCCCGTGACGCCCACACCACGCAGACGCACCCCGCGAGCGCGAGCACGACGACGACGGACAAGATGACGAGCACGGTCATCCCCCTCCTGCTGTTGTTGTCCGCGTCATCCTGCCAGTCCTGCCCGTCCTCCCCGTCCTCCGGTCCTCTCAGTCCTTGAGGACCGGGAAACGGCGCGGTGCCAGCAGCAGGAGGGCCAGGAACGCCAGCGCGGCCGCCACCGCCGCCCCCAGGTACACCGCGTGGACCGCGTCCGCCACCGCTCGCCGTACGTGCTCCGAGGCGGCGCCCGCGTCGAGGGCGTGCGTCACGGCGTCGAGGTCGCCGGCGCCGCCCAGCCGCGCGGCCAGCACCCCGTTGGCCACGGCGCCGAAGATCGCCGCGCCCACCGTCTGGCCCGTCTGGCGGCAGAACAGGATCGAGGCGGTGGCGGTGCCGCGTTCCGCCCAGCCGACCGTCGACTGGACGCCGACGATGAGGGGGAGTTGGAAGATGCCCAGGGCGGCGCCCAGCAGCAGCATCAGCAGGGTCGGCTGCCACGCCTCGCCCGGGTACGGCAACAGCGGGAAGGCGGCCAGGATCAGCGTCGCCGTACCGATCCCCAGCATCGCCGTGTTGCGGAAGCCGATCCTGCGGTACACGTGCTGGCTCAGTGCCGCCGACACCGGCCAGCTCAGCGTCCACACGGACAGGACGAAGCCCGCGGCGATCGGGGCCAGGCCCAGGACCGACTGCGCGTACGTCGGCAGGAAGACCGTGGGGGCGACCATGACGAACCCCAGCGCGCCCAGGGCCAGGTTCACCGCCGCGATCGTACGGCGGCGCCACACCCAGCCGGGGATGATCGGCTCCGCCGCCCGGCGTTCGATGGCCACGAACGCCACGACCAGGACAAGTCCCGTGCCCAGCAGGGTGATCGAGGGCCAGGACAGCCACGACCACGCCACCCCGCCCTGGACGACGGCCGTCAGCAGAGCGCCCCCGCACGCGAACACCGTCAGCGCGCCCGCCCAGTCGGTACGGGGGCGGGGGCCGCCGGTCCGCCGCTGCGGCTCGTGGAGGTGGCGGGCCAGGAGCCAGAGCGCCACCGCGCCGAGCGGCAGGTTGATGAGGAAGATCCAGCGCCAGTCGGCGTACGCCGCGAGGACCCCGCCGAGGGCCGGGCCGGCGACCGCCGAGGTCGCCCAGACCGTGGAGATCTTGGCCTGGATCTTCGGGCGCTCCTTCAGCGGGTAGAGGTCGGCGGCGAGCGTCTGCACCGTGCCCTGGAGGGCGCCGCCGCCCAGGCCCTGCACGATGCGGAAGGCGATGAGGGCCGCCATGTTCCAGGCGAGGGCGCAGAGCAGGGAGCCGAGGAGGAAGAGGACCGTTCCCGCGATCAGTACCGGTTTGCGGCCGAAGGTGTCGGAGATCTTGCCGTAGACGGGGAGGGTGACCGTCACGGCCAGCAGGTAGCCCGAGAAGAGCCACGAGAAGACGGAGAAGCCGCCGAGGTCGCCGACGATCTGGGGGACGGCGGTCGACACGATCGTGGAGTCCAGCGCGGCCAGGCCCATGGCGAGCATGAGCGCGGCGACGACGGCCCCGCGTCTGTCGGTTCCGGTGCGCTCGGCGGTGTCGCGTATCGCGGGTCTGGTCTCGCTGGTCTCGCCCACCGGAATCCTTTCCCTGTGCATCTATCTGCCGGTCACAGCTTGCCACTTGAGGCTCACGCAGCGGGAGGGTGCAAGCTGGGTGGACCGGTGGGTGGATCGGTGGGTGGACCGGACCCCGAGATCCGCTCCACCTGTCGGTGGAGATCCCTTAGGGGTACCTCCGTACTACGGACGGGGGCGGGTTCGTACCGCCGGAGGACGAGACGGGGCAGGGGCCTTCCTTAGCCTGGCTTTACGCCGCTGGGGAGCGGTCGGGGCGTACGGGGGTCGTACGGACCGCAGGTTCGGGGGTGGGGTTTTCCTCAGGGCAAGACGGGGTTCGGCCCCAGCGCGCCGGGGGGCGTTCAGGGGCCAGACTCGTCGGCGTACCGCACACCGGAGACGAGCAAGCCGCGCAGCGGCACTTCGCCGGACATCAGCACTGCGCATTCCAGCACCTCGCATTCCAGCACCACTTCGTTTCCAGCAGCACTCGCGTCGCGCTGCTGACCGACATAGGAGACATACCGTGACATCGGCTGTGACCATCACCAGGCACGGGGGCACTGGAGGGACTACGGCCGTTGCCGCGCGGGCGCGGCAGGTCGTGAAGGCGTACGGGTCCGGCGAGACCCGTGTCGTCGCCCTCGATCACGTCGACGTGGACATCGCCCGCGGTCAGTTCACCGCGATCATGGGCCCCTCGGGGTCCGGCAAGTCCACGCTGATGCACTGCCTCGCCGGACTGGACACCGTGACCAGCGGTCAGATCTACCTGGACGAGACCGAGATCACCGGACTCAAGGACAAGAAGCTCACGAAGCTGCGCCGGGACCGGATCGGGTTCATCTTCCAGGCGTTCAACCTGCTGCCCACGCTGAACGCGCTCGAGAACATCACCCTGCCCATGGACATCGCCGGCCGCAAGCCGGACAAGGCGTGGCTGGGCCGGGTCGTCGACACCGTCGGGCTCTCCGACCGGCTCAAGCACCGGCCCACCCAGCTCTCCGGCGGTCAGCAGCAGCGCGTGGCCGTGGCCCGTGCCCTGGCGGCCCGGCCCGAGATCATCTTCGGTGACGAGCCGACCGGGAACCTGGACTCGAGGGCCGGCGCCGAGGTGCTGGGCTTCCTGCGCCGTTCGGTGGACGAGCTCGGCCAGACCATCGTCATGGTCACGCACGACCCGGTGGCCGCCTCGTACGCGGACCGCGTGCTGTACCTCGCCGACGGCCGGATCGTCGACGAGATGTACAAGCCGACCGCCGAGGCCGTGCTCGACCGCATGAAGGACTTCGACGCCCGGGGGCGCACGTCATGACCGTCATGAAGACCTCCATGCGCAACTTCTTCGCGCACAAGGGACGCATGGCGCTCTCCGCCATCGCCGTCCTGCTGTCGGTGGCCTTCGTCACGGGGACCCTGGTCTTCACCGACACCATGTCCACCACCTTCGACAAGCTCTTCGCGGCCACGGCCTCCGACGTCACCGTCAGCCCCAAGGACGCCTCGGACACCGGGGAAACCCAGTCCGACACCGGCAAGCCGCCGGTGATGCCCGCGTCCGTGCTGGGCCAGGTACGCAAGGCCGACGGCGTGAAGTCGGCCGAGGGCACCGTGTTCTCCACCTCGGTGACCGTCGTCGACGCCGACAAGGACAGCCTCTCGCCCACGAGCGGCGCCCCGACCATCGTCGGCAACTGGAACGCCAACGACGCCCGCACCATGAAGATCTCCTCGGGCAACGCGCCGCGCGGGCCGGACCAGATCATGGTCGACGCGGACACCGCCGACAAGCACCACCTGAAGCTCGGCGACGAGATCGGCGTCATCACGGCCGTCGGCACGCACCGGGCGAAGGTCTCCGGCGTCGCCGAGTTCCAGGTCACCAACCCCGGTGCCGCGATCTTCTACCTGGACACGAAGACCGCCCAGGAGACCCTGCTCGGCGAGACCGGCGTCTACACCAACGTCAACGTCACCGCGGCCTCCGGCCTCAGCGACGCCCAGGTGAAGAAGAACGTCGCCACGGCGCTGGACGGCGGCTACCAGGTCAAGACGGCCAAGGAGGTCGCGGACGCCAACGCCAAGGACGTCGGCGACTTCATGGGCGTGATGAAGTACGCCATGCTGGGCTTCGCCGGGATCGCCTTCCTCGTCGGCATCTTCCTGATCATCAACACCTTCTCGATGCTGGTCGCCCAGCGGACCCGCGAGATCGGCCTGATGCGGGCCATCGGCTCCTCCCGCCGGCAGGTCAACCGGTCCGTGCTCGTCGAGGCGCTGCTGCTCGGTGTCTTCGGCTCGGTGCTCGGCGTCGGCGCGGGCGTGGGTCTGGCCATCGGGCTGATGAAGCTCATGGGCGCCACCGGCATGAACCTGTCCACCGACGACCTCACCGTCGCCTGGACCACCCCGGTGGTCGGCCTGCTGCTCGGCATCGTGGTCACCGTGCTCGCCGCGTACCTGCCCGCTCGACGGGCCGGCAAGGTCTCCCCCATGGCGGCCCTGCGTGACGCGGGCGCTCCGGCCGACGCCAAGTCGGGTGTCGTACGGGCCGTGCTGGGGCTGGTGCTGACGGGCGCGGGGGGTTATGGGCTGTACCTCGCTTCCCAGGCGGACAAGGCGAGTGAGGGCTCGATGTGGCTGGGCGGCGGTGTGGTGCTGTCGCTGATCGGCTTCGTCGTCATCGGTCCGGTGCTCGCGAGCGGCGTGGTGCGCGTGCTCGGCGCCCTGGTGCTGCGGATCTTCGGCCCGGTCGGACGGATGGCCGAGCGCAACGCGCTCCGCAACCCGCGCCGTACGGGGGCGACCGGCGCGGCGCTGATGATCGGCCTGGCGCTGGTGGCGTGCCTGTCGGTCGTGGGCTCCTCGATGGTGGCCTCGGCGACGGACCAGCTGGACAAGACCGTCGGTACGGACTTCATCATCCAGTCGGACAGCGGCCAGCTGATCACTCCGCAGGCCGTGAAGGCGGCGAAGTCCGCCAAGGACCTCACGGGTGTCACCGAGTACAAGTGGACCGAGGCCGACTTCACCACGCCCGACGGCAAGACCCTCAAGGACACCGCGATCACGGCCGCCGACCCGTCGTACGCGACCGACCTGCGCACCGAGACGGTCGCCGGGAACCTCAAGGACGCCTACAAGCCGAACTCGATGTCCGTCCACGACAAGTTCGCCAAGGACCACGGCATCAAGCTCGGCTCCACGATCACGGTCGCGTTCAAGGACGGCGGGGCCCCGGCCAAGCTGACGGTCCGCGCGATCACCAGCAGTGACGTGGTGATCGACCAGGGCGCGATGTACACGTCCATCGACACGATGGCCAAGTACGTCCCGGCGGGCAAGATGCCGCTGGACACGCTGCTCTTCGCTTCGGCGAAGGACGGTCAGGAGGCGGCCGCGTACACGTCGCTCAAGACGGCGCTGCACGACTACCCGCAGTACAAGGTCCGCGACCAGACCGACTACAAGGAAGCGCTCAAGGACCAGATCGGTCAGCTGCTGAACATGATCTACGGTCTGCTGGCCCTCGCGATCATCGTCGCGATCCTGGGTGTGGTGAACACCCTGGCTCTCTCGGTGGTCGAGCGGACGAGGGAGATCGGCCTGATGCGCGCGATCGGTCTCTCCCGCCGCCAGCTGCGCCGCATGATCCGTCTGGAGTCGGTGGTGATCGCCCTCTTCGGCGCCCTGCTGGGCCTCGGCCTCGGCATGGGCTGGGGCGCGACCGCCCAGCAGCTCCTCGCCCTGGAGGGCCTGAAGGTCCTGGAGATCCCGTGGCCGACGATCACGGGGGTGTTCCTGGGGTCCGCGTTCGTGGGGCTCTTCGCGGCGCTGATCCCGGCGTTCAGGGCGGGGCGGATGAACGTCCTGAACGCGATCGCTACGGAGTAGCCGTCGCGGGCGGGGAAAACGGGGGAACGGGGGAGGGCCGGGCCCGGTGGATTTTCCGCCGGGCCCGGCCCTTCGTCGGTCGCCCCTACGGGACGCGCCCGATGTGCAGCACGACGACCACGGTGATCGAGTCGTCCTCGATCTGGTACATGAGCCGGTACGGCCCGACGTGCATACGGCGCAGATCAGGCGACCCAAGGGCGGTGGTCCCCGCAGGGCGGGGGTCCTCGGCGAGCAGGTCGACGGCTACGAAGACCTGGCGCAGCCCGTCCGGGTCCTCCTTGAGGAAGCGGACTGCGGCGTTGGTCGCCTGTTCGTGCCAGATGGTCCGGAAGGTCACTCGCCCTCCAGGCCGAGCATCTTGCGGACCTCTTCATGGGGAACACCGACGAACGTCCCGTTCGTCTTCTCTACTCGGTACCGAGCAAGTGCGAGCTGTTCCTCCAGCTCCAGGACGCGCTCCTCCAGCTCGGCCACCTCCCGGGGATTCATGAGCACGACCGCGGGCCGACCGTGATCCGTAATGGTGATGCGCTCGCGATCGTGGGACGCCCGGCGGACCAGGGAGCCAAACTGTGCGCGGGCCTCAGTGATGGGGTACTCGGCGCTCATGGCTTGAAGCGTGACACTCATGTACAGAACTGTAAAGTTCTGTCCTTCTCGAGTCGATCGCTCAGACGGGTGAGCCCGCCTCGCCCGTCGTACCCTGGGAACCCCCCGCCCCGCCCCGCGTGTCGGGCCCTTCGTGTTGCCCTCTCCTCGGATGGAAGCCCTTCATGAGCCTGCACGGTCTGCTCGACGTCGTCGTCAAGGACACGGCCCTCGCGGAAGCGATCACGGCGGCCACCGACGGCAACCGCACGCACGTCGACCTCGTGGGCCCACCCGCGGCCCGCCCGTTCGCCGTTGCCGCCCTGGCGCGGGACGCCGGCAGACCCGTACTCGCCGTGACGGCGACCGGCCGCGAGGCCGAGGACCTCGCGGCCGCGCTCAGGTCCCTGCTGCCACCGGACGGCGTCGTGGAGTACCCGTCCTGGGAGACCCTCCCGCACGAGCGGCTGAGCCCGCGCAGCGACACCGTGGGGCGGCGCCTCGCCGTACTGCGACGGCTCGCGCACCCGAGCCCCGACGACCCCGAGACCGGCCCGGTCTCCGTGGTCGTCGCGCCCGTACGTTCCGTGCTGCAGCCGCAGGTCAAGGGCCTGGGTGACCTGGAGCCCGTTGCGCTGCGGACGGGCCGGACCGCCGACCTGAACGACGTCGTGGACGCGCTCGCGGCAGCCGCGTACTCCCGGGTCGAGCTCGTCGAGAAGCGCGGAGAGTTCGCCGTACGCGGCGGCATCCTCGACGTGTTCCCGCCCACCGAGGAACACCCCCTCCGGGTGGAGTTCTGGGGGGACGACGTCGAGGAGATCCGGTACTTCAAGGTCGCCGACCAGCGGTCCCTGGAGGTCGCCGAGCACGGCCTGTGGGCGCCGCCCTGCCGTGAGCTGCTGCTGACGGACGACGTACGGCAGCGGGCGGCGGCACTCGCCGAGCAGCACCCCGAGCTGGGCGAGCTGCTGGGCAAGATCGCCGAGGGCATCGCCGTGGAGGGCATGGAGTCCCTCGCGCCCGTGCTCGTCGACGACATGGAGCTGCTGCTGGACGTGCTGCCCAAGGGCGCCATGGCCGTGGTGTGCGACCCGGAGCGCGTACGGACGCGGGCCGCCGACCTGGTGGCCACCAGCCAGGAGTTCCTCCAGGCGTCCTGGGCCGCGACCGCGGGCGGCGGCGAGGCCCCCATCGACGTCGGGGCGGCCTCCCTGTGGTCCATCGCCGACGTGCGCGACCGGGCCCGCGAGCTGGACATGATGTGGTGGTCGGTGTCCCCGTTCGCCGCCGACGAGGAGCTCGACGCGGACACGCTGAAGCTCGGCATGCACGCCCCCGAGACGTACCGCGGTGACACCGCGAAGGCGCTGGCCGACACCAAGGGCTGGCTCGCCGACGGCTGGCGCGCGGTCTTCGTGACGGAGGCGCACGGCCCGGCCGCCCGTACGGTCGAGGTGCTGGGCACGGAGGGCATCGCGGCCCGCCTCCAGGCCGACCTCGACGGGATCAGCCCGTCCGTGGTGCACGTGGCCTGCGGTTCGATCGACTACGGCTTTGTCGATACGCGGCTGAAGCTGGCCGTGCTGACGGAGACCGATCTCACCGGCCAGAAGGCCGCCGGCAAGGACGGCGCCCGCATGCCGGCCCGCCGCCGCAAGACCATCGACCCGCTGACCCTGGAGGCAGGCGACTACATCGTGCACGAGCAGCACGGCGTCGGCCGGTACATCGAGATGGTCCAGCGCACCGTGCAGGGCGCGACCCGCGAGTACCTGGTCGTGGAGTACGCGCCCGCCAAGCGCGGTCAGCCCGGCGACCGCCTCTACATCCCCACCGACCAGCTGGAGCAGATCACCAAGTACGTCGGCGGGGAGGCGCCCACGCTGCACCGGCTGGGCGGCGCCGACTGGACGAAGACCAAGGCGCGCGCGAAGAAGGCCGTCAAGGAGATCGCGGCCGACCTGATCAAGCTGTACAGCGCGCGCATGGCGGCCCCCGGGCACGCCTTCGGAGGCGACACGCCCTGGCAGCGCGAGCTGGAGGACGCCTTCCCCTACGCCGAGACCCCCGACCAGCTGACGACGATCGCCGAGGTCAAGGAGGACATGGAGAAGTCGGTCCCCATGGACCGGCTCATCTGCGGCGACGTCGGCTACGGCAAGACCGAGATCGCGGTCCGGGCCGCCTTCAAGGCCGTACAGGACGGCAAGCAGGTCGCGGTCCTCGTACCGACGACCCTGCTGGTGCAGCAGCACTTCGGGACGTTCGGCGAGCGGTACTCGCAGTTCCCCGTGAACGTACGGGCGCTGTCCCGCTTCCAGACGGACACGGAGGCGAAGGCCACCCTGGAGGGCCTGCGGGAGGGCGCGGTCGACATCGTCATCGGCACGCACCGGCTGTTCTCGTCCGAGACCAAGTTCAAGGACCTCGGGCTCGTCATCGTCGACGAGGAGCAGCGGTTCGGCGTCGAGCACAAGGAACAGCTGAAGAAGCTGCGCGCGAACGTGGACGTGCTGACCATGTCCGCGACGCCGATCCCGAGGACGCTGGAGATGGCGGTGACCGGCATCCGCGAGATGTCCACGATCACCACCCCGCCCGAGGAGCGCCACCCGGTCCTGACGTTCGTCGGTCCGTACGAGGAGAAGCAGATCGGCGCGGCCGTGCGCAGGGAACTGCTGCGCGAGGGCCAGGTCTTCTACATCCACAACCGGGTCGAGTCGATCGACCGGGCGGCGGCCAGGCTGCGGGAGATCATCCCGGAGGCGCGCATCGCGACCGCGCACGGCCAGATGTCGGAGCAGGCGCTGGAGCAGGTGGTCGTCGACTTCTGGGAGAAGAAGTTCGACGTGCTCGTCTCCACGACCATCGTCGAGTCGGGCATCGACATCTCGAACGCGAACACGCTGATCGTGGAGCGCGGCGACAACTTCGGCCTCTCGCAGCTGCACCAGCTGCGCGGGCGGGTCGGGCGCGGCCGTGAGCGCGGGTACGCGTACTTCCTCTACCCGCCGGAGAAGCCGCTGACGGAGACGGCCCACGAGCGGCTCGCCACCATCGCCCAGCACACCGAGATGGGCGCCGGCATGTACGTGGCGATGAAGGACCTGGAGATCCGCGGAGCCGGAAACCTCCTGGGCGGCGAACAGTCCGGCCACATCGCGGGCGTCGGCTTCGACCTGTACGTCCGCATGGTCGGCGAGGCGGTGGCGGACTACCGCGCGTCCCTGGAGGGCGGCGTGGAGGAGGAGCCGCCGCTGGAGGTCAAGATCGAGCTCCCGGTCGACGCCCACGTCCCGCACGACTACGCCCCGGGCGAACGGCTGCGCCTCCAGGCGTACCGCGCCATCGCTTCCGTGAACACCGAGGACGACATCAGGGCGGTACGCGAGGAACTCGTCGACCGCTACGGCAAGTTGCCCGAGCCGGTGGAGAACCTGCTGCTCGTCGCGGGCCTGCGGATGCTCTCGCGCGCGTGCGGTGTCGGCGAGATCGTGCTCCAGGGCAACAACATCCGCTTCGCCCCGGTGGAGTTGAGGGAGTCCCAGGAACTACGCGTCAAGCGCCTCTACCCGGGCGTCGTCATCAAGCCCGCCGTCCACCAGGTCCTGGTCCCCCGCCCGAAGACGGCCAAGGTGGGCGGCAAGCCGCTGGTCGGGCGGGAGTTGCTGGGGTGGACGGGGGAGTTCCTGACGTCGATCCTGGGGTCGTAGGGGTCGTAGGGGTCGTAGGGGCCTTAGCGGTCGGGGACCGGGGCGCGGCCGAACGCCCGGATGCTGCTGTCAGGTTGGTGGGAGCAGCATCATCGGCAGCGCCCGGAGCACCTCTTCCGGGTCGTCCTCCTCGCCCAGAAGGTTGTCCAGGTTGTGGCCGAGGAGGAGCGTGGCGAAGCCGTGGGCGAGGGACCAGACGGCCACGCGGGCGAGGCGGGCCTCGGGGGCGCCGTCGTCGGGTATGGGGATGGCGTCGCGGAGGGCGGCTGCGGAGAGGGCGCGGGCCGCGGTGAGCTCCATGTCGTTCTCACGCAGCAGTTCCCGCGTGAACATCACCTGGAAGTGCGCGGGGTGCTCGCGCGCGAAGCGCACGTAGCGCACGCCCGCGTCCCGTAGGTCGGCCGACTCCCGGGTCGCGGCCGCCAGCAGTCCGAATCCCTCCGCCGCGATCGCCGTGAGCAGACCTGTGCGGTCCTTGAAGTGATGGGCCGGCGCGGCGTGCGAGACGCCCGCGCGGCGCGCCAGGTCGCGCAGACTCAGAGCCGAGGGCCCGTCGGCGGCGATGACGTCGAGAGCGGCACGCAGGATGGCGCGGCGGAGGTCACCGTGGTGGTACGCGGCTTTGGTCGTGCTCGTCACGTGATCAGCGTACGCAGTGAATCTAGCCGTTGACAAGTTCGAGAGGTTGAGGCAATCTAGCCGCTGACAAGTTGGTGGACCGTGAACGCGATCAGGGGGATGCGTCATGTCTGAGCACGTCAGCGGGGCCGTGGGTGAGGGGAGCGGGCACGGAGTGGGGCTCGACCTGGTGCGCCGGATGTGGCACCTGCTGGAGGTCCTGCACTCCGTCCTCTTCTACGCACCGGAGACCTTCGACGAGGCGGCCTCGCTCGGGTACGGGACGAAGGAGCGCTGGCCGAGCTACTTCCCGTTCCGCGCGGCCCCGTTGGGCGCCGTCGGGAGCGAGCGCGTGGCCTCCGCCTTCTACAGCTTCAGCCCGCGCATGGTCGCCGAGTACGTCGAACCAGCCTGGGACATCGCGAGTCCGGAGGCCGTCCTGGCGGCACGCGACCGGGTGATGGACCGGGTGTACGGGGCGATTCTGGGCGACCGCACGCACAGCCCGGAACTCGCCGAGGCCGCCGCACTGGCCCGCCGCGCCGCAGAGGCGGCGAACACCGCGGGCCGCCCGCTGGCCGCCGCCAACGCCGAGTTGCCGTGGCCCGACGCCCCGCACCTCCAGCTGTGGCGGGCGGCGGCGATCCTGCGCGAGCACCGTGGCGACGGCCACCTCGCGGCACTCCTCGTCGCAGGCCTCGACCCCGTGGAGTCTCTGGTCTCGTTCGCGGCGATAGGTGCCGCGCCGGTGGAGGTCTTCGAGAGCCGGGGCTGGCGTCCCGAGGAGTGGGCGGCCGCGCGCGACCGGCTCGTGTCCCGCGGTCTGGTGCGCCCGGACGGTACGGCGACGGAGGCGGGCCGAGACCTCCGCCGGCAGGTCGAGCGCCACACGGACGAACTCGCCGCCGGACCTTGGCGATTCCTCGGCCCGGAGGTCACCGCCCGCCTCGCCGACCTGCTCGGCGACTTCTGGGTCGCGGTTCTCGGTACGGGGCTGATGCCGTCGGGGACGACCCTGGGGATCGGCAAGGTGTGAGGTTCGTCGGAGGGTGAGGGAGTTGAGGCTCGTTCCCCAGCGGTGGACACCTCTTTGCCTTGTCCTGGTGTGCCCGGATCTTGGATTTGCCGAAGATGCTTGGGTGAGGTCTTCCTTCCGGAGGAGGCTTGCAACCGGCGATGCGCCCGGCGTGCACCCGTTGCCCACGGGGCGACGGTAGGGCCGTACCTCCGCCGCGGCTACGGTGAGCAGGGGAAACCGGCAGGGCAGGCAACGGGCATGATTCGAAGCAGCCATGCGGAGCACCCTGCAGAACAGGCATACAGAACCTGCGTGCAGAGCACGCGAGTGGAACAGGCAAGGGAGAGTCGTCGCGTGGTGCGTCTGAGGGGTGGGGTCGCGGTTGCCGCGCTGGTGCTGGTGACCGTCAGCGGCTGCAAGAGTGAGACGGCGGGGGCCTCGAACCCCTCGGGGCCGGCGGAGCCGTCGGGCGGGAGCGGTGCCGCGCTCACCGCCGTCGACTCGCTCACCGTCAAGGGCCGGGCGCCCAAGACGGGGTACGAACGGGACAATTTCGGCACTGCTTGGGCCGATACGGACTCGAACCACTGCGACACACGCGACGACATCCTCAAACGCGACCTGAAGGACGTGAAGTTCAAGGAGGCCGACTGTGAGGTGGCTTCCGGGGTGCTGAACTCCGACCCCTACAGCGGCAAGGAGATCACCTTCAAGCGCGGCCACAGCGAGATCGACATAGACCATCTCGTCCCGCTCTCGGACGCCTGGCAAAAGGGCGCCCAGCAGTGGGACGCGAGCAAGCGCATAGCCCTGGCCAACGACCCGCTCAACCTCCTCGCGGTGGACGCCGGGACCAACCGCAGCAAGGGTGACGGCGACACGGCCACCTGGCTCCCGCCCAACAAGTCCTACCGCTGCACATACGTGGCCGCGCAGGTCGCCGTGAAGAAGAAGTACGGCTTGTGGGTGACGACCGCCGAGAAGGCCGCCATGAAGCGCGTCCTGTCCGGCTGCCCCGACCAGTCCCTCCCGTCCGGCGGCAACCCGACGAAGGCTCCGGCGCGGTTCCACGCGGACTGAGGACATTTTTCAGCCCCTCCGGCGTTTGAGGAGCGGGGTCCGGGGCGGAGCCCCGGCGGGGCCGAAGGGGCGGAGCCCCTGGTGATGGGACGGGCAGGGGCGGCGGGGGCGAGAACGCTCGGGCGTACTTCGTACGGCGCACGGGAAAAAACGCCTCGACCGGACCCGGCCCGGCACCTACCGTCACCCACATGGAGCTGAAGGTCTGGTCACTCGTCGAGCGGCCCGAGATGCGGGAGCGGGTACTCGGGATGGCCGACACCTGGCCCGAGTTCACCCGCCAGGACCCGGTGGGCAACGCGCACTACGGGCGGATCGCCCGGGAGTTGCCGGAGCACGTGCTGTTCACCGAGGACGGGCACGGCGAGGTGGTCGCCCACGCCCACAGCGTGCCCCTCGCGCTCGCCGGCGAGGACGGCACCCCGGGTGAACTCCCCGCGCGGGGCTGGGACGAGATGCTCGTGCGGGCCTTCACCGACCTGCGGTACGGCACCGTTCCTAAAGACTGAGCGGTAGTGAGTCCTGTTGCCAGGATTCATGCTCAGCTGGATGCCCCGAACGGTGTTGGGCGTCCTGGTTGCCCGCTTTCGCTCCGCGTCCGGTGCGCAGGGATCGTGTCCGTGGTCCGGGGATGCGGGGGCGGGTTTCCTCACGCCCCGGGACGCCTGGTCGGGCCTGGACGGTCCGATGCCCCTGCTCATCACTCCGGTGAGCAGGGGGCGGTGCCGTCCGTCGCCGGATCGGGTGTCCCAGGGCGCGCCTTCCGATGGCCACGGCGGCCGCGTCGTGGCGGGTGGTCTTCCTGGTCTTGGTGGTGAGGGGTTTGTGCCAGTGCTGGGCGCCCCAGCGGCTGGTGTAGGCGGGGTCGACGGCGACGATGGTGATGCCGAGTTCGGCCGCCATCGACACCAGCCGGGCCCGCAGTCTGGCGACGGGCATGCCGGAGATCAGCTTGCGGAACTTGCTTCGGCGGCCGTGTTTCTCGCGGGTCTTCTCCGCCTGGAAGTCGAGGTCTTCGATCGCGATGGCGAGGTGGTGACGTGTGGCCCAGTGCAGCAGGCGGATCAGGGCGTGCCGGACTTGGGCGTCGCGATGGCTTGTGGTGCCGGACAGGTCGTAGCCGAAGCGGACAGGTGCGCCGACGGGGTTGCCGTGGGCATCCAAGCGCCAGGCGGCCAGGTGATCGGCGTTGGTGTCGACGCCCACCAGACCGTTCGTGCGGGCCGTGGCCAGGGGCACGGTCTTGACCGGCGGGATCGTCCAGGATGCGGTGAGGTACCAGCGGCCGCGTGTGGTGTCTTCGTGGATGCGGTAGGCGACCGCCCGGTTCGCCTGGATGCGGTCGGCCCACTGCTCGCCCCGGTGCGCGAACGCCACCCGGGCGGCGAGCACATACCGGCCGTGCGGGGCGTTCGCCAGATGTACCAGCGGCTTGGGGAGTTTGAGGGAGACCTCGCCGTCGCAGGTGACGCGGATGGTCTCGTTACCGAACCGCTTCCCGCTCTCGCCGTCGGCCTCAAGGAACCGGCGCCCGGCCCGCCACCTGGTGCGCCACCGCTCCTCGGTGAGCCCGGCGGCGTCGAGGTGGTGGCGGGTGTTCAGCAGCCGCTTCCCGCCCCGCACCACACCCACGACCCCGGCCTCCCAGTCCGCGCGCGCCGCCTGGAGCCGGTCTTCGAGCACCTGCAGACGGCGCGTCTTCGCATGCCACTCCTGCCTGCTCGCGTAGCCGCCCGGAGCCCGCTTGGAGCCCTTCTGGCCGACCGGCAGGGACAGCCGGTGCGCGATCGTGCGCACCCCCGCTTCCAGATGCTGGATGTGCGCGAGCTGCCCGCGCCGGGCCAGCGCCCACTGATCGTGGGTGGCCTTCGTGATCGACCCGGCCCAGCGAGAGGACGACTCCTGCGTGAGGGTCCGCTTGCGCTGCGCCCACTGGTCGTTGTCGTGGTCCAGCCCGGCCGTACACCGCGCTCTCAGGTCCCGGGAAGCGAGCGTGCCCAGATGGTCACCGACCAGACGCAGCACCTTCTCGTCCTGCACCGTCAGGTGCTTGAGCCGGTCGCGGACCGCCACACCGGACGGGCCGAGGGCGACGAACGGCGCCGCCACCTCCCGCAGCCCATCCATCCCTCCCACCCCGTCCCCTACGTCGGCCGAACAACCTTTCACCACGCTCAACGACCACCACGGACAAAGGTCACACATTCGACCAAGGAACCTTCGTTCTCCCCCATGGGGTCGCACATGCCCCAGCGCGGACACTCACTCATGCGCGCCAGAACACGCTTGTACGCAGTCAACCGCCAGCAGTTCACAACCCCGCCCGACACGGTCAGCGCGACCTCCATCGTGGTCGCACCGCACGCGCAGGGCACGGGTCTGTCGGGCCGGATGCTCTCCGCGATGCGGGACAACGCGCGGGCGCGCGGCTTCCGTGAGGTCGTCGCCCCGGTCCGGCCCAGCGCCAAGCACCTGGAGCCGCGTACGCCGATCGAGGAGTACGCGTTCCGCGTGCGGGACGACGGGCTGCCGTACGACCCGTGGCTGCGCGTGCACGTCCGGGCGGGCGCCACGATCGAGGCCGTGGCGCCCGCGTCGATGACCGTGTCCGCCTCGCTCGACGACTGGCGGGCGTGGACCGGGCTGCCCTTCGACACCGAGGGACTCGTGGAGGTGCCGGGCGCGCTGGTGCCGGTGCACTGTGAACCGGAGCGCGGTTACGCCGTGTACGTCGAGCCCAATGTGTGGGTGCGGCATGCGCTGTGAGCGCCCGGAGGCTTCGCCGTTCGGCTGACGGTCAGCCACCCATCGCGTCCAGGTCCAGCACCTTGCCCTTGGGGGCCTCGGCCGGCACCGGCTTGTTGTAGTCGCTGAAGGTGACGTCGCCCGGGTCCTTCGCCGACTTGCTGACGACCCGCAGCAGGTACGGCTTGCCCTCGGTGGCGACGTACGCCGTGTAACGGTCCTTGCCGTCCTTCTCCTCGATCGTGATCGCGGGAGTGCTGTTGACCTTGGTGGTGTCGCCGCGCTCGGCGTTCGAGCGCTCGTCGCCGAACTCGGCGAGCACCGAGTCGAGGTCGCAGAAGCCCGCGATGTCCTTGGCGTCGGCGCCGGTCGCGGCCGTCTTGACCCACTTTCCGGCCATCATGTCCACGACCGCCTGGGTCTCGTCCTTGGAGGACCCCTCGGACTGCGCGCGCAGGAACGCCTCGTCGAACTTCATGTAGACGGTGTCGCCGGTCTTGACCATGTCGGCGCCGCCGCCGTCCATGGACATCGTCCCGGCGCAGTCGCCCTTCTTGTTGAGCGCGATGTCCATCTTGATCGTGCTGCCGCTCTCCTCGTCGGGCACCTCGCCCTTCATCCGCAGCGAGGAGGCGCTCTTCGTGGCGTCGATGGCCCTTTCGGCGATCTCGCCGCCCGTCAGTCCGGCGAACGGCTCCTTCGACTTGCCGGCCGTCTTCTCCGCGGTGCCCGGGTTCTCGGTGCCACAGGCGGTGAGCGTGACGGTTGCCGCGGCGGCGATGCAGAGAGCGGCGAGTGTGGTGCGACGCATGGTTGGTCCCCCCAGAGACGCGTGATCGCCCTGCGCGAAGCAGGGGCTTGTTCGATGAGTCAATAAGAGCATGAGCTGTGAACCCAGTCAACACAATTCACGTCTTATGGTCAGTACACGGCCGTGAAGTGAATTGATGACGCATCCATCGGTATGCTCGGCGTCACACGGGGCCAAGGCACCCCAGTCGATGGCGTTCACAGACCAGGCACCAGGCAGAGGGGAGCCGAGCGCGTGCAGGACAACGGGACAGAGGTGACCGCGGCGGGGATCGCACGGCTCGCCGGAGTCGGTCGCGCCGCCGTCAGCAACTGGCGCCGCCGCCACACCGACTTCCCCAGACCGGTCGGCGGCACCGAGACCAGCCCGTCGTTCGCCCTCGCCGAGATCGAGGCGTGGCTCCGCAAACAGGGCAAGCTCGCCGAGGTACCCCTCAACGAGCGGGTCTGGCAGCAGCTCGCCGGCCACCCCGCGGGACCGGTCACCGCCCTGGTGCACGCGGGCTGTGCCCTCCTGCTGGTCCACGACCGCCACCCCGTCTGGCTGGAGGTGAGCGCGGGCTCCGACCAGCGCCTCGCCGAGCTGCTGCCCAACTCCCTCGACCAGGTCCTCACCCCCCGCTTCGGCATGGTCCGCCGGCCCGCCGTCAAGGCTCCGACGGCCGCCGCGCTGCTGCCCTCGGTGCCGTTGCTGCGCGGCACGGCCGAACTCGCGGCCGAGACGGGTGCCCGGCAGACGTTCGAGTTCCTGCTGGCCCGCCACCTCGACGCCAACCCGCGCCAGTACACGCCGACCCCGGCCGACCTCGCCCGTCTGATGGCCGACCTCGCGGGACAGGCGACCACGGTGCACGACCCCGCCTGCGGCACCGGAGCCCTGCTGCTTGCCGTGGAACCCCGTCCGGACCAGGAGCTGTTCGGCCAGGACAGCGCCCCCGAGCACGCCGCTCTCACCGCACTCCGGCTCGCCCTGCACACCCGGTCCAGCGTCCGCACGGCCACGGCCGACAGCCTGCGCGCGGACACCTACGGCACGCTCAGGGCGGACGCGGTCCTGTGCCACCCGCCGTTCAACGAGCGCAACTGGGGCCATGACGAACTCGCCTACGACCCGCGCTGGGAGTACGGCTTCCCGGCCCGCACGGAGTCCGAACTGGCCTGGGTTCAGCACGCGCTGGCCCGCATGCGGGAAGGCGGCACCGCCGTCCTGCTGATGCCGCCGGGCGCGGCCAGCCGCCGCTCAGGGCGCCGTATCCGCGCCGACCTGCTGCGCCGGGGCGCCCTGCGCGCGGTCATCGCCCTGCCCGCGGGCGCGGCACCCCCGCACAACCTCCCCCTGCACCTGTGGGTGCTGCGCAGACCCGACAAGGCGCCCGCGCAGCCCGAGGTCCTGCTCGTCGACACCGGGCAACTCGTCGACGGGGCCGCCTCCGCGTCCCCGGCCGAACGCGGCCGTGACTCAGGAAGCCGTGACTCCGGCGGCCGGGGCGCGCTCGACCGGGAGGACGTGCGCGCCGCAGTCCTGGAGACCTGGCGGGCCTTCGACCGCGACGGCACCGTGCCGGAACAGCCGGGCGTGAGCCGGTCCGTACCCGTCATCGAACTCCTCGACGACGACGTGGACCTCGCCCCGGCCCGCCATCTGCCGCCCCCCGCCTCGCCCGGCGGTGCCGCGGAGCTGTCGTCGGTACGCGAACGCCTCAGCCGGACCCTGCGGCTGACCGCCGATCTGACACCCCCGTCCGTCGACGAGGCACAGCCCGCGCGCTGGCCCGTGACCACGGTCGGCGAACTCGCGCGCGCGGGAGCCCTGTTGCTGCGGACCGGCGGACAGGGGGCTCACGCGCGCGTGCTCACCGACCACGACGTCCTGTCCGGCACGGCACCCTCAGGGACACTGCCCGAGACCGGGGAGCAGCCCGTCCTCGTCGAGACCGGAGACGTCGTCGTGCCCGTACTGGGCGGTGGCTCCGTCGCGCGCGTGGTCGACGAGGCGACCGCCGGCGCCGCCCTCGGGCGCAACCTCACCCTGTTGCGCCCCGACCCGGGCGCCCTCGACGCGTGGTTCCTCGCCGGCTTCCTGCGCGGCACCGCCAACAACCGCCGGGCCAGCAGCTACGCCTCCACCGCCACCCGGCTCGACGTGCGCCGCCTCCAACTGCCCCGCCTCCCGCTCGACCAGCAGCGCCGCTACGGCGAACGCTTCCGCGCCCTCGCCGAGTTCGAGGACACCCTCCGCCTCGCGGGCCGCCTCGGCGAACGGCTCGTACGCGGCATGTACGACGGCCTGACCGACGGAACGGTCGCACCGGACTAGGACTCTGGCGGACGGTGTCCTTCCGCGCTCCCGCTGCGGTCCTTGGCGATCGGTGGCGCAAAACGGTGGTGTGGAACGGTGTGGCAACGGTTGTCCACAACCCTGGACGGCTTGTCCTTGTCGACCTATACGCTCAACCAAGACATCGCACGTCCGCCTTCACCAGGCCACCAGGAGCAGCCATGCACGGCCCCGGCTACGCGCCGCCACCGCCTCAGAGCCCCTCATCGGGCACACTGGTCACGCTGCGCGTGGTCTTCGTGGCGCTGGCCGTCCTGAGCTGCGGCTTCCTCGCGTGGCCGAGCATGCTGAGGGTCGCCCTCGTGACCCGGAAGACGCTCGACTGGGCCCTGCTCGTCCTCGCGATGGTGCACATCTCCATCGTCACCACGCTGATCGTCCTCGACCCGGGCAAGGACGAGTTCACCTCGACCGGCAACACCGGGATGTGGCTGATGCTCAGCGGCATGGTGATCATCGTCGCGTACTACCTGTACGCGGACATACGCCACTTCAGCGCGTCCAGCGCGATGCAGTACACGCAGACCAGGGGCGCCTACGCCCAGCCGCAGTCGGGATACGGCTACCCGGGCCCCCAGCCCTTCCCGCCCGCCGCGCCGGTCCAGCACCAGCAGCCGCCCGCCCAGCCGCAGCCGCCCGTACCCCCGCAACCGCAGCCGCCGCAGCAGCCGGCGCAGCCCCAGCGTCCGGCGCCCGCGCGCATCGACCAGGTGCGCGCCGAGCTCGACGAGCTCAGTGACTACCTGCGCAAGCACGAGGGCGGCAGGTGAGCGGCGGCACAGGACGCGTCGTCGCGGGCCGCTACGAACTGTCCACGCTCATCGGCCAGGGCGGCATGGGCCAGGTCTGGACGGCCTACGACCAGCGCCTCGACCGGCGCGTGGCCGTGAAGCTGCTGCGCCCGGACAAGGTCGCGGGCCAGGAGGCCGACGAGCTGCGCCGCCGCTTCCTGCGCGAGTGCCGGGTCACCGCACAGGTCGACCACCCCGGCCTGGTCACGGTCCACGACGCGGGCAGTGAGGGCGAGGAGCTGTTCCTCGTCATGCAGTACATCGACGGAGCCGACCTCTCCGACCACCTCGCCGAGCACGACCCGTACCCCTGGCAGTGGACCGTGTCGGTCGCCGCCCAGCTGTGCGCCGTGCTGTCCGCCGTGCACGCCGTCCCGATCGTCCACCGCGACCTGAAGCCGCGGAACGTGATGGTCAAGCAGGACGGCACGGTCACCGTGCTCGACCTGGGCGTCGCCTCGGTGATGGACACGGACACGACCCGCCTGACGCACACCGGGTCCCCCATCGGCAGCCCCGCCTACATGGCCCCCGAGCAGGCGATGGGCGGCGCCGTCGGCCCCTACACGGACCTGTACGCGCTGGGCGTGCTCATGCACGAACTGCTCAGTGGGAACGTCCCGTTCGCGGGCTCCACCGCCCTCGGCGTCCTCCACCGCCACCTCTACGAGCCCCCGGTCCCCGTCCGCCGTATGCGCCCCGAGGTGCCCGAGCCCCTGGAGGCGCTCGTGCTGCGCCTGCTGGCCAAGGACCCGCAGCACCGGCCCGAGTCCGCGCAGGAGACGTACGAGCAGCTCCTCCCGCTGCTCCCCGCGCGCGGGATGCCCACCGGCGCTCCTCTCGACCCCACGCGCCCGTTCCTGCGCCCGCACGCGCCCTGGCCGGACCGCGCCGTCATCCCCGCACCACAGCCCCAGGCCGCGCCCGCCGTCGAGAAGCCCGATGTCGCGGGCGCCGTCGACGAGGTCAAGCGGCTGCTCGGCGAGGGCCGCATCACCCAGGCCGTCGACATCCTCGGCCAGATCCTCCCGGCGGCCGCCGCCCAGCACGGCGAGCACTCACCCGTCGTGCGCACCCTGCGCAAGCAGTACGCGGCGACGCTCATGGACGACGGCCAGTACCGCCGCGCCCTGCCCGAGCTGCGCCGTCTCGCCGACGAGCGGGCCAAGGAGGCGGGTCAGGCCGACCCCCAGTCCCTGCGCTTCCGCTACGACGCCGCCCAGTGCCTGGAGCAGCTCGGCGAGGCGGCCGCCTCGCTCGCCGAGTACCGCTCCCTGCTGCCGTACTACGAGAACCAGTACGTCGCCGGGGACCCCGAGCTCTCCCTGGACGTCCGGCGCCGTATCGGCCACCTTCTCCTCGCCCTCGGCGACCGCGCCGCCGCCCACGACACCCTGGCCCGCCTGCTGCACGACGTGGAACGGCTCAGGGGCCCCGGCCACCCCCTGGCCACGGAGGTACGACGGACACTCCAGTGGCTGGGCCAGGTGCGCGGCTGAGCGTTCGCGGCTGAGTTTTTTTGCGTCCTCTTGGCCGAAGCTTGTGGCGATCAAGGTGCGGGGTTTCCCGAAACCGGAGGGTCGCCGGTTACGTTGCGATGCGTTTGTGAACGTTCCACATCAAGCCATCAAGCCATCAAGCCACAGGCCATCAGGCCACAGGCCGTCAGACGTACCAGGGGTGGGGTCTTGTCCAGCCATCGGCAGTCGAAGAAGCGCAGATACACGGCATGGGCCGCGGCCGGGGCCGCCGTGCTCGCCGGCGCCGGTGTCGCCGCGCAGAACTCCCTCGCCACGACCACGAGCTGGCCGGCCGCCAAGGTCTACACGGGCCGTGCCTTCGACACCTGCGCGGCACCCTCCCTGTCCGCGATGAAGGCCTGGCACACCGGTTTCTACGGCGCGGCGGCCGTCTACGTCGGCGGCAAGAACCGCGGCTGCTCCCAGCCCAACCTCACCGCCTCCTGGGTGAAGTCGGTCAGCTCCGTCGGCTGGAAGCTCGTCCCGCTCTACGTCGGCGCCCAGCCGCCCTGCCAGAGCGGCTCCAGCCCCGAGGTGATCAGCGCCTCCACCGCCGCCTCCCAGGGCTCCGCGGACGGGACCGACGCCGTGACCAAGGCCTCCGCGCTCGGCATGAAGCCCGGCAGCGCGCTCTACCTCGACATGGAGTCGTACGACATCACGAACACGGCCTGCAACGACGCGGTGCTCACGTACATCCGCGCCTGGCAGAAGGCCGTCCACGCCAAGCTGTACCGCACCGGGTTCTACGGCTTCAGCAGCTCCAGCGCCAAGGCGGTCGCCACCGCGACCGACCGCACCAACCTGCCGGGCAACCTCTGGTACGCCAAGTGGGACAAGGTCAACACCACGACCACCGACTGGCCGTTCGCCTCGACGCTGTACACCGGGCACCACCGCGCGCACCAGTACATGGTCAACAGCAAGGAGTCGCGCGGCGGCTACACCATCACGGTGGACCGGGACGCCTGGGACGCACCGGTGGCGGTCACGGGCTGACAGCGGGAGCGACGCAGCGACGGAGCGACCCAACGGCGGAGCGGCGGAGCGACACGCGGCGGTGCCCGAAGGCGCGGTGAATCGTTGGTCCTGGGGCATCTCCCGCACGAAGTGCCGGGGGAAGGCTGGTCTGGAGCACAGTCACTGCCTACCATCGATCACCGCAAGACTTTGTGCACCGTCGCACAATCTCCTCGGGAGGCCCACTTGCACCGCCGCCGTCGTACCGCGCTCGTCCTCTCCGCCGTGATCGTCGCCGCGGCGCCCCTCCTCACCGCCTGCGGGAACGACGCGCATCCCGGCGCGGCGGCCGTCGTCGGCGGCCAGCGGATCACCGTCGCGCAACTGGAGAGCCGGGTGAACGAGGTGCGCGCCGCACAGCGGGCCGCCATCACGGACGAGACCCAGTACGAGCAGACCATCGCCCGCACCGGCGGTCTCACCCGCGACACCCTGCACACCATGGTCCTGGACGAGGTCCTGAAGCGCGCGGCCGAGGACGCCGGCGTCGGCGTCAGCCGCAAGGACGTCCAGGACTTCCGCGCCTCCCTGGAGCAGCAGGCGGGCGGGGCGAAGGCCCTGGAGACGGCCTGGCTGCAGCAGTACGGCGTGGCCCCCAAGCGCCTCGAGGACAGCCTCAGCACCGAGATCCAGGCCCAGAAGCTGGCCGCCGCGCTCGGCGCCGACATGAACACCGACGCGGGCAAGGCCACCTTCTGGAAGGCCCTCTCCGACGCCTCGAAGAAACTCGGCGTCGACCTCAACCCGCGCTACGGCGCCTGGGACGTGCAGAAGAGCAGCCGCGTGGACGCGAAGACGCCCTGGGTACGGGAGATCACGGCGGCGGCCCAGCCGCAGTCGGCGTAGCCGCGGAAGCGGGTCCGCTGCCCGGACGGTGGCCAAACGGTTCACCGGGCGGGACCCGCACCCGGCCGCTCGCCCGCCCGCCCGCACAGCCTGTGGATAACTTCCGGTGCCGACGGTGGCGTGGGTTACGTTCGGTCTGTGAACGCAACCAGCCCAGACGGCGCCACCGGCCGCATCGTCCTGCTCACCACCAGCCACCGCGTAGCACCCGGCCTGCTCTCCTGGCCGGCCTGGCAGGTGCTGCACGGAGCGGACCGCGTCCTGTGCGCGGACGGTGCGCACCCCCAGCTGCCCTACCTCCGTGAGACGGGGATAGCGGTGGAGGAGGCGACCCCGAGCGCCGAGGAGCTGGTCGACGCCTGCGCCGGCGGCCGCACGCTGGTCGTCGTGGCGACCGGCGAGGGCGAGCCGCGCCTCACCGACGGTCTGGCCCGGCTCGCCGGCTCGGGCCGCGTGGCGATGCCCGAGCTGGAGCTGCTCCCCGCTTCCTACGACCTCCCGGGAGCCCGCCTCCTGGACCTCGTCCAGGTCATGGACCGCATCCGCACCGAGTGCCCCTGGTCGTCCCAGCAGACCCACAAGGGCCTCGCGAAGTACGGCATCGAGGAGGCGTACGAGCTGGTGGAGGCGATCGAGGAGGGCGACCGCGACGAGCTCCGCGAGGAACTGGGCGACGTCCTCCTCCAGGTCGTCTTCCACGCCCGCATCGCCGAGGAGGGCCGCCCGGAGGACGGGGACGCCCCCTTCTCCATCGACGACGTCGCGGGCGGCATCGTCAGCAAGCTCATCCACCGCCACCCCCACGTCTTCGGCGACGAGACGGCCACGACCCCGGAGGAGGTCAAGGCGCACTGGCTGCGCACGAAGGCCGTGGAGAAGCGGCGCGAGTCGGTGACGGACGGGATACCCCTGGGCCAGCCGGGCCTGGCCCTCGCCGCCAAGCTCGCCTCGCGGGTACGGACGGCGGGACTGGACGTACCGCTGCCGACGGGGGAGGGCATCGGGTACGCACTGCTGGCGACGGCCGTCGAGGCCGAGGCGGCCGGCGTCGACCCGGAGGCGGCCCTGCGCGTGGCGGCACGGGCCTACCGGGACGCGGTGCGGTCCGCCGAGGGACTGGAGGCCTAGGGTCCGTTCCAGGCGGCCGGACGGCGACGTCCCGTACTGCGGATACCGTCAAGGAGTGACCAACCAGCCCCACCACGCCCCGATCGACACCGCTCCCGAGCTCTTCACCTGGGAGTTCGCCACCGATCCCTACCCCGCCTACGCCTGGCTCCGGGAGCACGCCCCCGTGCACCGGACCCGGCTGCCCAGTGGCGTGGAGGCCTGGCTGGTCACCCGGTACGCCGACGCGAAACAGGCGCTGGCGGACGCGCGGCTGTCCAAGAACCCGGCCCACCACGACGAGCCGGCCCACGCCAAGGGCAAGACCGGCATCCCCGGTGAGCGCAAGGCCGAGCTGATGACGCATCTGCTCAACATCGACCCGCCGGACCACACCCGGCTGCGGCGGCTCGTCAGCAAGGCCTTCACCCCCCGGCGCGTCGCCGAGTTCGCGCCGCGCGTCCAGCAGCTCACCGACCACCTCATCGACCAGTTCGCCGGCCGGGGCCAGGCCGACCTCATCCACGAGTTCGCGTTCCCGCTGCCCATCTACGCCATCTGCGACCTGCTCGGCGTCCCCCGGGAGGACCAGGACGACTTCCGGGACTGGGCGGGGATGATGATCCGACACGGAGGAGGACCCCGGGGCGGGGTCGCGCGGTCCGTCAAGAAGATGCGGGGCTACCTCGCCGACCTCATCCACCGCAAGCGCGAGGCTCTCCCCGACACCCCCGCCCCCGGCGAGGACCTCATCTCGGGTCTCATCCGGGCCTCCGACCACGGCGAGCACCTCAGCGAGAACGAGGCCGCCGCGATGGCGTTCATCCTGCTGTTCGCGGGGTTCGAGACGACCGTCAACCTCATCGGGAACGGGACGTACGCGCTCCTCACCCACCCCGAGCAGCGCATACGGCTCCAGAAGTCCCTCGCCGCCCAGGAGCGGGGACTCCTGGAGACCGGTGTCGAGGAACTCCTGCGGTACGACGGACCCGTCGAACTCGCCACCTGGCGTTTCGCCACCCGGCCGCTGACCATCGGAGGGCAGGACATCGCCCAGGGCGACCCCGTCCTCGTCGTGCTCGCCGCGGCCGACCGGGACCCCGAGCGGTTCGCCGACCCCGATGTCCTCGATCTCGGCCGCCGGGACAACCAGCACCTCGGTTACGGCCACGGCATCCACTACTGCCTCGGCGCGCCCCTCGCCCGCCTGGAGGGGCAGAGCGCGCTCGCGACCCTCCTCACCCGCCTCCCCGACCTCCGACTCGCGGTGGATCCGGCCGATTTGCGCTGGCGCGGCGGGCTCATTATGCGGGGATTGCGCACGCTTCCCGTGGAGTTCACACCTGTTCGGCCGACAGATCGGGCATGACGCCCAGGGGGCCAGGGCGGGGCCGTCAAGGGTTCCCGCTCATACGCCGAACCACTCCCTGAAGTGACACTTTCTCAACTCTGTGATCTTCACGTGATCTGCGCTGCATTAACTTGTGACAACAGTTCGAGTGCGGATACGTTCACGCATCAGCGCGGCGACTCGCCACAGGCGTCGCGCCGGCCCCTGCTGTCGCGTGAAAGGCAACCGCATGCTCTCCGGGAACGGTCGTCACCGTCGCCCCCGTCAGGCTCCGGCCCTCCTCGTCGCGGCCGGAGTGACGGGCTCGGCCATCGCCATCCCGCTCCTCGGCGCGACCGGTGCGAGCGCGGCCAGCGGGACGACCTGGGACAAGGTCGCGGACTGCGAGAGCGGCGGCTCCTGGAGCGCCAACACCGGCAACGGGTACTACGGCGGGCTGCAGTTGTCCCAGGACGACTGGGAGAAGTACGGCGGCCTCGACTACGCGCCCAGCGCCGACCAGGCCAGCCGTTCCCAGCAGATCGCCGTCGCCGAGAAGGTCCTCGACGACGAGGGTGTGGGCGCCTGGCCCACCTGCGGGCTCCTCTCCGGACTCAACAAGGACTCCGGTTCCGCCGACGTGGACACCGGCGTGCTGGGCAAGTTGACCGGCTCGTCCGGTTCATCTGATTCATCCGGTTCGTCCGGTTCTTCGTCCTCCGGCACCTCCGAAGGGTCGGCCAAGGCCGACAGCGGACTGAATGGCTCCAGCGAGAGCACCTCCCGGGACTCCGGCAGCCCGCGCACGGATGCGGCGAAGGGTGATGAATCGGCCAAATCCGGGCAAGAGGGCGGATCTTCGGCGAAGGGTGAATCCGGTTCCGGCTCTGGGTCCGGATCCGAGGACGAGACCTCGGGAACCGGGCGTCACCGTGGCGCGACCGCCGATGAGGGTGCCACTGACGGCCGTACGGGCGCGGACGCCGGCTCCACCGGGCGGCACGCCTCGCAGGGCGGCGACTCGGTCAGGGACGCCGATCTGCCGGAGGACCCGTACGCCCCGTACCTCGCCCGGGCCGAGGGTGACCTCCTGGCCGTCGCCGACTCCCCTGGCCTGCTGGGGGGATGAGGCGAGCTGTGCGCCGGGAGCAGGGATGCGGCCGGTGCTGACCCCGGCCTTATATGCCCCGGTCAGAGGCTGAGCTTCGGTGATGAATCGGGCGAAAAGTAGCGAGAGTTAGCGCCATCTTTCGCCGTGAATGCCCGTTTTGATCTCAGTGGGAGATGAGTCACAGAAGCCCTGATCGTCTTTGTAAATCACCGGATCGCGTGTTTACGGTCGTGATCGCTCGCCACAGCGGGCCCCTGCGGTCGGTACGCCGAATCCTGCCAACGGCCGTACGGGAACAGTCGTCGCGTCAAGCGCCGTAGGCAGGAGCGGGGGACCCAAGGTAGGCGCCGGGCCCGGGAGTTGGGAGACGACCGGGAACGGCTTGGGGTGAAGCCGTGCGGAAGCGGCAGCGGACGTCGTCCGCGGCCGACCGTGCGGCCGGGCAACTCAACCGGCCCGAACCCGACAGCTCACCTCGCAGGCGTCGGTGAGGGGATCACTTCATGTTGTCTTCCTGCAAGGGCAAGCACCGTCGTCCGTCCAAGGCCACCCGCATCGTCGCGATGGCCGGCGTCACCGGTGCCGCCATCGCCGCCCCGCTGCTCGCGACCGGCACCGCCTCCGCAGCCACCTCCTCCGAGTGGGACGCGGTCGCCCAGTGCGAGTCCGGCGGCAACTGGTCGATCAACACGGGCAACGGCTACTACGGCGGTCTGCAGTTCTCCGCCTCCACCTGGGCCGCGTACGGCGGCACGCAGTACGCCTCCACCGCCGACCAGGCCAGCAAGGCCCAGCAGATCGCCGTCGCCGAGAAGGTCCTCGCGGCCCAGGGCAAGGGCGCCTGGCCGAACTGCGGCACGGGTCTGTCCGGCGCCGCGTACGACGGTGGGGCGGCCTCCTCGTCCTCCTCGAACTCGGGCTCGTCCGGCTCCTCCGCGAACTCCGGCTCCTCCGAGCAGAGCACCCAGAGCTCCGGTGCCCAGGAGCAGCGCGCCTCGCGTTCCCAGGAGCGGGCCACCGTCAAGACCCCGACCGGCAAGAAGGTCAAGAAGGGCGACGGCGAGTACAAGGTCGTCAAGGGTGACACCCTCAGCAGCATCGCCGAGAAGAAGAAGGTCAAGGGCGGCTGGCACAAGCTCTTCCAGCTGAACAAGGACATCATCGACGACGCCGACTTCATCTTCCCCGGCCAGCAGCTGCACCTGAGCTGACATCAGGGCGGTTCCCGGCTGAACCACAGGGCCCGCACATCCGTGTCCTCCACAGTGGAGGTCTCGTGAGGGCCGCCCCCCGTCCCCACGGGCTCCCCGCCCCGGTGCGTGTTCCCCCGTACGCACCGGGGCGGGGCTTTTTTGTGCCTCTCGCGGCGCTCCTTGGCAGGGGCTTTTTGTTCAGTTCAGGAACAATTTACTCTCGGTTTGGTCCACGGGGTGGGCGGGAGACTGGCCGATCCCCTGGAGACGGTTAGGCTCATCCCGCAGGGCCACGGCCCGCGTAACCGCGTCACATCCCAGAAGGAGATGCTCGTGCCGTCCATCGACGTCGTCGTAGCCCGGGAAATCCTGGACTCCCGAGGCAACCCCACGGTCGAGGTCGAGGTCGGCCTCGACGACGGCAGCACCGGTCGTGCCGCCGTCCCGTCCGGCGCCTCCACGGGCGCCTTCGAGGCCATCGAGCTCCGCGACGGCGACTCGAACCGCTACCTCGGCAAGGGTGTCGAGAAGGCCGTCCTCGCCGTCATCGAGCAGATCGGCCCGGAGCTCGTCGGCTACGACGCCACCGAGCAGCGCCTGATCGACCAGGCGATGTTCGACCTGGACGCCACCGACAACAAGGGCTCCCTCGGCGCCAACGCCATCCTCGGCGTCTCCCTCGCCGTCGCCCACGCCGCCTCCGAGGCGTCCGACCTCCCCCTCTTCCGCTACCTGGGCGGCCCGAACGCGCACCTGCTGCCGGTGCCGATGATGAACATCCTGAACGGCGGCTCGCACGCCGACTCCAACGTGGACATCCAGGAGTTCATGATCGCCCCGATCGGCGCGGAGACCTTCTCCGAGGCCCTGCGCTGGGGCGCCGAGGTGTACCACACCCTGAAGAAGGTCCTGAAGAGCAAGGGCCTGGCCACCGGCCTCGGCGACGAGGGCGGCTTCGCCCCGAACCTCGGCTCCAACCGCGAGGCCCTCGACCTCATCCTCGAGGCGATCAAGGAGGCCGGCTACACCCCCGGCGAGCAGATCGCCCTCGCGCTCGACGTCGCCGCCTCCGAGTTCTACAAGGACGGCTCCTACACCTTCGAGGGCAAGACGCGCTCCGCCACCGAGATGACGGACTACTACGCGGAGCTGGTCGACGCCTACCCGCTGGTCTCCATCGAGGACCCGCTGTTCGAGGACGACTGGGACGGCTGGAAGACCATCACCGACAAGCTCGGTGACAAGGTCCAGCTCGTCGGCGACGACCTGTTCGTCACCAACCCCGAGCGCCTGGCCCGCGGTATCGACGAGGGCGCGGCCAACGCCCTGCTGGTGAAGGTGAACCAGATCGGCTCGCTCACCGAGACCCTGGACGCCGTCGAGCTGGCCCAGCGCAGCGGCTTCAAGTGCATGATGTCCCACCGCTCCGGTGAGACCGAGGACGTCACCATCGCCGACCTCGCCGTCGCCACCAACTGCGGCCAGATCAAGACCGGCGCCCCGGCCCGCTCCGAGCGCGTCGCCAAGTACAACCAGCTGCTGCGCATCGAGGAGATCCTCGACGACGCGGCGGTGTACGCGGGCCGCTCGGCCTTCCCTCGCTTCAAGGGCTGATCCGTACTGGGTTGTACAGGGTCAAGGCCTAGCCAGTCGTACGTACGTCCCCGTCGCGGTCCCGTACCGTGTGCGGGGACGTACGCGCATAGGAGCCTTCCGGGAAGCACTTCGGGAAGCACTTCGGGAAGCACTTCGGGAAGCACTTCGGGAAGCACGCAGGCAAGCGGAGGCGGAGAGCCAGCATGGCCGTCAAGAACCGTGGCAGCCGGAACAACCGGGACAACCGGGACCGTTTCTCCACCTCGACCCGGCTGCGACTGCTCGGCGAACAGACGGCGGCCCGCGTCTACCGCTCCCAGACCAAGCGCCAGGCCCACCGCTCCCGGCTGACCGGGCGGGCCGCCCTGCTCGCGCTCGTACTCTGCACGCTGATCGTGGCGCTGGCGTACCCGATAAGGCAGTACGTCTCCCAGCGCGCCGAGATCGCCGAGCTGGAGCAGCGGCGGGAGGAGGCCCGCGAGCGGGTCGAGCAGCTGCGCGACCTCAAGGCGCGCTGGCAGGACGACGCCTACGCCGAGCAGCGGATCCGGGAGCGGCTGCACTATGTGATGCCCGGCGAGACCGGCTACACCGTGATCGACCCGGACGCGGCGAAGCAGTCGCGCACGACGCAGGGGGCGGCCGACCGCCCCTGGTACACCAATGTCTGGGACGGCGTCGACAAGGCCGACGCCTCCCACCAGTGAGACTTTGACGAGAGAGACGTAAGCAGCAGGTATGGAAACACCCCCGCCTCCCACTGAGCGCTCCGAGCCGACCGACGCGGACGTCGAGGCCTTCAAGCAGCAGCTCGGCCGGCCGCCGCGCGGGTTGCGCGCGATCGCGCACCGTTGCCCGTGCGGGCAGCCCGACGTGGTCGAGACGGCGCCCCGGCTGCCGGACGGTACGCCGTTCCCGACGACCTACTACCTGACGTGTCCGCGGGCCGCCTCGGCGATCGGCACGCTGGAGGCGAACGGGGTGATGAAGGAGATGACCGACCGTCTGGGGACCGATCCCGAGCTGGCCGCCGCGTACCGCTCCGCGCACGAGGACTACCTTCGGCGCCGTGACGAGATCGAGGAGCTGAAGGGGTTCCCGAGCGCCGGGGGGATGCCGGACCGGGTGAAGTGCCTGCACGTGCTGGTCGCCCACTCGCTGGCCGCGGGGCCCGGGGTGAACCCGCTCGGCGACGAGGCGATCGCCATGCTGCCGGAGTGGTGGAGCAAGGGTCCGTGCGTGGTTCCCGCCACCGAGGGATGATCGCCCCCGCCGCCCCTACCCGTCCCATCCCCGGGGGCGCTGCCCCTTCGACCCCGGCCAAGGGGGCTGCGCCCCCTGGCACTCGCCTTTTGCGGGGCTCCGCCCCGGACCCCGTTCGGGGGCCAGCCCCCGGACCCCCGCCCCTCAAACGCCGGAGGGGCTGAATTTTCCCCGGCCGGGCTGATTTTCGGGAGCTCGGGGAACCGCGCGGGTTTTTCAGGAGCGCGGGGAGCTGCACGGCTTTTAGGGGCGCGGGGAACTGCGCGATCAGCCCCCACCCACCCGCACACAACCAACCCACCCCGAACGCCACGACGAACCCCACTCCGAACACCACGACAGGAGACCAGAGGACGCATGACCAGGGTCGCTGCCATCGACTGTGGCACCAACTCCATCCGCCTGCTCGTCGCGGACGCGGACCCGCACACCGGCGAACTCACCGACCTCGACCGCCGGATGACCATCGTCCGCCTCGGCCAGGGGGTCGACCGCACGGGCCGCCTGGCCCCCGAGGCGCTGGAGCGCACCTTCGCGGCCTGCCGCGAGTACGCGGCGGTCATCAAGGAACACGGCGCGGAGCGCACCCGCTTCGTCGCCACCTCCGCCTCCCGCGACGCCGAGAACCGTGACGAGTTCGTCCGCGGGGTACTGGACATCCTCGGCGTCGAACCGGAGGTCATCAGCGGTGACCAGGAGGCCGAGTTCTCCTTCACGGGAGCGACCAAGGAGCTGATGGGGCGGGAGGACCTGCCGACGCCCTATCTCGTCGTCGACATCGGCGGCGGCTCGACGGAGTTCGTCGTCGGTGACGGGCACGTGCGCGGAGCGCTGTCCGTGGACATCGGCTGCGTACGGATGACCGAGCGCCACCTCGTACGGGACGGCGAGGTCGTCGACCCGCCGGAGCGGCAGCAGATCGAGGCCGTCAGGGCCGACGTCGAGGCCGCGCTGGACCGCGTGGAACGGACCGTCCCACTGCGCGAGGCGCACACCCTCGTCGGGCTCGCCGGGTCCGTGACGACCGTGTCGGCGATCGCGCAGGACCTGCCCGAGTACGACTCCGCGGCGATCCACCACTCCCGGATCACGTACGACCGCGTGCGGGAGATCACCGAGTGGCTGCTCGCCTCCACGCACGCCGAGCGGGCCGCCGTCGCCTCCATGCACCCGGGCCGGGTCGACGTCATCGCCTCGGGCGCGCTCGTGCTGCTGGCGATCATGGAACGGATCGACGCGAGCGAGGTCGTGGTGAGCGAACACGACATCCTGGACGGCATCGCCTGGTCCATCGCCTAGGCAGGAGCTGGGGCAGGAGCCCGGGCCGCGGCCCGGGCCGACGCCCGGACAAGAGGCGCTGTGAGCAAGACTTTGCTACCCATCGGTAGTCTCGGCTGAGCGTCTTGGGTAACGTATGAGCGCGTTCCAGGGGGCCTCGCGGGCCCCTCGTTGACGCGCCGCCGAGAAAGTTCGTGAAGTTCTTCACAAGGAAATCGGCCCAGCTGAGGGACGATATGGCCCTCCCGGGGGCCGTGAAGGGTGGCAGGGGCCCCGGCGGGTGCTCTCCAAGGGATTTCAGGAGAGGAGCGGACGTACCGAACGGGTGAGTGGTTCGGCCGGTCCCGAGGGCCGGAAGGGCAGTTCACGCGGCATTGACAACGGCCGGCCCCACGTGGTGGTTCCCCCGCTGCGCCATGACCTGTGTCACGCGGGCCGCGCAGTGTAGCAGAGGGCCTGCCGGAGCTTGTGAAGGGGCGCACGAGCTACCCCCCAATGGCGGGTACATACTCGATGGCATGAGCACCACGGAGCGTCCCAGGATCCTCGTAGTAGGCGGTGGGTACGTAGGCCTGTACGCAGCTCGGCGTATCCAGAAGAAGATGCGCTACGGAGAGGCGACCGTCACGGTCGTCGACCCCCGGTCGTACATGACCTACCAGCCCTTCCTCCCCGAAGCCGCCGCCGGAAGCATTTCGCCTCGCCACGTCGTCGTCCCGCTGCGACGCGTGCTGCCGAAGGCCGAAGTCCTCACCGGCCGGGTCACCACCATCGACCAGGACCGCAAGGTCGCCACGATCGCCCCGCTGGTCGGCGAGGCGTACGAGCTGCCCTTCGACTACCTGATCATCGCGATGGGCGCGGTCTCCCGCACCTTCCCGATCCCCGGCCTCGCCGAGCAGGGCATCGGCATGAAGGGCATCGAGGAGTCCATCGGTCTGCGCAACCACGTCCTCGAGCAGCTCGACAAGGCCGACTCCACGCAGGACGAGGAGATCCGCCGCAAGGCGCTCACCTTCGTCTTCATCGGCGGCGGTTTCGCCGGTGCGGAGACGATCGGCGAGGTCGAGGACATGGCCCGGGACGCGGCCAAGTACTACACCAACGTGTCGCGTGAGGACATGCGGTTCGTCCTCGTCGACGCCGCCGACAAGATCCTCCCCGAGGTCGGCCCCAAGCTCGGCCAGTACGGCAAGGAGCACCTGGAGAGCCGCGGGGTCGAGGTCTACCTCTCCACCTCCATGGACTCCTGCGTCGACGGCCACGTGGTCCTGAAGAACGGACTCGAGGTCGACTCCAACACCATCGTGTGGACGGCGGGCGTCAAGCCGAACCCGGTGCTCTCCCGCTTCGGCCTGCCCCTCGGCCCGCGCGGCCACGTGGACTGCGAGCCCAGCCTCCAGGTCAAGGGCACGGACTACATCTGGGCCGCCGGCGACAACGCCCAGGTTCCGGACGTCGCCGCCCGCAAGGCCGGTGTGGAGAACGCCTGGTGCCCGCCGAACGCCCAGCACGCGCTGCGCCAGGCCAGGGTCCTCGGCGACAACGTGGTCTCCGGCATGCGGGGCTTCCCGCAGAAGGAGTACAGCCACTCCAACAAGGGCGCGGTGGCCGGTCTCGGCCTCCACAAGGGCGTCGCGATGATCGTCATGGGCAAGATGAAGATCAAGCTCAAGGGCCGTCTCGCCTGGTACATGCACCGCGGCTACCACGGTCTGGCGATGCCGACCTGGAACCGCAAGATCCGGGTCTTCGCCGACTGGACGCTCGCCATGTTCCTCAAGCGCGAGGTCGTCTCGCTCGGTGCCATGGAGAACCCGCGCGAGGAGTTCTACGAGGCCGCCAAGCCGGCGCCGGTCGCCGCCGCGCCGAAGGAGAAGGCCGAGCAGAAGACCGAGGAGAAGGCCAAGGCCTCCTGACCAAGGCCTCCTGGCCAAGGCCTCCTGATCAAGGCCTCCTGACCTCAGGTCACCAGCACGCCCCGAAGGGGCCGCCCGCCATCCGTGGTGCGGGCGGCCCCTTCGGCGTTCGCGGAGCCGGTGGCGAGTCGGTGGCGCGCCGTGGCCTGCGTGCCGTGGCCCGGGTGAACGTTTTGCCCAGTTGTAACGCTGATGGCGGACTGTGCCCGAGGCCATCGGGTGTTTACGTGGTACTGGACATTCCGGGATTCCTCGTCACGGAGGTGTGCGCCATGGCCGACGCCGCGTCGCGGCTGATCAGATTCGCCGAGCAGTTGCTGGGTGACCCGCTCCCGGTGCGTATCCGCGCCTGGGACGGCTCGCAGGCAGGGCCTCCCGGTGCGCCGACGCTCGTCGTACGCAACCGCCGTGCCCTGCGCCGACTGCTGTGGAAACCGGGCGAGCTGGGCCTGGCACGGGCCTGGGTCGCCGGAGACCTGGACATCGAGGGAGATCTCTACGTCACGCTCGACCTGATTGCCGGGAGCGTGTGGGAGCGCGGGGAGGGCACCCGGGGGCTCGGGGAGGCCCTTCGCGACCCGGAGGTGCGCTCCGCCGTGCGGGGCCTCGTCAAGCTCGCCGGGCTGCCACTGCCGCCCGCTCCGCCCCGTGAGGAGGTCCGCAGAGGCCGCCACCTGCACACCAGGCGCACCGACAGACGCGCCATCAGCCACCACTACGACGTGGGCAACGACTTCTACGAGATCGTGCTCGGCCCGTCGATGGTCTACTCGTGCGCCTACTGGGACTCCCCGGACGGCACTCTCGAAGCCGCCCAGGACGACAAGCTCGACCTCATCTGCCGCAAGCTCGGCCTGACGTCCGGCCGGCGCCTCCTCGACGTCGGCTGCGGCTGGGGCTCCATGGCCATCCACGCGGCCCGCGAGTACGGCGTCCAGGTCGTCGGCGTCACCCTCTCCCAGGAGCAGGCCGCGTACGCCCGCAAGCGCGTCGCCGACGAGGGGCTCACCGACCGGGTCGAGATCCGTGTGCAGGACTATCGCGACGTCGCGGACGGCCCCTTCGACGCGATCTCCTCCATCGGCATGGCCGAACACGTCGGCGCCGAGCGGTACCTGGAGTACGCGGATCAGCTGTACCGCCTGCTGAAGCCCGGCGGCCGGCTCCTCAACCACCAGATCGCCCGTCGGCCGCAGCGCGACGAATCGACGTACGAGGTGGACGAGTTCATCGACGCGTACGTCTTCCCGGACGGCGAGCTCGCCCCCGTCGGCACCACCGTCACGCAGCTGGAGCGGGCCGGTTTCGAGGTGCGCGACGTCGAGTCGATCCGCGAGCACTACGCCCTCACCCTGCGCCGGTGGGTCGCCAACCTGGAGGCCGACTGGGCCCGCGCGGTCCGGCTCACCAGTCCCGGCCGCGCCCGCGTCTGGCGCCTCTACATGGCGGCCTCCGCCGTGTCCTTCGAGCGCAACCGGATCGGCGTGAACCAGGTCCTGGCGGTCCGCACCCCGGAGCCGGGCGACTCGGGGATGCCGCTGCGGGCCCGTACGTGGGGGCGTGACGGTACGGACGCGTAGGTGCGTGTGAGTACGGACGTGCGGGTGCATGCGAAGGGGCCCCGTTCCGGTGCGGAACGGGGCCCCTCGCGTACGGCTACTCCGTACGGTACTCCGCTTGGCTACTCCGTCTTGATCGCGGTCAGCATGTTCAGCCGGGCCGCGCGGCGGGCGGGCCACAGGGCCGCCAGCACGCCGACCGTGGCCGCGAGGAGCAGGAAGAGGGCCATCCGGGCCCAGGGCAGGACCAGTTCGTACGTCGCCATCCTGGTGCCCAGCAGCTCACCTGCCGCCCAGCCGAAGAACACGCCGAGGCCGATGCCGAGCACGCCGCCGAAGAGCGAGATCACCAGCGACTCCAGACGGACCATCCGCTTGATGCCCTTGCGGTCGAGGCCGATCGCGCGCAGCATGCCGATCTCCTGGGAGCGCTCGAAGACCGACATGGCCAGGGTGTTGATGACGCCGAGGACGGCGACGAGCACCGCCATGGCGAGCAGGCCGTAGACCATGTTCAGCATCAGCGTGAACATCTGCGCGATGTCGTTGGAGATGTCCTTCTTGTCCTGGACCCGGATGGCCGGGTTGCTGCCGAGCGTCTTCTCCAGCCGGTCCTTCGTGGCGGCGGACGCGCCGTCGGACGTCTTCACCATGACCTGCATGTCGGTGGGATCCGACTGGTGCGGGGAGAGCGTGCCGAGGTCGAGCATGATGCCGCGCATCATCTCGTTGCCCTCGTAGACCCCTGCGACCGTCAGCCGCTGCTTCTCGCCGTCCTCGTAGGAGACGGTGAAGTCCGACCCGGCCTTCCAGCCGTGCTGCTTCGCGGTGTCGCCGTCCACGACGACCCGGGTGCCGCCGACCTCGAAGGCACCGTCGTCGACCTTGAGGTCGGTGAGCTGTCCGATCGTCCCGCCCGTGACACCGGTCAGGTACTCGGTCTCGCCGTCGATGCGGGAGGGAGCGTTGCGCAGGGGGCTGGTGGCGGTGACACCCTCGGTCCCGGTGAGCTTCTTCTCGACGTCGGGCGAAAGGAAGCTGCCGTTCGACATCGACACGACGTAGTCCGCCCTGATCGCGGACGAGGCCATCTTGTCGATCGACGTCTGCAGGCTGCCCGCCATCACCGTCATGCCCGTGATGAGGGTGAGCCCGATCATCAGCGCGGAGGCCGTGGCGGCGGTGCGGCGCGGGTTGCGGACCGAGTTCTGGCGGGCCAGCTTGCCGGAGATCCCGAAGACGCGCAGCACGGGGGCGGCGGCCGCGATGAGGGGGCGGGAGAGGAGGGGCGTGAGCACGAAGATCCCGATGATCAGCAGGACGGCGCCCAGACCCATCGGGGCCTGACCGTCCGAGCCGTCCATGGTCGTCGCGGCCAGGACGACCGCGATGCCCGCGCCGGAGAACAGGGCGCCGATCGTGTTGCGCAGCACCAGCGACTTCGTGGTCGCCTTGGCGTGCACGCTGCTCATCGCGGCGACCGGCGGGATCTTCGCGGCGCGGCGGCCGGGCAGCCAGGCGGCCAGCATCGTGATGAGGACGCCGACGGCGAGCGCGGCGCCGACCGTGCCCGGAGTGACGATCAGCGGGCCGTCCGGGACGGGCGCGTCGAACGAGCCCATGAGGGCACGCAGGCCGGCTCCGATACCGACACCGGCGACGAGACCGGTGACGGCGGCGACCGTGCCGACGACGAAGGCCTCGATGAGCACGGAGCGGGTGACCTGCCGTCGGGAGGCGCCGACGGCGCGCAGCAGCGCGAGCTCCTTGGTGCGCTGCGCGACCAGCATGGTGAAGGTGTTGGCGATGATGAACGTGCCGACGAACAGGGCGATCCCGGCGAAGACGAGGAGCCCCTGCTTCAGGCCGCTCATCTGGTCGGCGATCGTCTTGGCCTGGTCGTCCGCGAGTTGGGTGCCGGTGGTGGTCTCGGTCGTGCCCTTGGGGAGCGCCTTGTCGAGCGCGGTCTTGAGCTGCGCCTGGCTGGTGCCGGCCTCCGCCTTCACGTCGATCTCGTCGTACGTGCCCTTCTTGCCGAAGAAATGCTGGGCGGTGGCGGTGTCGAAGAGGGCGAGGCTGCCGCCCGCGGAGACGTTGCCGTCGTCCGTGGTGAAGATGGCGGTGATCTTCGGGGTGAGCACGGGGCCGTCGACGGAGAGGCGGACCGTGTCACCGACCTTGTAGCCGGCCCGGGCCGCGGTCTCGGAGTCGATGGCGACCTGGTCCTTGCCGGACGGGGCGCGGCCGTCGGTGAGGGGGTACCGCGGGTCCTTGTCGCCCCAGTAGTTGCCGCCCCGGGACTGGAAGCCGGTGCCTACGAGCTTGCCGTCCTTGTCGGCGATGGCGGTGAAGCCGTTGACGACGCCCATGGCCGAAGCGGCGCCCGGGGTCTGCTCGGCCTTGTCGAGGAGGCCCTCGGTGAGCTCGGCGGACTTGCCCACCGTGTCGCCCCTGCCCTCCTGGTACTTGGGCGCGACGGCGACGTCGACCTGGTCGAAGCCCTTCGCCGAACTCTTCTGGTACGCCTCCGAGATGGTGTTCGTGAAGACCAGCGTGCCCGACACGAACGCCACGCCGAGCATCACGGCGAGCACGGTCATGAGCAGCCGGGCCTTGTGCGCGAGCACGTTGCGCAGGGCGGTACGGAACATGTGTTCTCTGTCCAGGGGTTGGGGGTGTGTGGGTGGCTTTCCGCGGTGGGTGGCTTGGGCACCAGGGAGGTTGTTCGTGGGTCGGTGGCGCGCCGGGAGGTCTCCGTCCTCGGTCCGGCGGCCCTGTGGGTGCGTCAGGTGCTCGGTGGCGGACGCCGGCCGCTGCGGGCGGACACCTCCCGGCACACCCCCTTGGGCACGTACGCGGCTGCGGGCCGGTGGGGGCGGGCGTCGGGCAGCGGATCATGGTGCCGGGCGAGTGCAGGCTTTTCACGGGCGCGGGGCGATGACATATGCGGCTCCGCCGCGTGGGCGCGACAAGCCACGACGCACCCGCAGCCGCCCACACACAGAACCCGGCAGACGAGACGCAACCGCCCTAACTGGTGCGCGTCGCGCCATCGAACCGCTTCATCCGGTCCAGCACCGACTCCGCCGTCGGCTCGTACATCTCGTCGACGATCCGCCCGTCGGCGAGGAAGACGACACGATCCGCGTACGCGGCGGCGACCGGATCGTGGGTCACCATGACCACGGTCTGGCCGAGTTCGCGGACCGAGTTGCGCAAGAACCCCAGCACCTCCGCCCCGGAGCGGGAGTCGAGGTTGCCGGTGGGTTCGTCGCCGAAGATGATGTCCGGCTTCGAGGCGAGCGCCCGGGCCACGGCGACGCGCTGCTGCTGCCCGCCGGAGAGCTGGGCGGGACGGTGGGTCAGACGGTCGGAGAGGCCGACCATCCGGATGACGGTGTCGAGCCACTGCTTGTCCGGCTTGCGGCCCGCGATGTCCATCGGGAGCGTGATGTTCTCCAGCGCGGTCAGGGTCGGCAGCAGGTTGAACGCCTGGAAGATGAAGCCGATCTTGTCGCGGCGCAACTTGGTGAGCTGCTTGTCCTTCAGGGAGCCCAACTCGGTGTCCCCGATGCGGACGGAGCCGGAGGAGAACGAGTCCAGTCCCGCCACACAGTGCATCAGCGTGGACTTGCCGGAGCCCGACGGCCCCATGATCGCGGTGAACCGGGCCTGCCCGAAGTCGACACTGACCCGGTCGAGGGCGACCACCTGGGTCTCGCCCTGTCCGTAGACCTTGGAGAGGTCCGTGGCACGGGCGGCCACCGCGGTGGTCCGGTCGGCGAGGGGAGTGGTGGTCACGAAAGGAGCTCCTGTCGGACGACGGCATTCGGGGGACGTGTTCCATCGTCCGAGCCGACGCATGCCATGTAGTCAGCCGCTGTTCCCGTTCCGGGGGCAGTCTGAGGGCGGACGGGCCGACGCCGTGTCATACCTGGGGATGACGGGCGGCCCCTAGGGCGACACGAGTCACCGCGTCAGCACGGCGGCGTTGTGGAGGCCCCTCGTTCGGGCGGTGAAATTCCGTCATTCCGCATACGAGGGGTCAGGTGGCCCGAAAGGCTACTGGCAAGTGCGGATGGCGTGTACCGAGTGCTGATGCACCCTCAGACGTCAATAAAATAAGACAACATCGGTCCGCTCTTCCGCTGTTCGGGGGATGGGTCCCGATAGGCTCGGAACCTCGATGCGGAGCCCATGGCCTGCCCGGATGGTGGAATGCAGACACGGCGAGCTTAAACCTCGCTGCCCCTCGCGGGCGTACCGGTTCAAGTCCGGTTCCGGGCACCACCGACCATCACCGAACAAAAATCCCCAAGGCCCCATCGCGGCCCATCCGGGGGTACGGGTGAGATGTCACGGCATCGGAGGCGGGGTGTCGGAGTCGGCGCGACGGATGACGGCCCTTCTGTCCGCTCGTCCGGTTCGTTGATCTCCGGATGGTTCCGGACCTGTACCGGGTTGGTCATGGATGAGGGCCGCCGATGTGGGGAATCACGCTGACGCGTAGCGTGTTTCGCGTCACGACGAGGGAAAGATCCTCCCCAAGCACTAGGGTCAATCCTTTGCCTACCTATTACTCTTGAGCCCAAGGCCACGCAGGGTGGCCATGGAGGAGTGAAATGAGGAGCAGCAACCCGGTCTTCTCGCGACGGGGGTTCAGCCGCGACAACGGCTACGCGGGCTTCAACACCGCGCCGCAGGCCGGGGGAGCAGCTGTCGGCACCCAGGGCAACCCCTACGCCCAGCAGGGCGGCAACCCCTACGCGACGAACCCTTACGCCCAGCAGGACGCGCAGCACGGCGCCCCGCCGCAGGCCCCGGCCCGCACCGGCGCCATGACGATGGACGACGTCGTCGTCCGCTCGGCCATGACGCTCGGCACGGTCGTCGTCGGCGCCATCCTGGCGTGGGCCCTCCTGCCGGTGTCGCCCGGCAGTTACGGCCTGGCCATCGGCGCCGCGCTCGTCGCGATGGTCCTCGCCCTCGTGCAGAGCTTCAAGCGCAAGGCCTCGCCCGCGCTGATCCTGTCGTACGCCGCCTTCGAGGGTGTCTTCCTCGGCGTGCTCAGCGAGATGTTCAACACGCAGTGGTCCGGCGCGCCCTTCCAGGCGGTGCTCGGCACGATGGCGGTCTCCGGCGCCACCCTGCTGGTCTACAAGGCGGGCTGGATCCGCGTCACCGCGCGGTACGCACGCATCGGCATGACCATCGCCATCGCCTTCGTGCTGGTGATGGCGGTCAACCTGCTGCTGGTCGTGTTCGGCGTCGCCGAGGACGGCGGTCTGCGCAGCATGGGTCCGCTCGGCGCGATCGTCGGCATCTTCGCGATCCTGCTGGGTGCCTTCTTCCTGACCCTCGACTTCAAGCAGATCGAGGACGGCATCGCCTACGGTGCCCCGCGTGAGGAGGCCTGGCTGGCCGCGTTCGGCCTGACCATGACCCTCGTGTGGATCTACATCGAGATGCTGCGGCTGGTCGCCATCTTCAGCGGCGACGACTGATCATCCGCCCCGCAGTGCAGTGCAGCGAAGGGCCCCGGGAGTGGTACTCCCGGGGCCCTTCGTCTTGTCCGGTGCCCGGCACGCTGGTGGAGCGCGCTCAGAGCAGTTTCCGCGCGGCCCTCCTCAGGTCGTACTCGTGGATGATCGCCTTGGCGTGGCCGTACGCGAGGTTGTGCTCGTGCCGGAGCCAGCTGACCTTCTCCTCGAAGTTGAAGAGAGCCGGGCCTTCGTCGACGGCGCGAAGCCAGTCGGTGACTTCACGACCGGTGCAGTGGGGGATGCGGGCGAGCAGATTGCGATGGGTCTCCTCGGAGAAGACTTGGGACATCGGCGCCTCCGGACGCTGGGATGTAAGCCGGTCCTTCAGGTCACGGTGCCTGAGCGTCGGCGTGTTGGCAACACTCCTGTGGGGACGCGTAGTCTCGCGGCGTGCTTGATACGACGCCTCTGACCCGTGCGGTGGACCACTTCGCCGATCGTTTGAGGGCTGCTCCCCAGAGCCGGCTGCAGCGGGGCGCTGCCGCTGAGGCATTGGCGCTGGCCAGGGAATTGGCACTGCGTGCCCAGCGGTTGGATGAGCCGGACTCGCCGCCGCGGGAGATGCCGGACGCGGGGATGTTCGCGGCGGCCGATCAGATCATGGTCGCCGGGAACGATCTCGCGGTTGCGCTGCGAAGTGAGGATGAGCTGGTGGAGGCGGTGGGGCTGGTGGAGGAGGCGCAGAAGCGGGCCGGAGTGTGAGTGGCCGGGGCGCCTGTTCGCCGTAGGGCGCCTGCCGTGTTTGCGGGTGCGGGTTGTCTGTGGTTGCTCGCGCCCACGCGGCGGAGCCGCATGATGTCACAGCCCCGCGCCCCTAAAAAGCACGGGCCGTCCCCGCTGCCCTGGGGCGTGCTCTACAGCGACGCGATGACCCTGTCCGCCAGGATGTAGACGTTCTCCTCGCCGCACTGGAACGTCAGCGTGTAGGCGCCCGAGACGCCCGATCCGCCCAGGAGGACGGGGGTGTGGCCGGTGCGCAGGGCCGAGGCCAAACGCTCGGCGGTCTCGCGGTGGCCCGGGGTCATGCACAGGGTCGTGCCGTCGGCGAAGACGTACACGTCGAGGGTGCCCAGCGGGCCCGGGCGGACGTCGGCCAGTTCGGTGCGGGAGGAGGCGAGCTCCTCCAGGCAGGAAACCGTGCGCTCGTGGTCGTTCACGACCGGCGACGGGGTCGGCACGAAGTCGGGGTGGGAGGGGTGACGGCGGCGGGCCGCGGCCAGCTCCGGGGAGTCGCCCGGGAACTCGTCGCCCTCCATGCTCGGCTCGGGCACCGGCTCCAGGTGCTCCAGGCCCGCGAAGTCCGACTGGCGCGGCATGTATGGCTCGCTGTCGTGGAGGCCCAGCAGGGAGGAGGGTGCGTCGGAGGCGTCACGCGCCTCCTGGGCGGCCCAGAACGCCCTGGCCTCGGCCAGCTCCCGCTCCCGCTCCTCCGCGAGCGCCTCGGCCACGGCAGCGCGTATCTCGTCCGTGTCGGAGGCGGGGCGGGCGGCGGGTACGACGGGCCGCGCGCTCGCGGCACGGCTCTCGACGAGCTCGGTGTGCAGGGCCGCGACCTCTCGGCGCAGGCCCCGCAGGCTGCGCAGCACGACGACGCCCACGGCCGTGGCGGCGGCGGTGGTGAGCAGCAGAGCAATCGGCATGGCGCTCACTGATGTACTCCCGGTTCAAAGTCGACCCCCGACTTCCTACATCAGCTTGAAGGGCGGACTAACCCGCTGTCAGTGCGTAACGTCACGAAACGGACAGGGAGCCTGCTCTGATGTTTGCCTACGAAACGGCTCTGACCTGCTGAATCACTCTTCCGAGGGAGATAGGTCACATCCTGGGGGAGATTGGGTTACAAAATGACCCGGAACCTCGGTGGTGCCGAGGTCCCGGGCCAAAGGCTCACGCTGGGTTCAGCGGGGGTGACCGAGGGGTTCGACCAGGGGGGCCGAACGGGCTCGGCGGGGCGGTCTCAGCTGAGGCGCTCGATGACCATCGCCATGCCCTGGCCGCCGCCGACGCACATCGTCTCCAGGCCGAACTGCTTGTCGTGGAACTGGAGCGAATTGATCAGCGTGCCGGTGATGCGGGCGCCGGTCATGCCGAAGGGGTGGCCGACGGCGATGGCGCCGCCGTTCACGTTCAGCTTGTCCAGCGGGATGTCCAGGTCGCGGTAGGACGGGATCACCTGGGCGGCGAAGGCCTCGTTGATCTCGACCAGGTCGATGTCGCCGATGGTGAGGCCCGCGCGGGACAGGGCCTGCCTGCTGGCCTCGACCGGGCCGTAGCCCATGATCTCGGGGGAGAGGCCCGAGACGCCCGTGGAGACGATCCGGGCGAGCGGGGTCAGGCCGAGCTCGCGCGCCTTCGTGTCGGACATGATCACGAGGGCGGCGGCGCCGTCGTTCAGGGGGCAGCAGTTGCCGGCCGTGACCAGTCCGTCCGGGCGGAAGACCGGCTTGAGGCCCTGGACCGCCTCCAGGGTGACGCCCGGGCGGGGGCCGTCGTCCTTGCTCACCACCGTGCCGTCGGGAAGCGTCACCGGGGTGATCTCGCGCTCCCAGAAGCCCTTCTTGATGGCCTCCTCGGCGAGGTTCTGCGAGCGGACGCCGAACTCGTCCATGTCCTGGCGGGTGACGCCCCAGGAGCGGGCCAGGTTCTCGGCGGTCTGGCCCATCGCGATGTACGGGTCGGGGAGCAGGCCGTCCTCGCGCGGGTCGTGCCAGCCGGCGCCCTCGGACTCGGCGACCTGGGCGGTGCGGGCCTCGGCGTCGGCGAAGAGCGGGTTGTGGGTGTCGGGCATGCCGTCGGAGCTGCCCTTCACGCTGCGGGACACCATCTCGACGCCCGCCGAGATGAAGACGTCGCCCTCGCCCGCCTTGATGGCGTGCAGGGCCATGCGGGACGTCTGGAGCGAGGAGGAACAGTAGCGGGTGATGGTGCAGCCCGGGAGGTGGTCCATGCCCATCTGTACGGCGACGATGCGGCCGAGGTTGTGGCCCTGCTCGCCGCCGGGGAGGCCGCAGCCGAGCATCAGGTCGTCGATGTCCCTCGGGTCCAGAGCGGGGACCTTGTCGAGGGCGGCCTGGATGATCGTGGCGGTGATGTCGTCGGGGCGCAGGTCCTTCAGGGAGCCCTTGAAAGCGCGGCCGATGGGGGAGCGGGCGGCTGAGACGATGACGGCTTCGGGCATCACGGCTCCATTGGCATTCGTATGTACGGGGCAGGGCTGTTGGGGAAGTTACCCGTACGTATGGTCGGGGTCACGGGCATCGCCGTGTGACTCCGGCCGCATTTTTCTAAGCGCTTGCTTTCCTCGCCCCCGCCGCCCCTACTCCCGCATTCGGGGGCCAGCCCCCGAACCCCCGCTCCTCGAACGCCGGAGGGGCCGATGTGGGGGCGCAGCCCCCTCGGAGGGGCGCGAGGAACTGCGCGACCAGCCCAAGACGGCCAGCGGCCGCCGTACGACGCCAAGGGGCTATTCGTACGGCAGCCACGCGTGGAGCGCTACGTGGACGGCTCCGCAGTCGGCGCCGGCACCGGATCCGTGGCGGGCACGCGCCGCCGGCGGCGGCGCTTGAGCAGGGCCCACGGACCCCGCGGACCGGTGGGCATCGCCGCCGCGACCTCCGTGCCCGGCTCCGACGCGGCCTCCGCCGCGGCCCGGGCCACGGGCAGGAACCCCTCGCGGCGGAACGCGTCCGGCCGCTCCTCCTCCGACGGCCACAGGCCCAGCGTGGCACACACCGTGGGCAGGACGGCCATCGCCGCCGTCGCGTAGCCCTCGGCGGAGGGGTGGTAGTTGTCGGGGCCGAAGAGCTCGCGCGGGTTCGCCGCGAACTCCGGTCCCAGCAGGTCGCCCAGCGAAACGGTTCGCCCGCCCTGCTCGACCGTGCCGATCGTCTGGGCGGCGGCCAGTTGACGGGAGGCCCTGCGTGCCAGCCAGCGCAACGGCTGCTGGACCGGCTCGATCGTGCCCAGGTCGGGACAGGTGCCCACGACCACCTCCGCGCCCGCCGTGCGCAGGCGCCGGACGGCGCTCGAGAGATGGCGGACCGAGCGGGTCGGCGGCATCCGGTGGGTGACGTCGTTCGCGCCGATCATGATGACGCAGACGTCGGGGACCTGGTCCGACTCCGTCAGGACCAGCGACACCTGGCGGTCCAGGTCGTCCGACTGGGCGCCGGGCAGGGCCACGTTCCGCAACCGCACCGGCCGTTCCGCGACCGCCGCCAGCCCCGAGGCCAGCAGGGCACCCGGAGTCTGACGTGCCCGGTGCACGCCCTGTCCGGCCGCCGTGGAATCACCGAGCATGGTGAGGAGGATCGGCGGATCGTCAGGGGTTTCGTACGCGCGTCCGTACAGCCCCTCCGCGCTGGGCGGGTGCGGACTGTGGCCGTTGCCCACGATCCGCTTGGCCATCTGCGCCTCGGCCACCAGTACCCCCACGGTCGCCGCGCCCAGCAGCCCGATCCCACCGCCGCCGTACGCCGCGCCCGCGGCGATGCGCCGGGCCACTCGCGCCCTCGACATGCTCGTCATGCGTCGACGCCACCTCCTCCTAGCCGTACACCCCCTCCATGCCCCGTACAGGGCGTGGGCCAATCTCAACAGCGCGTTAACGGACGCCTGGGGGGCTTACGCTGGCGGAACCATACAACCTGTCCTTATTTGCAGCTCCGGAGACAACGGTGCAATTTCACGACTCGATGATCAGTCTCGTCGGCAACACCCCGCTGGTGAGGCTCAACAGCGTGACCACGGGCATCCAGGCGACCGTCCTGGCCAAGGTGGAGTACTTCAATCCCGGCGGTTCCGTGAAGGACCGCATCGCCCTGCGCATGATCGAGGCGGCGGAGAAGAGCGGCGAGCTGAAGCCGGGCGGCACGATCGTCGAGCCGACCAGCGGGAACACCGGTGTGGGGCTGGCCATCGTGGCGCAGCAGAAGGGGTACAAGTGCATCTTCGTGTGCCCCGACAAGGTGAGCACCGACAAGATCAACGTGCTGCGGGCCTACGGCGCCGAGGTCGTCGTGTGCCCGACGGCCGTGGACCCCGAGCACCCCGACTCGTACTACAACGTCTCGGACCGGCTGGTGCGCGAGACGCCGGGCGCGTGGAAGCCCGACCAGTACTCCAACCCCCACAACCCGCTCTCCCACTACCACTCCACGGGCCCCGAGCTGTGGGAGCAGACGGAGGGGAGGATCACGCACTTCGTGGCGGGGGTCGGCACCGGCGGGACCATCTCCGGCACCGGGCGGTACCTGAAGGACGTCAGTGACGGCACGGTGCGGGTCGTCGGCGCCGACCCCGAGGGGTCCGTGTACTCCGGCGGGTCCGGGCGGCCGTATCTCGTGGAGGGCGTCGGCGAGGACTTCTGGCCGACCGCGTACGACCGGACCGTCGCCGACGAGATCGTCGCCGTGTCCGACAAGGACTCCTTCCAGATGACCCGGCGGCTCGCCAAGGAGGAGGGCCTGCTGGTGGGTGGTTCGTGCGGCATGGCCGTCGTCGCCGCGCTGCACGTCGCCGAGCGGCTCGGCCCGGACGACGTCGTGGTCGTGCTGCTGCCCGACAGCGGGCGCGGGTACCTCAGCAAGATCTTCAACGACGAGTGGATGGCCGACTACGGGTTCCTGGAGGACGAGGGCCCGAGCGCGCGCGTCGGTGACGTCCTGGACGACAAGGAGGGCGGTTCCATCCCCTCGCTCGTCCACATGCACCCGGACGAGACGGTCGGTCAGGCCATCGACGTGCTCCGGGAGTACGGCGTCTCGCAGATGCCGATCGTGAAGCCGGGAGCCGGTCACCCGGACGTGATGGCCGCGGAGGTCGTGGGGTCCGTGGTCGAGCGGGAACTGCTCGACGCGCTGTTCACCAAGCGGGCGTCACTCGACGACCCGTTGGAGAAGCACATGTCGGCGCCGCTGCCGCAGGTCGGTTCCGGTGAGCCGGTGGCGGACCTGATGTCGGTGCTGGGCGGTGCCGACGCGGCGATCGTCCTCGTCGAGGGCAAGCCGACCGGGGTCGTGAGCCGGCAGGACCTGCTGGCGTTCCTCGCCAAGGGGGGCGTCAAGCCGTAGGGGCCGTGGCTGACGGTTCATCCGGTTCGCCCGGGTGAGGGCTGGTCTGTCCGCGTGTCAAGTGTCTGCCCGCGTAGAACTTCGCGGAAGTGGTACGAGCGCGACACGTTCGCGCAGCACACGCTTAACACGGGTCCGGCACATTAGGGGTGTCGGCAGGGCGGGAGCGGCTCCCCGCCCCGGCCGACGCCCAAACGGCGCCAAGGACCTCCGGAGCGGCTCCCGGACCTCCATGGACGCCACGGACGCGCAAGCCCGGCCCTGACCCGGCCCGCGTCCCTCGCGGGGACCGCCGTCGTCCCGCCCCCCGTCAACGGGGGTGCGGCGGTCCCCGCGCACAGCTACTCCGCCCAGTCCGAGTCCGCCGACTTCTTCCCCCGGCGGCCGAACCCAGGGCTGTTGCGGAAGGCCCAGGCTCCGTTGACGCCGACGATGCCCGCCCAGGCCACCAGCAGGCCCGGCAGGTGAGCCACGCCGCCGCCGATGGCCGACAGCGGGATCGCCAGGACGAGGGAGACGATCCCGAAGCCGAAGCGCTCACCCCAGGAGTCGGTGGACTGCTGCGGTGAACGGGCGCCGCGGGCCACGACCATCTGCTGTTCGGCCAACTGGCGCCGCACCCGGCGCTCCACCACGCCGTCGAGGCGCTGGTCGACCTTCTCGAGGAACGAGTCGACCAGCGCCGAGTCGTACTCCTCACCGAGTTCCCTGCGGGCCTGCAGGGTGGCGTTGAGTTCCTTCTTCAGGTCGGCGTCCCGAGTGTCCATGGTGGTCTCCCATCCCGTCATGGACTCCACGTTAGGGAGCCGGTGGGCCCGCCGCACTGGGGTTAGCCCCCGTGTGGGACGGGAGGGAGCCACCGGGAACCCCGTCAGGAGCCCCACCGGGATCCGTCGGGCTCACTTCGTGAGTCCCTTGTCCTTCGCGTACGCGTTCGCCACGTCCTCCGGGTCCTTCTTGTCCTTGTCCACCTGGCGGTTGAGCTCGGTGAGGTCCTTCGTGGTCAGGACGTTGCCGAGTTCGGCGAGGGCCCTGCGGACCCGGGTGTCGGCCTTGCGGTCGGCGATCAGGGGGACGACGTGCTGGCCGGGGATGAGGTTCTTCGGGTCGGCGAGGACCACCCAGTCGTTGGACTGGATGTCGGTGTCGGTGGTGAAGAGGTTCGCCACGTCCACGTCGCCCTTCTTCAGGGCGCCCTTGACCAGAGGACCGGAGGAGTCGAGCGACTTGAACTCCTTGAACTCCACCCCGTACACCTCCTTGAGGCCGACCACACCGACCTGGCGGGTCTTCACCTCGGCCGCCGCGCCGAGGACCAGCTTGCCGTTCTGCTTGGCGAGGTCGGCGAGCGTCCTCAAGCCGTACTTGTCCGCGGTCTCCTGGGTGACGACGAAGGCGTCGGAGTCCTCCGCCATGCCGTACGGCAGCACCTGGAGGCCGGCGGGGAGCACGATGGTGAGGGCGTTCTGCATCTCGCCCTCCTCCGTGGCCGTCGACTTCGGGTCGAGGTAGTGGAGCAGGGCGCCCTGGTACTCGGGGAGCAGGTCGATGTCGCCGCCCTTGAGCGCGGGGATGAGGATCTCGCGGGTGCCGAGGTTGGGGCGGACGGTGGTCTTCACGCCGGCCGCTTCCAGGACGGCCGCGTAGAGGTAGCCGAGGACCTGGTTCTCGGTGAAGTTGGCGGTGCCGATGGTGACGCCGCCCTTGCTGGAGCCGGAGCCGCCGCCGACGTTGCCCTGGCCTTCGAGGGACGTTATGCCGCTGCTGCACGCGGAGAGGGCGGGCACGGAGGCGGCGGCGAGGAGGCCGCCGAGGAGCGTACGACGATTCATGTCTCGGTTCCCTAGGCAGTGCGGTGGCGGAAGAGGAAGCGCTGGAGGCCGGAGAGGGCCAGGTCGAGGACCACGGCGACCACGGCCACGAGGACCGCGCCGCCGAGCACCTGCACGAGGTCGCGCTGGGCCAGGCCGTCGAAGACGTAGCGGCCCAGGCCGCCGAAGGAGACGTACGCGGCGATCGTGGCCGTGGCCACCACCTGGATCAGGGCCAGGCGCAGGCCCGTCATGATCAGGGGCAGGGCGAGGGGGAGTTCGACCTGGAGGAGGACCTGGTGGGCGCGCATGCCCTGGCCGCGGGCCGCGTCCTTCACGTCCGGGTCGACCGCGGTCATGCCCGCGTAGGTGTTGGTGACGATCGCGGGGACCGCCAGGGCGACCAGGGCGACGTAGACCGGCCACATCGACAGGCCGCTGGCCAGGAACACCAGGACGACCAGGCCGACGGTCGGCAGGGCACGGCCGAACGAGGCGAGGTTGATGGCGAGGAAGGCGCCCTTGCCGGTGTGGCCGATGAGCAGGCCGAGCGGGAGACCGATGGCCGCCGCGATGAGGGTCGCGAGGAGCGAGTACTGGAGGTGTTCGGCCAGGCGATGGGCGATGCCGTCGGGGCCGGACCACTGCGCGCCGCTGGTCAGCCACGTACCGAGGTTCTTGAAGAGTTCGAACACGGTGTCAGGCACCCCGCTTCCGGGTCCACGGAGTGAGGACGTACTGGATGGCGACCAGAGCTGCGTCGGCCACCAGGGCCAGCAGGAGCGTGAGGACCACGCCGGCGATCACCGGGGTCGGGAAGTCGCGCTGGAAGCCGTCGGTGAAGAGCTGGCCGAGTCCGCCGTCGCCGATGTACGTGGCGACCGAGACCAGCGAGATCGACATGACCGTCGCGATCCGTACGCCCGCCATGATCACCGGGAGGGCGAGGGGCAGTTCGACGGTGAGGAGGGTGCGCAGGGGTCGGGTGCCCATGGCCTTCGCGGCCTCCTTCGTCTTCGCGGGCACGGAGTCGAGGCCCTCGACCGTGTTCCGGAGCAGGACGACCAGGGTGTAGATCGTCAGGCCGATGACGGTCGTGGTGCGGGTCAGTCCGCTCACCGGCAGGAGCAGCACGAAGATCGCGATCGACGGGATCGTGAAGAGGACGTTGGACAGGCCGAGGAGCAGTCCGCGCAACGGGCGGATCCGGTGTGCGATCACGGCCAGGGGGAGCGAGATCAGCAGCCCGAAGAGGACGGCGGTCAGGGCGGCCTGGAGGTGGGAGACGGAGAGGGTCGTCAGGTCGTCGGTGTGGTCGCCGATCCACGACCAGTCGATGGTCATGAGGTGAGCTCCGTGGCGGTGGCCGTGACGGTGGCCGCGGCGGGAACAGAGTCGGCGGAACCGGCCGCGGTGTGTGCGGCGCTCGCGCGGGCGTGGATCTCCTCGCGGGCGGTGAGGCCGGTGACCGCGCCGTCCGCGTCGACGCGGACGACGAACCCGCTCGGCGAGGCGATGGTCTCGCCCAGCGCGGACAGGAGCGAGTCGGTGTCGGCCAGGGCCCGGACGGGACGCAGGGGCGCCTCACCGGTGGTGCCGCCGGCGGGCAGGGCGTCCGTGTCGAGCCAGCCCAGCGGCCCGCCCTCGGCCGAGGTGACCAGCCGCCAGCGGCCGTCGGAGCGGGACACGGCGGAGACCGGCTCGTCGGCGCGCAGGGGCGCGGCGGGCGTCTGCGGTACGTCCTCGATCGGGGTCAGCGACAGCAGCTTGAGCTCCCGTTCGGAGCCGAGGAAGTCCCTGACGAAATCGTCCGCCGGGCGGGCGAGGAGCTCGGCCGGGGGTGCGCACTGGACGAGGTGGCCGCCTGTGCGGAAGATCGCGATCCGGTCGCCGAGGCGGACTGCCTCGTCGACGTCGTGGGTGACGAAGACGATGGTCTTGTTCAGCTCCTTCTGCAGCCGCAGGAGTTCGTCCTGGAGCTGGGTGCGGACGACGGGGTCGACGGCGCCGAAGGGTTCGTCCATGAGGAGGACGGGCGGGTCGGCGGCGAGTGCCCGGGCCACGCCGACGCGCTGCTGCTGGCCGCCGGAGAGCTGGTGCGGGTACCGCTTGCCCGTGTCCGCGGCCAGGCCGACGGTTTCGAGGAGCTCGGCCGCGCGCGCCCTGGCCTTGCGGCGGCCCCAGCCCAGCAGCAGCGGCACGGTGGCGATGTTGTCCAGGACCGTGCGGTGCGGGAAGAGGCCCGACTGCTGGATGACGTAACCGATGGAGCGGCGCAGTTCGGCGGCGTCCTGCCGCAGGACGTCCTTGCCGCCGACCCGGACGGTGCCCGAGGTCGGCTCGACCATACGGTTCACCATGCGGAGGGTGGTCGTCTTGCCGCAGCCCGAAGACCCGACGAGGACGGTCACGCCGCCTTCGGGCATCTCCAGGGAGAGGTCGTGGACCGCTGTCGTGCCGTTCGGGAAGCGCTTGTGGACCGCGTCGAACTGGATCATGAGGTGTCCCTTGCCCGGCCTGTATAACGTCATGCAGAGTTCTAGGTGTGTGAATAGGTTGTCAACGCCTCGGCGTTAATCGCTGGTTACATGTGATCGCCAAGTGAGATCATCTGTCCGATTTAAGGGGTGTTTGCGAGTGATGTCGTCTCGAATCGTGGACGCTCCGGGGTCCGTGTCGGCCCGCATCGTGGTCCTGGACGGCAGTCGCGCCGGTGTCGAGGACGTCGTACGGCTCGCCGACGGGGCCGCCCGGCCCGTGCCCGACGCGGAAGCGATGAAGCGCGTGGAGGAGTCCTGGGACGCGGCCCGGCAGATCGCGGCGACCGGCAGGGTGTACGGCCGCTCCACCGGCGTGGGCGCCAACCGGACCGAGGACGTCCCGACCGAGACCGCCGCCGGGCACGGGCTGCGGCTGCTGCGCAGCCACGCGGGGGCGATCGGGGCGGAGCTGCCCGCGCGGGAGGTGCGGAGCATGCTCGCCGTACGGGCCAACCAGCTGCTCGCCGGCGGCGCCGGGCTGCGGCCCAGCGTGGTCACGGCGCTGTGCGAGGCGCTGGAGAGCGGCGCGTACCCCGTGGTCAACGAGTTCGGTTCGGTGGGCACCGGCGACATCGCCGCACTCGCCCAGATGGGGCTCGCCCTGGCGGGGGAGCACCCCTGGCGGGGAGACGACGCCCCCCAACCGCAGCCGCTCGACAACAACGACGCGCTCGCCCTGATCAGCAGCAACGCCCTCACCCTCGGTCAGTCCGCGCTGGCCCTGCACGAGTTGCGCCGGCTGCTCGCCGCCACACAGGTCGTCGCCGCGCTCTCGCTGGTCGCCGTCGACGGCTCGCACGAGGCGTACGCGGCCCCCGTGCACGCCGCCCGTCCACACCCGGGATCACGCGAAGTGGCCCGGCGCATGCGGACGTTGATCGGCGCCGAGGACCGGCCGACACCACCTCTGGGGCGTCTTCAGGACCCGTACGGCTTCCGCTGCCTGCCGCAGATCCACGGGCCGGCGCTCGACGCGGCGGACGCGCTGGAACGCGTGCTGCAGGTGGAGATCAACGCCGCCGCCGAGAACCCCCTGATCTGCCCCGAAGACATGGCCGCGTACCACCACGGCGGCTTCTACCAGGCCCAACTGGCCGTGGAACTGGACCACTTCAGGCTCGCCGTCATGCAGGTGGCGCTGCTGTCGACGTCCCGGCTCTCCACCCTGAACGAGCCCGCCCACACCCGGCTGCGCCCCTTCCTCGCCGATCACGAGCCCGCCTCCTCGGGCGTGATGATCCTGGAGTACGCCGCCGCGGCCGCCCTCGGAGATCTGCGGGCCTTCGCGGCGCCCGCGTCGCTCGGCCACGCTGTACTCTCCCGAGGCGTCGAGGAACAGGCCAGCTTCGCCTCGCTGGCCGCACGGCAGACGCTGCGGTCGTGCGATGCGTACCGTCTCGTCGTCGGCTGCGAACTCGTCGCCGCCGTGCGGGCCCTGCGCCAGCGCGACCTGCGGCCCGATCCCGGGGTGCCGGCCGGGCGGGCGCTGGAGCTGGCCGAGGCGGTGCTCGACGCGGACCAGGCCGACCGGCCGCTCACGGACGACGTGGGCGCGGCGGCCGCACTGCTGGACCGGTTCACGGACATCGGGACGGATGCCGCCGATGCTCGAGGCGTCCGTCGGGACTTTGGGAGGGGAAGCTCGTCATGAGCGTGACCGACAGCCCTGCGGCGCGCCTTCAGGCGCTCTTCGAGGGGCACCGGCTGACGCCGACACAGCGGCGCATCGCGCACAGCATGGTGCGGCGTGCCGTGGACGTGCCGTTCCTGTCCAGCGTGGAGCTGGCCGAGCTGGCCGGGGTCAGCCAGCCGTCCGTCACCCGGTTCGCGGTGGCCCTCGGCTTCGACGGCTACCCGGCGCTGCGGCGGCACCTGCGCGAGGTCACGCCCGCGGAGCCGGCCGCCGACACGGCGTCGTACAACGAGTACCAGCAGGCCGTCGAGGCCGAGATCGAGAACCTGCGGCACCTGGCGGAACTGCTGGCGGACCCGGGGCCGGTGGAGCGGGCGGGGCGGCTGCTGGCGGCCTCGCGCCCGCTGCCGGTGCTCGGGCTGCGGGCCGCCGCGGCCCAGGCGTACGGGTTCTCGTACTTCGCGGCGAAGGTCCATCCGGACGTACGGCTGCTGAACGAGGGCGGCACCATGCTGCACGACCGGATCGACGCCGCCGTGTCGGCCGGGGCGAGCGCGCTGCTGTGCTTCGCGCTGCCGCGGCACCCGCGGGAGGTCGTGGACGGGCTGACGTACGCGAAACAGTCCGGGCTCACGGTGGTGACGGTGGCCGACTCGGCCTTCGCGCCCGTGGCCAAGGTGTCGGACCTGCTGCTGCCCGCCGCCGTGGGAACGGGCCTCGCCTTCGACACCGCGTGCTCGCCGATGCTGCTGGGGCGGGTGTTGCTGGAGGCGATGTGTGACGACCTGCCGGGCGCGCAGGCGCGCTTGGAGGAGTTCGACGCGCGGGCCGCCGCCCGGGGGCTGTTCGTGGAGTGAGCGGTGCCGGCGGTGTGAGCGGTTCTCAGGGAGGTCTCACGTTCGCTGGCTAGCGTGCCCCGCGTAGCCGTACACCTTCACAAGCCGAGGAGGCGGAACGTGACGCGCGGAGGGCAGGGACTGGCACGGGTGGCCGTCGTGGTGCGAGCGGGGGCCACGCCGTTGTGGTGGCTCGGGGTGCTCGCGGCGGGCATCGGCGTGCTCGTGCCGGGACTGACGGGTCGGCGCATCGGGGTCATGGCCGGGGCGGCCCTGTTCCTGGTGGCGGTGGCCGTGGTGTCCGGCGCGCGGCGGAACCGGTACCGGACGCTGGCCCGGGGGGCCTCCCGGGCGGGCAAGCACGACGTGCTCCAGGACCGGTGGGTGGCGGTACGGAACTGGCGGCGCGGGCACCGGTGGTGGCTGGTGCTGAGCTTCCTGGCCGCACTGGGGAGCGCGTTCGTCGTGCCGGCGGCCGGTGGCATGCTGGTCGCCGGTGTGGGGGCGGGGCTGCGGCTGAAGGCGATGTGGATCGGGCGGATCGAGCGGTCCGGGGACGCGCTGCTGTGGGTACGGGTCGACTGGCTGTCGGGGCGCGGCGGGGCGCCTGCGGGCACGCGGGTGAAGGGGTACCGGGCGACCGGGGTGGCCGCGGGGGACGCGGCGCCCGGAGGTGCGCGGCGGGTGGTGGCCGGGCGGGTTTAGGGGGGCGCCCCGGCCCCCAACTCCTCGAACGCCGGAAGGGCTGGGAGGTGCCGGGGAGCCGCGCTGGATGGCGTCTACGGCCTCCTCAGCAGTCCCCTCTCCATGGCCACCACCACCGCCCGCGTCCGGTCGTTCACGTCCAGCTTGGCGAACAGGCGCAGCAGGTGGGTCTTGACCGTGGCCTCGGTGATGACGAGACGTTTTCCGATCTCGGCGTTGGTGAGGCCGTCGGCGACCGCGTTGAGAACGTCGGTCTCGCGGGCGGTCAGCGGGTCCTGGGCCGGGCGCCGCATCCGCGCGATCAGTTTCTCGGCCACCCGGGGCGCGAGGACGGTCTCGCCGCGCGCCGCCGACCGGATCGCGTCGGCGAGCTGCTCGCGGGTGGTGTCCTTGAGCAGATAGCCGATGGCGCCGGCCTCCACCCCGCGCTCGATGTCCTGGTCGGTGTCGTACGTCGTGAGGATCAGGACCCGGGTGCGCGGGTGCCGGGCGACGATCTCGGCGGTCGTCCCCACCCCGTCGAGCACCGGCATCCGCAGGTCGACCAGCGCGACATCGGGGTCGTGGAGTTCGACGATCTCGAGGGCGGCCCTGCCGTCCCCCGCCTCCCCGACGATCTCGATGCCGTCCTCACCGGCGAGCAGGGCGACCACTCCCGCCCGCATCACCGTGTGGTCGTCCACGACGACGACGCGGATCCGTCCGCTGGTCATCTCTCCCTCTCCTTCCCCGTGGGGCCGGGCGTCTCCAGCGGGATCACCGCCAGGACGCGCGTGCCGTCGCCGACCGAGCTGGTGACCGTCAGCCTGCCGCCCAGTTCCGCCAGACGTCTGCGCATCCCTTCGAGGCCGAAGCCCGTCGACTCCTCCGGATCGAAACCGGTGCCGTCGTCGGTGATCTCCAGCTCCACCACCCCGTACGGCCGGAGGGTCAGGATCACCCCGACCGTGGACGCGTGGGCGTGTTTGCGGACGTTGGCCAGCGACTCCTGGGTGCAGCGCAGCAGCGCGATCCGGGTCTGCTGGTCGCACGCCACCTCCGCCAGGTCGGCGTCCACGGTGGACCCCGTGTCCTCCGCGAAGCGGTCGAGGACGCGGCGCAGTGTCCCAGCCACGGACCCGGCCGCCGCGTCGCCCTGCCGCTGTGCCGAGCCCACCAGCTCCCGTGCCTCGGCGAGGTTCTCGCGGGCCGTCGACTCGATCGAGCGCAGCTGTCGTTCGCTGCGTGCCGGATCGGAGGCGAGTCCCGCCCGGGCCGCCTCCGCCAGCACGACGATCGACGCGAACCCCTGCGCGAGGGTGTCGTGGATGTCCCGGGCGATCCGCTCCCGTTCGTCCGCCGCGCCCTGACGCTGGTGCGCCTGGGAAAGCTCGGCCTGGATCCGCTCCAACTCGACGATCAGCCGGGCCCGTTCGGTGCTCTGCGCGACCACCGAGTGCGCCCACAGCCCGATCAGGACCCCCACGGCGACGACGATCAGGGTGGACACCAGCGTCTCGCTGAAGAACTCCCGCGACCAGCCCTGCCGGATCGAGGTCCCCGCCAGGGTCGCCGCCGCCGCAAGGCCCAGGAACCCCATCGACGTCCTGGGGGTGCGCCCGAACATCCAGTAGTGCGGCAGCGTCACCATGAACAGCGCCGCGTAGCTGCTGCCCAGAAGCGCCAGCCCGCCCAGCGCGAGCACCAGGACGCAGAGGTAGACGTGCGGCCGTACGACGGGGTTGTCCGGGAAGCGGTCGAGGAGCGCGTAGCAGAGCACGACGCAGCCGAGCAGCGCGAGCGCCCCGTACCTGCTCCCGTCGGGCTGGTCCATGGCGGCGAGCCCGACGGCCATCGCGGCGAACAGCACCCAGCACACCGCGTTCCAGCGGCGCAGGGACGTGGCCCAGAAGGCGTCGGCGGAGGGCCCGGCGAGAGCGGTCATACCGATCAACGTACGTCGACCACCGGCGAGTTGTGGTCCGCCCGGCCCGGCGCGGCCGGTGCCCGTCGCGTCGCACGTGACGGCCACCAGGTCGCGTCACCGAGCAGGAGCAGGGCCGACGGCAGGATCATGATCCGGACGACGAAGGCGTCGAGCAGGACGGCCGCCGCGAGGACGAAGCCGATCTGCTTCATCTCGATGATGTGCAGGAAGACGAAGCTGACGAAGACGGTCGTCATCACGACCGCGGCACTGGTGACCACGCTCGCCGACGTGCGGATCCCGTCGAGCACCGCCTGCCGTGTGGGGACCCCGTCGAGCACCGCCTCCCTGATCCGGCTGACCACGAACACCTGGTAGTCCATGGACAGCCCGAAGAGGATCACGAAGAGGAAGAGCGGGACACGCGATCCGATCGAGCCGGTGGAGTGGAAGCCCAGCAGCCCCTCCGCCCAGGTCCCCTGGAAGACGAGGACGAGCAGTCCGAGCGCGGCCGCGGCCGACAGCAGGTTCAGTACGACGCCGATCAGGCCGAGCACCACGGAACGGAAGGCGTACACGGTCATCGCGAACGTCACCAGGAGCAACGCCCCGAGGACGAGGGGCAGTTTGCCGTTCTGGTGGGCCGGATAGTCGGCGTAGCGGGCGACGTCGCCGCTGACGCCGTACTCCGCGCCCCGGACCCGGCCGACGGTGGCGGGCAGGTAGTCGTCGCGCAGGTGGTCGAGGGAGTCGTACGCCTGATCGGAGTTGCCGAGGTGCGGGACCTTCAGCCGTAGGACGCTGATCCGGTGGTCGTCGGACGTCCTGATCAGTGAGTAGTCCGTGAACAGCGGGTCGGCGTCGGCGAGTTCAGCGGTCCTGCGCAGTGCCCGGGTGACCTCCTCGGCGCGTGAGGCGTCGGCGCGTACGACGACCTCGTGCTGGACGCGCTGCTCGGGAAACGCCTCGTTGAGGCGGTCGTAGACCCGCATCGCGGGGATCTCGCGGGAGTGCGTGTCCCGGCTCATCTCGGTGATCTTCAGCCCGGCAAGGGGAAGGACGAGGGCGAGGAGGGCGAGGACCGAGACGCAGAGCGTGGCGAGGGGGTGCCGGGCTGCGGGCCGCAGCAGTGCCGTCCAGACGCGGCCGCCACCGCTCTCGCGCCCCTCGCGGAGCCCCTCGCGGAGCCCTTCACGGTGCCCCTCGTGGCGCGTGCGCCGGGTCGGCTTGCCGCGCTCCGCCCGGCGCCGTGCCCTGCGTTCCGCCCGCTTCCCGAGGGCGGCCAGCAGCGCGGGCAGCGCCGTCAGGGAGCTGGCCACGGCGACCAGGACGACCACGATCGTGCCGGTGGCGAGCGAGGAGAAGATCACGTCGGAGGCCAGGTACAGGGTCGCGGTGGAGGCGACGACCGCCAGGCCCGAGACCACGACCGCCCGGCCCGACGTGGCCGCCGCCAGCTCCACCAGCGCCTCGGTGCTCAGCCGGCCGTCGGCGCGGGCCCGCTCCTCGCGCTCCCGTTTCAGGTAGAAGAGCGTGTAGTCGACGCCCACCGCCAGGCCGATCATCAGGATGACGTTCGTACCGACGCCGGCGTCCGGGGAGACGTGCGAGACCACCATCGACAGGCCCACCGCCGCCGCGATCGACGACAGGGCGAGCAGCAGCGGCACCGCGGCCATGACGACCGAACCGAACACGACGAGCAGCGTCACCAGGGTGACCGGCAGCGTGATCATCTCCGACAGCGCCAGATCGTCGCCGCGCTGCTGGTCCACTCCCTTGCTGATGGAGGGCGATCCGGTCTCCTCCAGCAGCAGTCGCGGGTGGGACTTCTGGACGGCGGCGGTCTGGGCGGTCAGCGCGTCGACCTTGTCCTTGGCGTCCCGCTCCTCGCCCTTCAGTGCCACCTCGACCATGAGGATCCGGCCGTCGCCGGACCACAGCGGGGCGGCCACGTCCGCGACCTCGGGCAGGGACCTCATCCGGGCGGTGAGGTCCCCCGCGGCCGCCTCGGCGTCCTGTTCGTGCTTCCTGTTCTGTCTGTTGACGGTGTCCGACCGGGCGGAGATCAGCACCTGCTCGGTGGACCGGCGTTCCAGGTGGTCCTCGGCCGCCATGGCCTCGGCGCGGCCCGCCTCGCCGACGCGGTAGTCCGCCGTTCTGGCGCTGTTGGTGCCGACCGCCCCGCCCACGACCAGGCACAGCACCACGAACACCAGCCAGCCGGCGACCGCGCGCCAGGGGTGCCGCGCGCTCCATCGGGCCACGCGCACAGTGTGTGAGTTCATGCCCAAAAGCCTTGCTGGCCAGGGCAGTTGACGGACAGAGGTGTCAGGTTGAACTTGCCGTCAACCGATCGGCGGACCCGGAGGGTGAGGCAAACCCCCGGGTCGCCGCCGAGGGGGCCTCAGGACTCGCCGCGCGCCTTGAGAACCAGCTTGTTCACCGCCCACAGGCCGATGCCGATGGCCACGAGAACGCCTGCCCGGATGTAGACGTCGGCCGGACGGTCGGCGAGAGGGCTGGCGAGGATCAGGGCCGTGATGGCGCCCAGGACCGGCAGGACCGTGGGAGTGCGGAAGTGCGCGTGGTCCACCCGGTCGCGGCGCAGGACCAGGACCGAGATGTTGACCACCGCGAAGACACAGAGCAGGAGGAAGGCGGTGGTGTCGCCGAGGCCCTCGATCTCTCCCGTGGACACCAGACCGATGGCCAGCAGGGTGACGAAGACGATGCCGACGACCGGCGTGCGGCGATGGGGCAGGACGCGGGCCATGCCACGGGGCAGGATGCGCTCGTTGGCCATGCCGTAGCAGAGACGGGAGGCCATCATGATGTTGATGAGCGCCGAGTTGGTCACCGCGAAGAGCGCGATCAGCGCGAAGAGCTTGTGCGGGAACTCCACGCCGCCCGCCTTCACGACCTCCAGCAGGGGCCCGCTCGAGCCCTCCAGCGTCTTGTAGTCGACGAGGAGGGACGAGACCAGCGCGACCAGGACGTAGATCGTGCCCGTGACCGCCACGCCGATGAAGATGGCCCGCGGGAAGGTCCTGACCGGGTCCTTCGTCTCCTCCGCCATGTTCACCGAGTCCTCGAAGCCCACGAACGCGAAGAAACCGAGGGCCGTGGCGCCCAGAACGCCCGTGATCAGGGCGTACCCCGTGCCGCTCGCCTCGAACTCGGTCAGACGGGACGGCTCCCCGTCGCCCGTGATGACGGCCCACGCGCCGATCGTGAGGATGATCAGCAGGCCGGTGAGCTCGACGAGGGTCAGGACGACGTTCGCCTTGACCGACTCCGCGACGCCCCGCAGGTTCAGGGCGGCGAGGAGGACGATGAAGAGGATCGCGATCAGGGTGGGAGGCAGCGCGTCGTTCGTCAGCTCGCCCAGGTAGTCACCGCTGAACGCGCGAGCCGCGGCGCTCGCGGACGACAGGCCCGAGCACATCACCATGAACGCGACGATGAAGGTGAGGAACGGCAGCTTGAAGGCCTTCTGGGTGTAGAGGGCCGCGCCCGCCGCCTTCGGATACTTGCCGACCAGTTCCACGTACGAGGCCGCCGTCAGGATCGCCACGACGAACCCGATGACGAACGGCAGCCAGAGCGCGCCCCCGACCTTCCCGGCGACCTTGCCGGTGGTCGCGTAGATGCCGGTGCCGAGGATGTCGCCGATCACGAAGAGGATCAGCAGCTTGGGGCCGAGGACGCGCTTGAGGCCCGACTCCTCGGCGGGCGTCGACGCCCCGGTAGTGGTTTCGGTGGTGGACAAGAGAACCTCCCCCGATCGGTGACCCGTCCGGGGATGTTCTGCCCGGCCGTGCGCCATGGAAGCGTGTCCCAGGCATTCTCAGAGCTTCACCGGAGGTTTCCGGCCGGGACACGCCCTGACGTGGCTGGGCGGCGCGTCCCCGGGTGGGGGCGCGCCGCCGCGTCGTCGTGCCTTTCGTGTTCTCGGTCCGCTGGACCTCCGGGTCTGTCAGACCTCCAGGTCGGCCTCGATCCTCTTCAACTGGTGCCGGGCCATCGCCAGGTTGGCCCGCTTGGCGTCGAGCACCAGGTAGAGGAACAGTCCGTTGCCGCCGCGGCCGGTGAGCAGGCGGATCAGGTGGTACTGGTCGCTCAGGCTGATCAGGATGTCCTCGATGTCGCCCTTGAGCCCCAGGTGCTCCATGGTGCGCAGCTTGGCGCGTACGACATCGGTGTTGCCGGCCGCCGCGACGTTCAGGTCGAAGCCCTTGCTGCCGCCGATCGTGCCCAGCGCCATGCCGCTGGTGTAGTCGACGAGGGCGGCTCCGGTCGCGCCCTCGATGGAAGCGAGGGCCTCTTTCAGCGCGGTCTCGGTGTTGGCCATGGTGTGGTGGGTCCTTTCAACTCTCGCTGGTGGTTGCGGTGTTCGGAGTCGGGCGGGCGGTGGCCCGCACGGTCCGGGTGGTGCGCGTCCGGGTGGGGGCCGGGCCCGCGGTGGTCTTGGGTGTGTCCTTGGACGCGGTCTTGGGCGTGGTCTTCAGCGGCGGTTCGGCTGCGCGGGCCGCCGCGGCGTCGACCAGTTCGCCGATACGGGTGCCTGCGCGGCGGCCCTCCAGGTGCAGTCGGCCGACGTTGACCCGGTCCTGGGCCAGCAGCGTCAGCACGGTGGAGGAGCCCGCCGCGTACGTCGCCACGTAGCCGTGCTCGCCGCGGACGAGCAGTTCACGGAAGTCGCCCTGGCCGGTGGCGTCCGTCATCCGTACGGCCACGCCGAGGACGGCCGCGGTGAGCGCGGCCACGCCCTCCGGTTCCACGCCGGGGGTGTCCTGGGCGAGGACCAGGCCGTCGACGCTGGCCGCGAGCGCGCCGGTCAGCTGGGGCACACGGGCCCGCAACCGACGGAGTTCGTCGAGGACTTCGGCCTCCGCCGCCATGAGCAGTCTCCTCTCGGCACGCTGTCGAAGCGCGCGGATCACAGGGCCTCCAGGGCGTCTCGGAGCCGACGCAACAGGGCGACATCGGGGTCCGCCGCGGGGATGGCGAGCAGGGCGGACACGGGGTCGGGAGTGGTGCGGGGAAGGGGTGGTGGCGCGTCGGGGGAGGTGGTGGTCGGGTGGCGCTGGTCCGGGGTGGGGTTCTGTGTGGGCTCTGCGTGGTGCGGGTGGTGCGGGTGCTTCGGGGGTTCCGCTTGGGCGGGGTGTTCTGCGGGGTCTGTGGGGTCTATGGGGTCTGTGGGGTCTGCGTGTTCGGTGTGCTCCGGGGGTGCGCCGGGCTCGTCGGCCGGGTGTGGTGTCAGGTGCGGTGCCGGGTGTGCCGTCGGCACCGGCACCGGCACCGGGGCCGCGGCGTGCCGGCCGGGGAGGAGCGGCGCCGTGGTGACGATTCCGGCGGCGGCGAGTCTGCGCAGGTCGACCAGGGTGTGGAACGCCGGGCGGCCCAAAGTCCGGGCTATGTCCGCGGCCGTGCGTACCCCGTCCACCTTGTCCAGCACGGCCTCCTGGCGGGCCGGGACCGGTGGCTCGGCCTTGCGCCCCGCCCGTATCAGCGGCGCGCTGTCCGTCGCCGGGTCGGGCCAGATGCGGTGCAGCAGCTCGCGGCGGCGCACGGTCTCGCGCTCCAGCGCGGCCACCGGTACGGGGCGCACCTTGCCGAGCCAGTGCGCCGCCCCGTACTGGAAGCGGGCGGGCGCGCTGGACGGGCCGAGCACGAAGTACGCCGCGTCGAACAGCGCCCCCGTGTGGCACAGCTCCAGCGCGCCCTCGGTGACCCGGCCGCTGTCGACCAGATACCGGCCGACCCGCTGCCGCGCCCCCGCCTGAGCGACCGCCTCCCGCCACCCCTCGGCGTCCAGGACACCGCCGGTGGCGAGGAGCACGTCGAGGCCCGGGGTCTCGGGGCTCTCGGCGTGCACGACCTGGCCGTCGCAGAGGTAGAGCGTGCCGCGCTCGCGGAGCAGGACGCCGGTGGCGCGCTCGGCGGCGAGACGGTGGAGCATGGGCGACAGGGCGGGGCCGCCGACAGGCCGCGGGCGTACGGGCAGCGCGGGCGGAGGTGTGTGCGGTGTGCGCGGTGTGCTGACCACGGTCATCCCAGCACCAGCCGTCCGGCCATCTCGCCCAGGCGGATGCGGGCGAGCGCGAGGTTGCCGTCGGCGCGGGCGAGCCAGAGGTGGAGGAAGACGCTGCTGTCGAAGGTCGTCCGGACGAAGCGCAGGACGTGGTAGGTGTCCCGGTTGCTGACGATGAGGTCCTCGACAGGTGGGTCCTCGCCGTCCCAGCCGGCGCCGCCCTCGGGCGCGAACGCGCGGTGTTCGGCGGCGAGCCGGGCCAGCTCCGCCGCTTCGGCCGCGGTCGTCTCGTGGTCACCGCCCGGTGCGTCACCGACCGTGCCCAGCGCCAGGCCGCTGGTCCAGTCGACCACCGCGGCGCCCAGGGCACCGGGCAGCCTCATGGCTTCCACCAGACACTCGTCGATTCCGGGCACCGTGGCTCCCCTCCCGCCTCGGGTACGGCTCAGTGACCACGAAGCTACGCAACGTGTGCGCGAGGAGTGAGTGTTCTGGCATTTTCCAGTGGAACATGCGCCGAGTGACTAAGGTGGGTCAACTGTCCCCGTTTCGGGGGACGTTGGCGCCTGTGCGGGGGTAGGTGCGCTGAACTGCGGTGATGGGGCCGGCTGGCCGTCCCCGTACCCGGTGCGGGAGGTCAAGCCGGCGCCCGCGGGCGCACGTGTTGAAGCACGGGGCGCCGTGTGCGCCCGTGCGGCGTGCGCCGGTGGTGCGTGTGTCAGTGCCGCGTGCGCCCCTGCCGTGCGGCTGGGGCGGCGGTGCCTACAGGGCCAGGAGGGCCTTCGGGTGGTCGCCGCCCGACTCGGCCACGATCTCGGCCGGAGTCTGCGCCTTCCGCACGAGGGCGAAGCGGATCTCTCCCTGCCCGGCCGGCGCGAAGCCGTGGATCGCGGGACGGGGGAGGGAGTTGTAGGCGTAGTGGTGGGCGAAGTAGTACGCGCCCGTGTCCAGGGCGGCCGCGTAGTCGCCCTGGTCGAGCAGCGGCAGGGACTGGCCCTCGGCGAGCAGGTCGCCGGAGAAGCAGGCGGGGCCGGCGATGTCCTGGACGACGGCGGGCCCCTCCTTGGGGCGCCCCTTCGGGTCGTACGCGGCGATGCGCAGGGGCCAGGAGGCCGGCGCGTAGACCGTACGGGTCGCCACCTGGACCCCGGCGTGGGTGACCGCGATGGGGCGGCCGCCCGCGTGCTTGGCGTACTCCACCCGTGCGACCACCGTGCCGTGCTTCGCGAGCAGCGACCGGCCGAACTCGGTGACCAGGCCGTACCGCCCGTCGAACAGTCCCGGCACGGCCTCGGACAGCAGACGGGCGTACTGCGTGAACGTCGGGGTCGTGGCGTCCGAGCCGAAGTTGACCGGCAGACCGCCGCCGATGTCGATCGTGTCGATCTGGCGCCGCCCCAGGCGGTGGTTGATCTCCTCCGCGAGCACGTACGTCTCCTCCAGGCCCCGCGCCATCAGGGAGAGCGGAACGCCCTGGGAGCCGGCGTGCGCGTGCAGCCGGGTGAGCCACGGGCGCTCCGCGTAGGCGCGGACGACCCACTCCCGGGCGCCCTCGTCCTGGAGGGCCACTCCGAACTTCGACGTGGACGTGGCGGTGGACGTCGCGTCGATGGTGCCGCCGCCGACCTGCGGGTTGACCCGGATGCCGATGGGGGAGCGGGTCGGCGCCGAGCGGACCAGGGTGTCGATGCGATCGAGTTCCTGGGGGTTGTCCGCGTTGACCGCGATGCCGAGTGCCAGCGCCTCGCGCAGCTCGGCCGGGGTCTTGGCCGGGGAGTCGAGCACCGTCCGGGCCGGGGTGATGCCCGCCGCCCGCGCGAGCGCCAGCTCTCCCGGGCTGGCCACCTCCGCGCCGATGCCCGCCTCGTGCAGCAGGCGCAGCACGGGCACGAGGGGTGTCGCCTTCACCGCGAACGCGTGCAGGACCGGGGTGCCCGGCGCGGTCACCGCGTCGAACGCCGCCCGCAGCGCCGCCGCCGACGCCCTGATGCCCGCGACGTCGAGGAGCCCGATGACGGGGCTGCCCGGCCCCACCAGCCCCTGCTCCACGGCGGCGCGGACCGCCTCGTCCCGCCGCGCGGAGCGCTCGGCATCATGCTCGGCATCGTGCTCCGCGCCGTGCTCCATGTCGCGCTCCGTGCCGGGCTTCATGCTGATGGTCTCGGCCTCTTGTGCGGTGCGCCTCTCGTCGGCACCGCCTGCGAATCCGTGCTCCATGTTCCCCATCGTGTCCCCCGTCGGCGTGTTTCTTGCCGTGCGTCTTGCCGTCTGTCCTGGCGTGTGCCGTGGCGTGTGTCCGGTGTCTGTCCAGTGTCCCGTGTGCCCAGCCAAACACCCGCCGCGCGTCCCCGCTGGCGTGAAGTCGTATTGACTAGTTCTATTCAGCGGTTCAGGATGTGAATAGGCAGTGCAACAGCCCGTAGCCCGCCAGAGCGCCGTGCCGGCCATACCGCCAGGAGGCAGACCGTGTCAGGACCACGCCCCGTACGAGCCCCCCGCGGTACGGAAACGAGCGCCCTGGGATGGCAGCAGGAAGCCGCGCTGCGCATGCTGCAGAACAACCTCGACCCCGAGGTCGCCGAGCACCCCGACAAACTCGTCGTCTATGGCGGCACCGGGAAGGCAGCCCGTGACTGGCGCTCCTTCGACGCGATGGTGCGCACCCTGCGGACCCTGAAGCAGGACGAGACCATGCTCGTGCAGTCGGGCCGTCCCGTCGGTGTCATGCAGACCCACGAGTGGGCGCCGCGCGTGCTGATCGCCAACTCCAACCTGGTGGGCGACTGGGCCAACTGGGAGGAGTTCCGGAGGCTGGAACAGCTCGGCCTCACCATGTACGGGCAGATGACCGCCGGTTCGTGGATCTACATCGGCACCCAGGGCATCCTGCAGGGCACGTACGAGACCTTCGCCGCCGTCGCCGCCAAGCGCTTCGGCGGGTCGCTCGCCGGGACGATCACGCTGACGGCCGGGCTCGGCGGGATGGGCGGCGCCCAGCCGCTCGCCGTGACGATGAACGACGGCGTCGCGATCTGCATCGACTGCGACCCGCGCGCGATCGAGCGCCGCATCGAGCACCGCTACCTGGACGTGCGGGCCGACTCCCTGGAGCACGCCCTCCAGCTCGCCGTCGAGGCCCGAGACGCCCGCCGGCCGCTGTCCATCGGGCTGCTCGGCAACGCGGCGGAGCTGCTGCCGCGCATGCTCGCCGAGGGCGCGCCCGTGGACATCGTCACCGACCAGACCTCGGCGCACGACCCGCTGGCGTACCTTCCGCTGGGCGTCGACTTCGACGACATGGCCTCCTACGCGGCCAAGGACCCCGCCGGCTTCACGGTTCGCGCGCGGGAGTCGATGGCCCGGCACGTCGAGGCCATGGTCGGCTTCATGGACGCTGGCGTGGAGGTCTTCGACTACGGCAACTCGATCCGTGGTGAGGCCCAACTCGCCGGGTACGAGCGGGCGTTCGCTTTCCCCGGCTTCGTGCCCGCCTACATCCGCCCGCTGTTCTGCGAGGGCAAGGGCCCCTTCCGCTGGGCGGCCCTGTCCGGTGAGGCGTCGGACATCGCGAAGACCGACAAGGCGATCCTGGACCTCTTCCCGGAGAACGAGTCCCTCGCCCGCTGGATCAAGATGGCCGGGGAGCGGGTCCACTTCCAGGGCCTTCCCGCGCGCATCTGCTGGCTGGGGTACGGGGAGCGGGACCGTGCCGGTGAGCGCTTCAACGACATGGTGGCGAGCGGTGAGCTGGCCGCGCCGCTGGCCATCGGGCGGGACCACCTCGACTGCGGCTCGGTGGCCTCGCCCTACCGCGAGACCGAGGCCATGCTCGACGGCTCCGACGCGATCGCCGACTGGCCGCTGCTCAACGCCATGGTCAACGTGGCCTCGGGCGCGTCGTGGGTGTCCCTTCACCACGGAGGTGGGGTCGGGATGGGGCGGTCCATCCACGCGGGGCAGGTGACGGTGGCCGACGGGACGAAGCTCGGTGGGGAGAAGATCCGGCGGGTGCTGACGAACGACCCGGGCATGGGGGTCATCCGGCATGTGGATGCCGGGTACGACGTCGCGGAAACGGTTGCCGGCGAGCGGGGTGTGCGGGTGCCGATGCGCGAAGGTGACGACGCGTGACCCAGAACGAAGGCGGGGGTAACGGCAACGCTCCGGTGAGGGCCGAGGTCTCGTCGCCGTCTGCGGGTCCGGCTGTGCCCACCGGTTCCGCTCCGCGGAACGACTGCCCACAGCCTGTGCGGGGCGACGGTCCACAGCCTGTGCGGAGCGACGGTCCGCAGCCTGTGCGGGGCGAAGGCGGGCAGCCTGTGCGGGGCGAAGGCGGGCAGCCTGTACGGGGCGATGGCTCGCAGCCTGTACAGCCCGTGCGCGGCAGTTCCTTCCACGAGATGTGGCGTGAGCTGGCCCCCATCGGGCGGCACCACGCATCGGGCGGCTACCGCCGTTTCGCCTGGACCGGGGCCGATGCCGAGTGCCGGGCGTGGTTCCGGGAGCAGGCCGAGGCGCGTGGGCTGAGCTACGAGGTCGACCGGAACGGCAACCAGTGGGCCTGGCTGGGGGATCCCGCGGCCGGGGGCGCCGTCGTCACCGGGTCTCATCTCGACTCCGTGCCCGACGGCGGGGCCTTCGACGGGCCCCTCGGGGTCGTGTCGTCCTTCGCCGCCCTCGACGAACTGCGGAGCAGGAACGCGCGGTTCACCAAGCCCCTCGCCATCGTCAACTTCGGCGACGAGGAGGGCGCCCGGTTCGGGCTCGCCTGTGTCGGGTCGCGGCTCGCCGCCGGGCAGCTCGGCGTCGAGCAGGCGCATCGGCTCACCGACGGGGGCGGGGTCAGTCTGCCGAAGGCCATGGAGGCCGCCGGCTACGACCCCGAGGGCATCGGGGCCGACCCCGAGCGTCTCGCCCGCATCGGCGCCTTCGTCGAGCTGCACGTCGAGCAGGGCCGGGCACTGGACCTGTCCGGCGACCCGGTCGGCATCGCCAGCGCCATCTGGCCGCACGGGCGGTGGCGGTTCGACTTCCGGGGCGAGGCCAACCACGCGGGGACCACCCGGCTGGTCGACCGGCGGGACCCGATGCTGTCGTACGCCGAGACCGTGCTCGCCGCCCGCCGCGAGGCCGAACTCGCCGGTGCCGTGGCCACCTTCGGAAAGATCTCCGTCGAACCGAACGGCGTCAACGCCGTCCCCTCCCTGGTCCGCGGCTGGCTCGACTCCCGCGCCGAGGACCAGGCCACCCTCGACACCGTCGTCGGCGGCATCGAGAAGGCCGCCCGCGAGTACGCCGAGGCACAGGGCATCGACCTCGACGTCGTCCGGGAGTCCTTCACCCCGGTCGTCGAGTTCGACCACGCCCTGCGGGACGAGCTCGCCCGCATCCTCGGCAAGGACACCGACATCACCGTCCCCGTCCTGGGTACCGGAGCCGGACACGACGCCGGGATCCTGTCCGGGAGCATCCCGACCGCCATGCTGTTCGTGCGCAACCCCACGGGTGTCTCGCACTCCCCGGCCGAGCACGCCGCCGAGGACGACTGCGTGGCCGGGGTGACCGCACTCGCCGACGTACTGGAAGGGCTGGCCTGCAGGTGACACCGAAGACCTACTGGCTGGAGCACGCATGGCTCGGCACCCACGTCGAGCCGGGAGTCGCCGTCGAGGTCGCGGACGGCCGTATCACCGCCGTTCGGACCAGTGAGGAAGCCCCGCCCCCGGGTGCCGAGATCCTCCGCGGACTGACGCTCCCGGGGCTGGCGAACGCCCACTCGCACGCCTTCCACCGCGCCCTGCGCGGCACCGTCCAGGTCGGCTCCGGCACCTTCTGGACCTGGCGCGAGGTCATGTACGCCACCGCCGACCGGCTCACCCCGGACACCTACCACGCCCTTGCCCGCGCCGTGTACGCCGAGATGGCGCTGGCGGGCATCACATCGGTCGGGGAGTTCCACTACGTCCACCACGCCCCCGGCGGCACCCCCTACTCCGACCCCAACGCCATGGGCGAGGCCCTCATCGCGGCCGCCGCCGAAGCCGGTATCCGCATCACCCTCCTCGACACCGCCTACCTCTCCTCCGGCTTCGGACAACAGCCCAACACCCACCAGCGCCGCTTCTCCGACGGCGACGCGGACGCGTGGGCCGATCGCTGTTCAGTTCTCAAGGAACGGGATCACGCGCGGATCGGAGCGGCCATCCACTCCGTACGGGCCGTGCCCGCCGACCAGTTGGAGACCGTGGCCCGCTGGGCCGAGGAGCGGCGGGCCCCGCTGCATGTGCACCTGTCCGAGCAGACCGCCGAGAACGATGCCTGCCTGGAGGCCCACGGGTGCACGCCGACGCAGCTGCTCGCCGTGCACGGCGTCCTCGGACCGCGCACGACCGGCGTCCACAACACCCACCTCACCGCCGAGGACATCTCCCTCATCGGCGGCAGCGGCACCGGCACCTGCATGTGCCCCACCACCGAGCGCGACCTGGCCGACGGCATCGGTCCCGCGTCCGCCCTGCAGAACGAGGGCTCCCCGCTCTCCCTCGGCTCCGACAGCCACGCCGTCATCGACCTGCTCGAAGAGGCCCGCGCGATGGAGCTGAACGAGCGCCTGCGCACCCGCGCGCGAGGTCACTGGACGGCGGCGGCCCTCCTGCGGGCGGCCTCGGCCGACGGCCACGCGGCCCTCGGCTGGGAGGGCGCGGGCACCATCGAGCCCGGCGCGCTCGCCGACCTCACGACGGTCGCGCTCGACTCGGTCAGAACAGCGGGGCCACTGCCGCGGCTCGGCGCCGAGACGGCCGTATTCGCCGCGACGGCAGCGGACGTACGGCACACGGTCGTCGCGGGGCGGCACGTCGTGCGCGACGGGGTCCACGCGCTCGTACCGGATGTGCCGCAAGCCCTCGCGCGGGCAGTCGAAGCCCTCCGCGCCTGACGACCACCCACGAGGACGCCATGAGCAGCAGCAACGGCACGACCACCGTCATCACCAACATCGCCACGCTGGTCACCAACGACCCCTCCCTCGGTGACAACTCTCCCCTCGGTCTGATCCAGGACGCGGCCGTCGTCATCGACGGCGACCGCGTCGCGTGGACCGGTGAATCAAGCAAAGCACCCGCCACTGACAACCGGGTCGACGCCGAGGGCCGCGCGGTGATCCCGGGCTTCGTGGACTCCCACTCCCACCTGGTCTTCGCTGGCGACCGCACGCAGGAGTTCAACGCCCGGATGTCCGGCCGCAGCTACAGCGCGGGCGGCATCCGTACGACGGTCGCGGCCACCCGCGCGGCGACGGACGCCGAGTTGGAGGCGAACCTCACCCGCTACCTCGCCGAGGCCCTCCGCCAGGGCACGACCACCTTCGAGACCAAGTCCGGCTACGGCCTCACCGTCGAGGACGAGGCCCGCGCCCTGCGTATCGCCGCCGCCCACACCGACGAGGTCACCTACCTCGGCGCGCACATCGTGTCGCCCGACTACGCCGAGGACCCGGCCGGCTACGTCGCCCTGGTCACCGGCGAGATGCTCGACGCCTGCGCCCCGTACGCCCGCTGGATCGACGTCTTCTGCGAGAAGGGCGCCTTCGACGGCGACCAGGCGCGCGCGATCCTCACGGCCGGCAAGGCGAAGGGCCTGCACCCACGCGTCCACGCCAACCAGCTCACCTACGGCCCGGGCGTCCGGCTCGCCGTCGAACTGGACGCCGCCAGCGCCGACCACTGCACCCACCTGACGGACGACGACGTCGACGCCCTCGCGCACAGCGACACGGTCGCCACCCTGCTCCCCGGCGCCGAGTTCTCCACCCGCGCCGAGTGGCCGAACGCCCGCCGCCTCCTCGACGCGGGTGTCACGGTCGCCCTGTCCACCGACTGCAACCCGGGCTCGTCCTTCACCTCGTCCGTCCCGTTCTGCGTCGCCCTCGCCGTACGGGACATGGGGATGACGCCGGACGAGGCGGTGTGGTCGGCCACGGCGGGCGGCGCGGCGGCCCTGCGCCGCACGGACGTCGGTCGCCTCACCCCCGGCGCCCACGCCGACCTGGCCCTCCTCGACGCCCCGAGCCACGTCCACCTGGCCTACCGCCCGGGAGTGCCCCTGGTGTCGAAGGTGTGGCGGCGCGGGGTGCCCGTCACATAGCGCACATAGGGCCCGTGCGGAGGCCGGTCATCCGGCCTTCGCTCCCGCCCGCCACCGCTGCTCCGCGCGCCCCTGGTCCGGGAGCAGGAACAGCGTGTCGGAGCCGAGCGGGGTGACCGCGTGGCCGGGGGCGACGGCCGGGGCGATGGTGCCGTCGGCGTCGACCGTGAAGCGGAGGTTGCGGCCGTTGGGGCCCTCGACCGAGACGCACTCCCAGATGCCGACGCCCCGGGACGTGGAGCCGCGGCTGTCGAGGCAGTAGTCGGGGTCGGCGAAGGACCGCAGGACGTCGCGGCCGGTGTCGACGCGCCAGAACTGGGTGCGGGAGGACGAACAGCGGGCCGTGACGACGTCGGTGCCCTTCTCCAGCTCGCCGCCGCGGATGTCCAGGCACAGGCCGGTGGAGACGTTCACGACCTGGGCGTAGGTGCCGCTCGGCGGGCCGGGCTCGTCCTTCGTCGGGGTCGGCTTCGGGGCCGGTCTCGGCTTCGTGGCGGTCGGGGTGGGCGTGGGGCTGGGGGACTTCGACGGGCGTGGGCTCCTCGTCGGAGTCGGCGACTCGCCGGCGGGGGTGGCGCTGGGAGCGGGCGTCGGTGTCGAGGTTGCGGGCGGACGCGTCGACGGCTGTGCGGCGGCGGCCTGTTGCTGGTCCGCGCCGCCCGAAGTGAGCAGGTACACCAGCAGCGGTGCCACCGCGACACCCAGCGCGGCGGAGGCGAGCGCGAGGCGGCGCACGGGCAGCCGTGCGGGCCACCGGGTGCCGGCGGACGCCGTACCTGCCGTACCGCCACCCCCATCCGTACGCGCGCCCGCGATACGCGCCCCCGCCGGACCCGCCGGACCCGCCGGACCCGCCGGACCCGCCGGACCCGCCGGACCCGCCGGACCCGCCGGACCCGCCGGACCCGCCGGACCCGCCGGACCGCCCAGGCCATACGCCGGGCCGCCCCCTGCGTACGCCGTGCCGCCCCACGCCAGCAACCCCTCCGCGAGCGCCGTGCGCGGGGTGTCGCGCAGGGCGGACAGCTCCCGGAACGCGCCCGCGCAGTGCCCGCACGTCGCCATGTGGTCCTGGAGGTCGGGGCTGTGGCGGGGGTTGTCGGGGCGGGCCGCCTCCTCGATGAGGCGCCGGAAGTCCTGGCAGTCCGGGTCGGCCGAGCGGGCCAGGAGCGCGCCGAGCACGGCGTGGCGCAGGGCCTGGAACGCCCCTTCCGCGCCGTACGTCACGTCCTCGCGCGTACAGCCCAGGAACCTGGCGGTGCGTTCGTCGGGCTCCTCGTCCACGACGCCGTACCAGACCAGGCCCTGGACCCGCGTCGGCAGCGCCTGGAAGGCGGCGAGGAGCCGTGGCTCGGTGGTGGAGCCGGGGGCGGGTTCGGGTTCGGGTTCGGGTTCGCTCAGATGGGACAGCAGACCCGGGGTGAGATGTACGGCGCGGTCGTCCGACGCCCAGGAGGCGGCCACCCGGGCCGTGAGGAGCAGCAGGTGGTGGCGCCACGGGCTCTTCGGGTCGAGTCCGCGCAGTGTCTCGTGGGCGGCCGACACGAAGGCCTGGTCGGTGAGCCGGCGGGCGGCCGGTTCGTCGGCCGTGTAGAGCCGGGCGTATGCCAGGACCGCGGCGCGGTGGCGGGCCCGGAGTTCCTCCAGAGCGTGCTGTGCGACCGCGGTGTCGCCGCGGAGGAGGTCGGTGAGACGGTCGTCGGGCATCGCGGCGTGGACGCCGTACTCGTCACCGCCCCTTGCCTGGGCGCCTCCTGCGTGGGCACCTCTTGCGTGGTCGCCTGCTCGGTCCGCTGCCCGATCCCCCGTATGGTCCCCGGCCAGATCCTCTGCCCGATCCCCGGCCTGATCCCCTGCCGAGTCCCCCGACCCGGCGCCACCGTCGTACCGTTCGCCGCGCGCCATTCCCCCTGCCTCCCAGCCCCCCGTGGGCTTCCTCGCCACCGTGCCGGCGTACCGGCGGGCGTGCGGGCCCATAGTGATGGAAGGAGACCAGTGGGAAAAGGGGTGTCTCTGAGTAACAGCACCCGGGGGCAGGGCGGTTGCGCGCCGGACCAGGCTTTACGGCACCGCACGCACGGCAGAACTTTTTCGCACCCACCGATCGGGGCCCCCGGTACGGCGAACGCCCGGGCCCCGGCCGAAGCCGGAACACCGGGCGTGCGAACTCACGTGGGTGGAGGGTCACTCCTCGACGGTCAGACCCCTGCGCAGTCGTACGAGCGTTCGTGACAGGAGCCGGGACACGTGCATCTGGGAGATGCCGAGCTCGTCCCCGATCTCGGACTGCGTCATGTTGGCGACGAACCGCAGCGACAGGATCTTCCGGTCGCGCGGCGGGAGTTCGGCGATCAGCGGCTTCAACGACTCGACGTACTCGATGCCTTCGAGCCCGTGGTCCTCGTAACCGATCCGGTCCGCCAGCGCGCCCTCGGAGTCGTCCTCCTCCGGCTGTGCGTCCAGCGACGAGGCGGTGTACGCGTTCGACGCCGCCATGCCCTCGACGACCTCTTCGTTGGAGAGGCTCAAGCGCTCCGCCAGCTCTCCCACTGTCGGAGCACGATCGAGCTTCTGGGCGAGTTCGTCGCCGGCCTTCGCCAGGTCCAGGCGCAGCTCCTGCAGTCTCCGCGGGACGCGCACCGACCAGCTCGTGTCACGGAAGAAGCGCTTGATCTCGCCGATGATGGTCGGCATCGCGAAGGTGGGGAACTCGACGCCACGGCTGAGTTCGAAGCGGTCGATCGCCTTGATCAGGCCGATCGTGCCGACCTGGATGATGTCCTCCATCGGTTCGCTGCGGGAACGGAACCGGGAGGCGGCGAACTTCACGAGCGCGAGGTTCAGTTCGACGAGGGTGTTGCGCACGTACGAGTACTCGTACGTGCCCTCCTCGAGGGATTCGAGCCGCTCGAAGAGAGTCTTGGACAGGGCCCGTGCGTCTACCGGCCCCACCTCGTCGTACGGGGGTATCTCCGGAAGTCCCTCGAGCCCGTCGGTCAGTTCGTGGGCGAGCTCGTCCTGAGTTTCTTCCAGAGGGGGTGTCGACGTCGCCCTCTGGGTATGCGATGCGTCGAGCCGGGGTGACATGTGTCCTCCATCGTTCTCGGCATATGGCCGCCGATGCCTATACGTGCACTGCGGTGTGCGGCGCCTCCAAAGCCGGCCGTGTTGGTTGTGTCCCTACTAGCCCTACCCGTTTTCGCGACTCCACCGCAAGTGCGGTCTATAGCGAAATGTCCACCTCTGGGCGATTGTTCGACTGTCGAAGAGCGTGAGGAAGGCGTAGTGTTCGATGTCGAGTCAACAGCCACGACGGTCGGGAGAGGGACGGCATGGACCGCGGGACGCTCGGCAGCGCACAGTCGGGCCGGCTTCTTGTCGAAGTGCGGGAAGAGGGCGCCAGCGCCGTCGTGATCCCCGCGGGTGAGCTGGATCACCACACCGCCGATCTGTTGCGTGAACCACTCGACGAATGCCTCGACAAAGGGTTCACGCGTCTGGTTGTCGACTGCTCGCGCCTGGAGTTCTGTGATTCCACCGGGCTCAATGTCCTGCTGGGGACCCGTCTGAAGGCCGAAGCGGCCGGCGGCGGGGTTCATCTCGCGGGCATGCAACCGGTGGTGGCCAGGGTGTTCGAGATCACTGGGGCAGACGCCGTCTTCACCGTCCACGAGACGCTCGAAGCCGCGCTGGGCGGCTAGACCCGTCGCTCGCCTCCCGGCCGGGCGCACCCGCCGGACCGGCCGGACCGCTCGCGACGGCGACCCGTCTGCCCTTGCGTGAGCGGCGCGTTACTCCTGTCACACCGACCGTGCCGAATAAGTGGGTGTTCGGACGGTTCGGTCGGGCAGGAGACATCCTGAATATGTCGGCAGCCAAAACGGCGGGTGCGCCGCGGGGATCCGGGGGGATCTCCGGATCCACGTACTGAGTCTTGATTCGTGAACTGGTGAATCGGTGAGGTGAAGCGCTGATGAGCACCACCCGGCCTTACTCGCCGGGCGACCGCGGCCCGGAACCGGGCGCCGGCGGCGCTTCCGGGGCGTCCGGAGGGGGCGCGTCCCGAGAGGGTGCGATCGCGGAAGGCGTGCCCGAGGGCGCGCCCGCCTCCGCGCCTGTCTCCGCGCCCGCCGTCGGGGGGCAGACCCGCAGGATGAGTTTCGAGGGTGAGAGCGGGGTCGTACCGCTCGCCCGTGACTTCACCCGCCAGGCGTTGTACGCGTGGGGCTGGTTGCCCGCCGACAACGCCGACCAGCGGGCCGCGGCGGAGGACGTCCTGCTGGTCGTCTCCGAGCTGGTCACCAACGCCTGTCTGCACGCCGAGGGGCCCGACGAGCTGTGGATCGCCTGCGACAACAAGGTGCTTCGCATCGAGGTCTCCGACCGGGGGTCGGGGCAGCCCGCGCCCCGTACTCCGCATCGTGCGGGGCGGCCGGGGGGGCACGGGATGTTCATCGTGCAGCGGCTGTGTCTGGACTGGGGGGTCATACGTAAGCCCGGGGTCGCGGGGAAGACGGTGTGGGCGGAGGTCGGAGGGCCGGGTGCTCCGCAGGGTTGACCTGGGCTGACTGGCGGTTGCTTGGTGGGGTGCGGGTCTGGTGGGGGCGGGTCGTGCGGGTCGCCGTGCCCATGGGTTGGTCCGGGGTGTCTTTCGGTTGCGGGTTCGTCGTGGCTGGTCGCGCAGTTCCCCGCGCCCCTGACGGGGCTGAGGTCGCCTTGTGTCTGCGGGCCCGTCGGTGGCTGGTCGCGCAGTTCCCCGCGCCCCTGGCGGGCGCACTTCCGCGCTCCTGACGGGCGCACTTCCGCGCTCCTGACGGGCGCACCCCCGCGCTCCTGACGGGCGTACCCCCGCCCCTGACAGGGCGCACTTCCGCGCCCCGATGAGACCCCGCCCGTCACCATGAAACCGGCACACACTTTGTCTTCCCTCTCCAAGGGGCTGGGCGTACCTTGAGGCGCCAATCTGATGTTCCGTCAGAATGTGGGGTCCCGAGGTGTCGTACCGGACGTACCAGAAACGAACCGCCGCGCTCGCGTTCGCCGCGGCACTGGCCGGCTCGGCGGTGCTGATGGCCGCCCCCGCGGCCCAGGCCGACGTCGTGGAGGTGAAGTACAACTGCAAGACGCCGATCGGTGACAAGTCCGCCGTCTCGCCGATCGACGTCAAGGGCGTCAAGAGCGGCAGCGGCTACAAGATCACCATGTCGTGGCAGAAGGGTGTCTCGTCCAGCCCGGTGGAGCTGGGCAAGGGCTCGATGAACCCGAGCGCCACCATCAAGCTGGGCGGCGCCGAGAGCGGCACGCTCAACGTGAGTGGTCCCGCCAACGCGGAGGCCATCCCCGCCAACACACCCATCAAGATCAGCGATCTGAGCGGCACGTACACCCCGAAGAAGACCGGCAAGGTCACCTTCACGCCGGGTGTGCTCACCATCAAGGCGCTCGGTACGACCACGACCTGCACGCCCGGCAACAACCCCGGACCGGCGCTCACTCTCGACGTCACCGCGGCCGGCGGGGGTTCGGGGTCGTCGAGCGGGAGCCAGGGCGTCTCCGCGTCGGTCGGTTCCGGCGGGTCTGCGGGCTCCGGTGGCTCCGGCAGCTCCAGCGGGTCGGGGAGCGAACTCCCGCAGACCGGTCCCGAGGACTCCGCCGTCGCGCTCGGCACCCTCGGCGGCACCGTCCTGCTCGCGGGTGCGGCGGGCGTGCTGTGGCTGACCCGCAGGAACCAGACCGTACGCCGCTGACCGGCACGCGGAGCCGTACGACCCGTACCGCTGGAGCCGCCCATGCGTGTCCTGTTTCTCGCCGCCCTCCTGCTGGCCGCCACGGCGCCCGTTGCCGTGGCCGACGACGGGTGGTCCGTCGTGCCGTCGGGCGGCGGGCGGCCGTCCTTCTACGCGGAGGGCGCTCCCGGAGCGGTCCTCCAGGACACGGTGTCGGTGCGCAATCCGTCGGCCGAGCCAGTCAGAGTACGGCTCACAGGCGGCGACTGGGTGGTCTTCGCGCGTGCGGGCGCTCCGGCGCGTGCGCTGTCCGTCGACGTGCCCGCCCGTACGCGTGCGGAGGTGCCGTTCACGGTCAACGTCCCGGCCGGCGCCGCTCCGGGCGACCACGCCGACACCCTCACCGCCCGCTCCTCGGACGGCCGGTCACGGACCGTACGGCTCCGGCTCCGGGTCGGCGGGCCGAAGGTGCCCGCACTCACCGTCGAGCGCGTCACGGTCCGCGGCGAGCGCATCTCGTACGAGCTGGTCAATCGCGGTACCACGACCCTGACTCCGAACCTGGCGGTGCGCGCCGAGGGTCTCTTCGGGCGGCGCCACCTCGACCGGGCGCCCCGCACCCTGCCGGTCGAACTGGCACCGGGGCGTCGCGTGCGGCTCAGCGAACCGTGGCCCGGCCGGCCCGTGCTGGACGCGGTGGACGTACGGCTGACGGTCACGGCGGACGGCGGCGCGGTACGCGACGAGGGCGCGACGGCCGTGCGGTTCGTGCCCTGGGGCGCGGTGTCCGGAGTCTCGGTCGGGGCCGCGGCAGTGGGCGCCTTCCTCGTCGTACGGCGGTCGAGGCGTCGTGGGGCACGGGCGCCGGTGGAGGAACCGCCGTGCGGAGAAAGCGAGTTGACGGGAGCGGTGACGTGAGGCGGATCTCGGTGCTGGTGGCGGTGCTCGCGCTCGTCCTGGTCCCGATGGCGGCGGTGGGGGTCGTGGGGACGGGAACGGCCGCGTGGGCGGCGGACAAACCGGCCGTCAAACTGTCCACGTCGCAGGCGGGCACGGGCGGTTCGATCACCGTGAGCGGAAGCGGATGGCGGTCCAGGGCCCTGTTGATGCTGCTGATCTGCGGCCGGGCCACACCGTCCCGCGGGGTGATCGGCGGCACCAACTCCTGTGCCAACGCCGACGGCCGGGCCGTCACCACCGACACGAAGGGCTCCTTCGGCAAGAAACTGCCGGTGGTCGAGCCGCCCGTGCCGTGCCCGTGCGTCGTCCACGTCGCGACGGTGACCGGAGAGAAGGCGGAGGCGGACGCGGTCCTCCAGGTGGCCGGGCACGCGGTGGAGCCGCTGCCAGAGGAGACCGCCGGAGGGCGGCTCTCCGTCCTCACGGACACGCGGCTGGACGGATCGAGCGGGTTGCTGACCTGGTTCGGAGCGCCGCCGCAGCGCCGGCTCGTCTTCACCGTCGGCAACGTGGGCACGTCCCCGGTCAAGGACCCCGTCTTCCAAGTCGGCACCTCCCACGGGGTGTTCGCCCCTCAGTGGGAGGAGCAGCAGTGGCGCGGCACGCTCCGGCCGGGCAAGAAGGCGCGGATCGCGTTGCCGGTCGAACTGGCCTCCGGGGCGCACGGGTCCTACACCGTCTCGCTCAAGTACGGCGGCAAGGTGCTCGCCGAACAGCCCTGGGGCGTGGGCCGGCCCTGGGGCGTGACCCTCTTCTGGATCCTGCTCGCCGTCGTCGTGCCGGCCGCGGTGTTCCGCATCGGGATGGCCGTGGTCGACCGGGTCCGGCCGGGTGCCCGGGTGTCGCGGCGCCACCGGGGGCTGCGGCTGCCCGACCTGCGTGGACGGCTGCTGGGGTCGGTGCCGGGACGCGCGTCCACCGACTCCGGGCCGACCGCGCCGCGGGCCCGGCCGTCCAGGTCCGCCGCGGCCCCCTCCATGAGCACGACGTCTCGTACGACCCCGACCCCGACCCTGCCGTGGTTCACGCCGGACACCGAGCCGGGGACGGCGGCGGCCGGACAGCTCTCCGCACCGAAAGAGAACGGATCGACGACTCCGACCAGGAAGGGAAACACGTGAGCGCGCAACGGAGAGTTCTCACGGTACGGCGTGGGAGAGCAGGGCGGTCCCGGGGGAGCGCGGCCGGGGTCGCGCTGATGCTGGGCGGGGCCGGGCTCCTGCTCGGCGTGGCCGCGGTCCCGGCGCAGGCGGCGGAGGTGAGTTACGCGACGAAGTGCGTGCCGCCCGCCGTCTCGCAGCTGCCGCCCGTCAACGGCACCACCAAGGTGCAGGTGACCGCGCCCGCCACCGCGAAGGTGGGGGACGAGGTCGAGGTGGTCTGGAAGTTCGTCCAGGCGGCGTCCAAGAACCCCGACCTCATCGACCTGCCCGCCAACTCCGTCCAGCCGAGCGGCACCCTGAAGGCCGCCGGGGCCCAGGCCGCCGACATCGCGATGCAGGGGCCGCGAGAGAACCCCGCCATTCCCAAGGGCGGTGCCATGGTGCTGTCCGACATGAAGGGCAAGCTGAAACTGACGAAGGCCGGTCAGGTGACGCTGACGCCGGACGCGTACGCGATCAACGTCATGTCGACGGACACCAAGTGCGCGCCGACGGAGACCGTGACGTCGGCCGCCACCATCAACGTGACCGAGGGCGGCGGGAGCACGCCGCCCCCCACGCAGACACCGCCACAGACACCGCCACAGACCACGACGCCGCCCCCGTCCTCCGGTGCGGACGGAGGCGGCGACGGCGGGCAGACCGACTTCACCGGCAAGGAGGTCCAGGTCCCCTACAAGTGCAAGACGCCGATCGGCGACAAGGACGCCACCTCGCCCGTGCAGATCAACGCCAAGAAGAACGGCGGGAGTTACGACCTCACGGTGAAGTTCAAGAAGTCGGTGATGGACAGTCCGGCGGACATCCCCAAGGACTCCGTCAAGCCGTCGATGGAGGTGGCCCTCGGCGGTGCCGACAAGGGCACCGTGCATGTGGAGGGGCCGACGAACTCCGAGGCGATCAAGTCCGGCGACCCGATCGAGGTCCCCGACCTGACGGGCACGTACAAGCCCGGGGCCTCCGGCGAGTCGACGCTCTCGCCGGGTGTGCTGACGGTCAAGGCGCTGGGCACCACGACGACGTGCACACCGTCCAAGAGCGAGGTCTCGCTGACCCTCGACACGACGGGGCAGCCCGGCGGTGCCTCGGGCGGCGATTCGGCGGGCGGTACGACCGGGGGCTCGGCGGGAGGCTCGTCGTCCGGCTCCGGCGGCACGTCGGGCGGCCTGGCCGAGACGGGCGCCGAGGACCACGGCTCGCTCAAGGCGCTGGGCCTGGTCGCGGGGACGGTGACGCTGCTCGGTGGCGCCGTCTTCACGTTCCTGCCGCGTCGCCGGGTGCGCTGACGTTCTCCTGACAGCCGGGACAGCCGGGGCAGCCGCAACAGCCCAAGGGGCCCGGAACAGCCGAAGGGGCCCGGAACAGCCGAAGGGACCCGGAACAGCCGAAGGGACCCGGAACAGCCGAAGGGCCGCTCCACCGCGTGCGACGGTGGAGCGGCCCTTCACACGTGGTACACGTGGTGCGTCAGCGCACGTCGCCCATCAGCTGCTTCACCTTGTTGCGGTACATCCACACCGCGACACCGGCGACGACCGCGAGCGTGGCCTCCAGGGCGACGACGCCCGTGCCGTTCAGGCCGACGCCCGCGATGGACAGCAGACCCGTGGTCGCGTCGCCGGCGGTGACGGCCAGGAACCAGACGCCCATCATCTGGGAGGCGTACTTCATCGGCGCCATCTTCGTCGTGACGGACAGGCCGACCGGGGAGAGCATCAGCTCGCCGACGGTCTGGACGAAGTAGATGCCCACCAGCCACATCGCGGCCGCCTTGTGACCGCCCTCGGCGATCGTCAGCGGGGCGAGGAACAGGAAGAAGGACGCGCCGACCAGGACCAGACCCGAGGCGAACTTCACGATCGTGCTCGGCTCCTTGCCGCGCCGGTTCAGCGCGAGCCAGAACCACGCGAACACCGGGGCCAGGGCCATGATCAGGACCGGGTTGACGGACTGGTACCAGGAGACCGGGAACGACCAGCCGAGGACGCTGTTCTCGGCCGAGGAGTCGGCGAAGATCGACAGGGTCGAGCCGCCCTGGTCGTAGATCATCCAGAAGACGGCGGCGGCGACGAAGAACCAGATGTACGCGGACATCTTCGACTGCTCGGGGCCATCGAGGTCCTTGTCGCGCTTGATGCGGACCAGCACCATCGTCGGGATGACCACACCGAGGATGGTCAGCGGGACGAGGATCCAGTTCAGCGTGTAGTGGCCGGAGAAGCCGACGATCGCGTAGAAGACGACGGCGATGCCCGCCCAGATCGCGGCCTTGCGCAGCGTCGAGGTCTTCTCCTCGGCGGACAGCGGCGTCGGGACGACGCTGGAGCGCGCGGCGAGGTGCCGGCTGCCGATCAGGAACTGGGCGAGGCCCAGCGCCATACCGAGCGCGGCGAGCGCGAAGCCGAGGTGCCAGTTGACGTTCTCACCGATGGTGCCGATGACCAGCGGCGCGGCGAAGGCGCCGAGGTTGATGCCCATGTAGAAGACGGTGAAGCCGCCGTCGCGGCGCGGGTCGTCCGGGCCGTCGTAGAGGTGGCCGACCATCGTCGAGATGTTGGCCTTCAGCAGACCCGAACCGATCGCGACGAGGCCGAGGCCCGCGTAGAACGTGCCGGAGGACGGCAGGGCCAGCGTGAGGTGGCCGAGCATGATGACGCCGCCCGCGACGGCGACGGTCTTGCGGGGACCCCAGACCCGGTCGCCGAACCAGCCGCCCGGCATGGCGAGCAGGTACACCAGCGACACGTACACCGAGTAGATCGCGGTCGCGGTCGCCGCGCTCAGGTGCAGGCCGCCGGGGGCGACGAGGTACAGCGGGAGCAGGGCCCTCATGCCGTAGTAGGAGAACCTCTCCCACATCTCGGTCATGAAGAGGGTGGCCAGCCCGCGGGGCTGGCCGAAGAAGGTCCTCTCGGAACCGGGGGTGCCCGGGGAGACCGAGTCCTTCGTCAGGCTGGACGCCATGATCGTTCCTTGCTGGTCAGGGCGCGGGAGTGGGGGATCCGTGTCATGGATCATTCCCGCACACAAAAGAGACCTTCGGCGTCAATGCCGCCGAAGGTCCCCGTGTGGTGCTAGGTGTGTTCCTTCACCATACGTCAGAGTAACAACGGTTCGGGAAGTGCTTGAGACGCGAATCACAGGTAAGAAAGGAACTGTGATCTCTCATTTGAAGGTCGCACACGGGGTCGTATCGCATAGCCGCAGGAGCTCATCCCGGAGGTGTCACTGTGAGTCACGATGACGGAGGGATGGTTCGATCCGGTGACGACGGGCGAGCCGGGAGATCACCGGAGGGCCGCCGGGTGGCCGCCCGGAAGGCCGCCGGGTGACCGCCCGGGAGATCGTCGGGGACGAAGGTAAGAGGTTCGCAGCGTGAAGGTGTGAGTCACGGTTGCCGATCACCCTCCCTGCGGTGGTCAAAGGCGGTCTACCATCACCCCATGACCCGAGTACTGCTCGCCGAGGACGACTCGGCCATCTCGGAGCCGCTGGCCCGCGCACTGCGCCGGGAGGGCTACGAGGTCGAGGTGCGCCAGGACGGTCCCACCGCGTTGGACGCCGGGCTGCAGGGGGGCGTCGACCTGGTCGTCCTGGACCTGGGGCTGCCCGGCATGGACGGCCTGGAGGTGGCCCGCAGGCTCCGCGCCGAGGGCCACACCGTCCCCGTCCTCATCCTGACCGCGCGCGCCGACGAGGTGGACACCGTCGTCGGTCTCGACGCGGGCGCCGACGACTACGTCACCAAGCCGTTCCGGCTCGCCGAGCTGCTCGCCCGCGTGCGGGCCCTACTGCGGCGCGGCGCCTCGGAGCCCCAGCAGCCGCCCGCCACCCATGGCGTCCGCATCGACGTCGAGTCCCACCGGGCGTGGATGGGCGACGAGGAGCTCCAGCTCACGGCGAAGGAGTTCGACCTGCTGCGGGTGCTCGTGCGGGACGCGGGGCGGGTCGTCACCCGGGACCAGCTCATGCGGGAGGTCTGGGACACGACGTGGTGGTCGTCGACCAAGACGCTCGACATGCACATCTCGTGGTTGCGGAAGAAGCTCGGGGACGATGCCGCCAATCCGCGATACATCGCCACGGTTCGGGGTGTCGGGTTCCGTTTCGAGAAGAGCTGAGCTGTTGTCTCGTTGATCGCGGTGCCGCCGTTGTGTCCGCGGTGCGTTCTGCGGGTGCGGGTTGTCCGTGGTCGCTCGCGCAGTTCCCCGCGCCCCTTGGGGCGCGCCCACCCTGACCGGGGTCGCGCAGTACTCCGAGGCACACTGGTCCACGTAAACCTGCTGCTCGGAGGGCCCCGTGCGTCGTCGTCTCATTCAGTCCACGCTTGCCGTGGTTCTCGTGGTGATAGCGGTCTTCGGGGTCTCCCTGGTGATCGTCGAGACGCGCACGATCACCAACAGCGCCCAGGAGCGCGTCGACTCCGAGGCGGTGCGGCTGGTGAGCATCGTGGACAGCCGGATCATGGGGGACGAGCGGGTCGGCGCCGACGTGCTCAGGGACCAGGTCGCCGACGGGCGGTACGCGCTCATCGACATCCCCGGCCGGGAACAGATCGAGATCGGCCGGCGGCCCACGGGTGACGTCATCCACTCCGAGGAGGAGGGTGACCAGGGCGAGACGGTCACCGTCGAGGAACCGCGGTCGTCCGTGACCCGGGAGGTCGGCCGTACGCTGCTGATCATCGCCGCGGTCGCGCTGCTCGCCGTCATCGCGGCAGTCCTCCTCGCCGTACGCCAGGCCAACCGCCTCGCGTCCCCCCTCACCGATCTCGCGGAGACCGCGGAGCGCCTCGGCTCGGGCGACCCGAGACCGCGCCACAAGCGGTACGGAGTCCCGGAGCTCGACCGGGTCGCGGACGTCCTCGACGCCTCCGCCGAGCGCATCGCCCGTATGCTCACCGCCGAGCGGCGCCTGGCCGCCGACGCGTCCCACCAGCTCCGTACGCCGCTGACGGCGCTCTCCATGCGGCTGGAGGAGATCACCCTCACCGACGATCCGGACACGGTGAAGGAGGAGGCGACCATCGCGCTGACGCAGGTCGAGCGCCTCACGGACGTGGTGGAGCGGCTGCTGACGAACTCCCGCGATCCGCGCACCGGCTCCGCCGTCTCCTTCGATCTCGACGAGGTGATCAAGCAGCAGCTGGAGGAGTGGCGGCCGGCCTACCGCAGCGCGGGCCGCGCGATCGTCAGTTCGGGCAAGCGGCACCTGCGGGCCGTGGGGACGCCGGGGGCGGTGGCCCAGGTGCTGGCCGCGCTCATCGAGAACTCGCTCATGCACGGGGGCGGGACCGTGGCGCTGCGGACGCGCGTGACCGGCAACCAGGCGGTGATCGAGGTGACCGACGAGGGGCCCGGCATCCCCGCCGACCTCGGGGCGCGGATCTTCGAGCGGGCGATCAGCGGGCGGAACTCGACGGGGATCGGGCTGGCCGTGGCCCGCGATCTCGCCGAGGCGGACGGGGGGCGCCTGGAGATGCTCCAGCTTCAGCCGCCGGTGTTCGGGCTGTTCCTGTCGCGGACGCCCCTGAAGCCGGTTCCCTCCGGGGGTGAGGGGCGGACGGTTCGGTGAGGTGACGGTTCGTTTTCGGCTGCCGCGTTGTCTGTGGTTGCTCGCGCAGTTCCCCGCGCCCCTTTGGGGCGCGCCCCCTACTGGTGGCGGTTCCTCTGGCTGTACGCCGTGCTGCCCGACAGTGCCGGCCTGCGGCGTCGTCCCTCCTCCAGGAACGATTCCGCGCTCGCCACCGCCTCCTTCGCCGGGAGGGCGCGGAAGACCCAGGTGCGGTAGGACCAGAAGCGGAACAGAGTGGCGATGCCGATGCCGAGGAACTTGAAGACGTTGCTCTGAAGGGGGCTGTCCCAGCCGAAGCCGTAGGTCGCGGCGTACAGGACGCCGTTCTCGATGACGAGGCCGACCGCGCTGAAGAGCAGGAAGAGCGTCAGCTCCTTCGTCCGGCCGCTCTTGTCGCGGTCGCGGTACGTGAAGTAGCGGAAGCCGATGTAGTTGAACGCGATCGCGACGATCGTGGCGATGACACTGGCCCGCACCACCTGCAGGTCCGTGACGTGCCGGACCAGGTTGAACACACCGAGGTTGACCAGCAGCCCCGCCCCGCCGACCGCGCCGAACTTGGCGACCTCGCCCGCGAACTGGTCGAGCCGGCGGCGCAGGACACCGCGTGCGGGACCCGCTTTCGGCCCCGAGGTGGTACTGCCCATCGTCTGCCGGCCCCCGTCACAATCGGATTCGTCGGTCGGATCGTTCGTCGGTCTGATCGTCGGTAGGGTGCGCCGACTCAGCCATGCTAACCAGGACCCCTTGGGGATGCCTGTGTACGAGCTCACAGGCTTCGTCAAGCGTGTGGCAAAGGCTGTGGAAACCGGCCGTCGGAAGGCCGGCCGCGGTGGCCGATACCCTGTGGGTGTGACGTTCCCGGTAGTCGGCATGGTCGGCGGTGGCCAGCTCGCTCGTATGACACACGAGGCGGGCATCCCGTTGGGCATCAGGTTCAAGCTCCTCAGTGACACTCCTCAGGATTCCGCGGCGCAGGTCGTCAGCGATGTCGTCATAGGCGACTATCGCGACCTCGGCACGCTGCGCGACTTCGCACGCGGCTGTGACGTGATCACCTTCGATCACGAGCACGTGCCCACCGAGCATCTGCGCGCGCTGGAGGCGGACGGTATACCCGTACGCCCCGGTCCGGACGCGCTCGTGCACGCCCAGGACAAGGGCGTGATGCGGGCGAAGCTGGACGCCATCGGCGTGCCGTGCCCGCGGCACCGGATCGTGACCGATCCGGACGACGTGGTCGCCTTCGCGGAGGAACTCGAAAGGGACGGGCACGAAGTGCCCTCCGGCAAGGGCGGTGGTGGGCGACGGGCGGGCGGTTTTCCGGTCGTCCTCAAGACCGTGCGCGGCGGCTACGACGGCAAGGGTGTGTGGGTCGTCGACTCCGCCGAGGAGGCCGCCGACCCGTTCAGGGCCGGGGTCCCCGTGCTCGCCGAGGAGAAGGTCGACTTCCTGCGCGAGCTCGCCGCCAACGTCGTACGCTCCCCGCACGGCCAGGCCGTCGCCTACCCGGTCGTGGAGTCCCGTCAGGTGAACGGCGTGTGCGACACGGTGATCGCCCCCGCGCCGGACCTCGACGAGACCCTCGCCCTGCGGGCCGAGGAGCTGGCGCTGCGGATCGCGAAGGAACTCGGTGTCGTCGGCCACCTCGCCGTCGAGCTGTTCCAGACCCGCGACGGCCGCATCCTCGTCAACGAGCTCGCCATGCGCCCCCACAACTCCGGCCACTGGACGCAGGACGGAGCCATCACCTCGCAGTTCGCCAACCACGTCCGGGCCGTCCTCGACCTGCCCCTCGGCGACCCGCGCCCCCGCGCCACGTGGACGGTCATGGTCAACGTCCTCGGCGGCGACTTCCCGGACATGTACTCCGCGTACCTGCACTGCATGGCCCGCGACCCGAAGCTCAAGATCCACATGTACGGCAAGGACGTGAAGCCCGGCCGCAAGGTGGGCCACGTCAACACCTACGGCGACGACCTCGACGACGTGCTGGAGCGCGCGCGTCACGCAGCCGGCTACCTGAGAGGGACGATCACCGAATGAGCCCAGTCGTAGGCATCGTCATGGGGTCGGACTCCGACTGGCCCGTCATGGAGGCCGCCGCGCAGGCCCTCGACGAGTTCGAGATCGCGTACGAGGTCGACGTCGTCTCCGCGCACCGCATGCCCCGCGAGATGATCGCGTACGGCGAGGAGGCCGCCGAGCGCGGGCTGAAGGTGATCATCGCGGGCGCCGGGGGAGCGGCCCACCTGCCCGGCATGCTCGCCTCGGTGACCCCGTTGCCCGTCATCGGCGTGCCCGTCCCGCTGAAGTACCTGGACGGCATGGACAGCCTGCTGTCGATCGTGCAGATGCCCGCGGGCGTGCCGGTCGCCACCGTCTCCGTCGCCGGCGCGCGCAACGCCGGTCTGCTGGCCGCCCGTATCCTCGCCGCGCACGACGAGGAACTCCTCGGCCGTATGCGGGAGTTCCAGCAGGAACTGAACGACCAGGCCACCGAGAAGGGCAAGCGCCTGCGCTCCAAGGTCGACGGCTCGGCGGGTGGTTTCGGGTTCGGTACGGGTAAGTGACCGGTATGACGTCACTGGGGGAAGCACGGGAACTCCTCGCCGGGTTCCCGGTCGTCGACGGCCACAACGACCTGCCGTGGGCACTGCGTGAACAGGTCCGCTACGACCTGGGTGCCCGCGACATCGCCACCGACCAGAGCGCCCATCTGCACACCGACCTGGCGCGGCTGCGCGCGGGCGGTGTCGGGGCACAGTTCTGGTCGGTGTACGTGCGCTCGGACCTGCCGGGCGCGGTGACCGCCACGCTCGAACAGATCGACTGCGTACGGCAGTTGATCGACCGCTATCCGCAGGACCTGCGGGCCGCGCGCACGGCCGCGGACATGGAGACGGCGCGATCGGAAGGCCGTATCGCGTCACTGATGGGCGCCGAGGGCGGCCACTCCATCGACAACTCCCTGGCCACCCTGCGCGGGCTGTACGCGCTCGGCGTCCGCTACATGACGCTCACCCACAACGACAACAACGACTGGGCGGACTCGGCGACCGACGAGCCGAACGTCGGCGGGCTGTCGGCCTTCGGCCGAGAGGTCGTACGGGAGATGAACCGGCTCGGCATGCTCGTGGACCTCTCCCACGTGGCGGCGACGACCATGCGGGACGCGCTGGACACGTCGGCCGCGCCCGTGATCTTCAGCCACTCCTCCTCGCGCGCTGTGTGCGACCACCCGCGCAACATCCCGGACGACGTACTGGAGCGACTGCCCGGCAACGGCGGAGTGGCGATGGTGACGTTCGTGCCGAAGTTCGTGCTCCAGGCGGCGGTCGACTGGACGGTGGCCGCCGACGAGAACATGCGCGCGCACGGCTTCCACCACCTCGACACCACCCCCGAGGCGATGAAGGTCCACCGCGCCTTCGAGGAGGCCCACCCGCGCCCGGTCGCCACCGTGTCCACGGTCGCCGACCACCTGGACCACATGCGCGAGGTCGCCGGCATCGACCACCTCGGCATCGGCGGCGACTACGACGGCACGGCCTTCACCCCGGACGGCCTCAGCGACGTCTCCGGCTACCCGAACCTGATCGCCGAACTCCTCGACCGCGGCTGGTCGACCACCGACCTCGCCAAGCTGACCTGGCAGAACGCGGTACGGGTGCTGGGCGCCGCCGAGGACGTGTCACGGGACCTGCTCCCGCGCACGGCTCCCTCGAACGCCACGCCCGCGGAGCTGGACGGCTGACACCGTGCGCGGGCGCCCCGACCCGGGGTGCCCGCGCACGGCCGTACCCCCGAACGCCCCACCCACCAGGAAGCCCCCGTGGCTCCGTGAAACGGTGACCGTACTGCGATCGCCGTCCACGAGGGAGTCGCGCCATGGCAGGCCTGCAGGACGAACGGAACACCACGGTCGACGAGGGTCCCCCCGGTTCCAGCGCGGTCGGGAGAGAGGGCCCGGCGGGCCTGCCCGAACCCGAGCCCCTCCCGGTGCGGCCGGCTCCCGAGCCGCCTGCGGTCGAACGCATAGCCGGGGCGGGGAGCGCCGGGGCGGGGAGCGCCGAGGCCTCCGACGCCCCCCTGACTCCCGACGACCTCCTGGAGCGGGCGCACGCGATCCTCGCCGAGCACCCCGTCGCCGACGGCTACAGCGGACTGCCCTGGGCACTGCGCCACTTCCCCTGGTACGACCTGGAACTCGGCGAGAAGGCCGTGGACACCGATGTGCCGCGGATGCGCCGGGGCCACGTGGCCGCGCTGTTCTGTTCGCTGCACCTGCCGGACAGGCTCAGCGGTGACCAGGCCGTCGGCGCCACCCTGGAGCAGCTGGACCTGGTCAGGGCCGTGGTGGACGCCCACCCCGAGGGACTGCGCCTCACCCGCAGCGCCGGGGAGACCACCGACGCCCGCCACTGCGGCCGGGTCGCCGTCCTCCTCGGCCCCGCCGGCGCCTCCGCCCTCGGCGACTCGCTGGGCGTCCTGCGCTGCCTGCACACGCTCGGCGTGAAGGTGTTCACGCTCTCCGGCGTGAGCTGGGCGGGCGAGGCGGGGCTGACCCGGTTCGGCGAGGAGGTCGTCCGGGAGATGAACCGCCTCGGGGTGCTCGTCGACCTCTCCGGGGCCTCAGACGCCACGATCCGGCGCACCTTCGACCTCTCCCGCGCCCCGGTGCTGTTCGCCCGCTCCGCCGCACGGGCCCTGCGCCCCCACCCGGCCAACCTCCCCGACGAGGTCCTGGCGGAACTCGGCACCGCCCAAGGGCTGTGCCTCGTGCCGCTCACCGCCGAGCAGACCGGCCCCTCCGTGCGGGACGTCGCGGACCATCTCGACCACGTGCGCGCCGTCGCCGGCCCGGAGTGCGTCGGCCTGTCCGGGACGTACGACTCGGGGACCGCCCACCCGCAGGAACTCGCCGACGCCTCCTGCTACCCGCACCTCGTCGCCGAACTCCTCACCCGCGGCTGGACCGGGGAACAGCTCGCGCTGCTCACCTGGGGCAACGTCCAGCGCGTCCTGCGCGCCGCCGACTTCACGGCCAAGGCGATCCAGGAACGGCGCGAGCCGTCCACGGCGAGGATCACGGAGCTGGACGGGTAGCTGCCAGGGAACTGGATGTGTGGTTACTCCGACTCGATCCGGCACAGGCAGAACGGGTGCCCGGCCGGGTCGGCGTACACCAGGAAGTCCTTCTTCTCCCGGTCCTCCAGATCCAGCGGCCGCGCGCCCAGCGCCAGCACCTTCTCGTGGGCCGCGTCGACCTCCTCCCAGGTGCTCCCGGCGTCGAAGTCGATGTGGAACTGCTGCGAGTCGTGGTCGGCCCGCGGCCACTGGGGCGGCTGGTACCCGGGCGCCCGCTGGAAGGAGAGGCGCGGACCGTCGGGGATGTCCAGGACGACCCAGTCGTCGTCCTCGGCCCGGGGAGTCCCACCGCCGACCTTCGCGTAGAAGGCGGCGAGCGCGTGCGGGTCGGGGCAGTCCAGCACGACGGAACGGAAACGAGCGACGGCCGGCATCGGACCTCCGGGGGCAGCGGGGACGGATCAGCAGGCGCAGAGGCAGAACGGGTGCCCCGCCGGGTCCGCGTAAACCCGCCAGCTCCGCGACCGGTCCTCCGTGTCCAGGGCCTTCGCCCCCAGCGCGAGCACCTCCCGCTCGGCGCCGTCCATGTCGTCCACGGTCAGGTCCAGGTGGAACTGCTGCGAGGCGTCGGGCGCGGGCCACGCCGGCGGTACGTGCCCGGGCACCGCCTGGAAGGCCATCGACTGACCGCCGGGCACCTTCAGGTCCACCCAGTCGCCGTCGCCCTCGACGGTGCCGCCCAGCACCCCGGCGTAGAAACCGGCGAGTGCGCGAGGGTCGGGACAGTCCAGGACGACGACGCCCAGCTTGGCGAGAGCCATGACTTCCTCCTTGAAGCGATGGTCGAAGTGACGGTTACCGCTAGAAGCGGTCAACAGGTAACCGTTACTGCATGCTGCCGTACATGAGGTAACGCTGCAAGGGAAAAACGCCGACACGGGGAACACCGCGATCGGAGGTACCGTCGCTGGCATGAGTGAGAGAGCGCCCGCACCCGACGGCCTGGCCCTGGTGGAGGCCCTGGTGAACACCGTCGACCTGGAGTCGGGCGCCGACGACCTGGACACCGCCGAGGGCCGGGACCGCTTCGGCATCGCGGAACGGGACCTCGCGGACGTAAGGGAACTGAGGGAGTCGCTGCGCGCCGTCTGCCTGGCCCACGCGGGCCACCCGCCGCACCGTGAGGTGACACCTCTGGGAGAGCTGCTGGCACGGGCACCGCTGTACGTCGCGGTCGACGCGCGGGACGGCTCGGCGACCCTCGCCCCGGCCGACGAGGGCCCGCTGTTCTCCCGTGTCGCGGCGGCCGTGGCCCAGGCGCTCACCGCCGGCACCTGGCTCCGCCTCAAGGCCTGCGAACTGCCCGAGTGTCACTGGGCGTACTACGACCGCAGCCCGGCGGGCCGCGGTCGGTGGTGCTCGATGTCGGTGTGCGGGGCACGCGCGAAGATGCGCCGCTACCGCGCGAAGGCCTGACTCGGGTCTCAGGTCCTGTCGGACAGGCCCTGGATCTCCTCTCCCTCCCGCGAGGCCGCCGCCCGCGAGCCCACCAGCAGCAGGCACAGCACGGCGACGCCCGCGACCAGTCCGGCCAGCACGAGCAGCGGATCCAGGGGGCGGGCCGCCGACACGGTCTGCTGGGTCTGCGGTGCCGTGGTCGTGGGCGGGGAGTCCACGGGCGCCGGAGAGGCCATGGACATGCTGGGGGACGGCGACGGCGAGCGGGCCGTACGGGTCGCCGGTGCCCGGGTGCTCGGTGCCGCCGTCGTCGCGGCCCGCCCCGGCACCGTGGCGTGGCGGCCGGAGGCGGTCCCGGTGTGGTCGTGGGTGGCGGGCGCCGCCGGGGTCGCGGGTGCCGCCGCGCGGACCACGATCCGGGCCGTCATGTCCGGGTGGACGGTGCAGTAGTAGCCGTACGAGCCGGCCCGGGTGAAGGTGAAGCTCCAGCTCTGGCCCTTGTTCAGCATGGGGGAGTGGATCGCGACCGGGCCCGAAGTGGTCTTCACGTCGTGCGGAGCCGTGTCCTGGTTGGTCCACGTCACGGTGGAGCCGACGTCGACCGTCAGGGCCCCAGGAGCGAAGGCGTACCCCTTCATCACCACCCGGTACGAGGCGGCCGCCGCCCGCTCCGGAGCCGCGAACGGCGGGAACAGCAGGAAGGAGAGCGTGAGTACGGCGAGTACGGCACCCAGGGCCGTCCGCCGCGCCGCCCTCACGCGAACTCCGCGGCGACCAGCAGCCGCAGCCGCGTCGCCGGGCACAGCCGGCCGAGCCGGAATCCGGTGGCCCGGCGCAGCAGGCGGTACGGCAGCCGTGCGGTGCCCACCACGAGCAGCCGGTCGTCGGCGCGCTCGACGACGCGCAGCCACAGCAGCACGGGGAAGAGCACGCCGCCCAGTTCGAGGTCGGCGAGCAGCCGCAGTCGCAGCCGCTGGCCGTCGTCGAAGGGCTCGACGTGCTGGGAGACGAGGGCCGCCCGGGACGAGGTGAGCGCGGACGGCGGCCCGAGACCGGTCAACTCGAAGCGGAACACGGGCTGTTCGGAAGGGCTGGAGGTTACGGCGCCGGACTCGCCCGTGCCGGGGACGCCGGGCTCCGGCACGGTCAGTGAGGCCCCGGTGAGGGTGACGCGGCGGCGACGGGTGGGCAACGGGCCGTACCAGCCGGTGAGTTCGACGAGCGAGCGGCCGGGCGCCACGGCGTACCGGCCGGGCCGAGGCAGCCGGCCGACCCCGCCGGGCGACTCCGGCGGTGGGGTGACGGTGGGCAGGGTGACGGTTGTCATCCCGGATCTCCTTGGAAAGCGGTTCCCGAGGTGTGGGGAGGATGTGGAGAATGGGGTGGGCGCCGGTCCGGCCGACTGAGCCTCGGCCGGACCGGCGTCCACCCCGCGGTAGCTGATAGCGGCTCCGCCGCGGGCAAGGGCGCGTCAGCAGCTGTCGGTGAGGAAGTCCTCGGTGGGGGCGAGCAGTTGCCCGGCCCAGACCGTGTGCATCTTCACGTAGCCGTCCACGTTCAGCAGATCGCTTACCTGCTGCCCGGGCGACTCCTCCAGGTGCGCCTTGTTGATGTGGTTCAGCAGCGTGCTGAGCGTGTCGTCGGCGACCGTTCCGCCACCTTCGACGGCCGGTGTGAGGATGGTCTCGATCCATACCGTGTGCATCTTGACGTACGAGTCGAGTGCCAGCGCGTCCTGCACCTGCTGCCCGGGCGACCGCTCCAGGTGCGCGGTGTCGAGGTGCCGCAGGATCGGAAGCAGGACGTCCTTGACGCTCGCGCAACTCTCGTCGTCACCGGAGCCGCCACCGCCCGTACCACCGGAGGTGCCGCCGGTGCCGCCACCGGACGTACCGCCGGTCGAGCCGCCCGAGCCACCGCCGGACGTACCGCCCGAGGTGCCACCCGTGGAACCTCCGGTGGATCCACCGGAGGACCCGCCACCGGTTCCACCGCCGGTCCCACCGCCGGCTCCGCCACCGGACCCGCCCGTCGACCCGCTGTCGTCGTCGACGACCTTCACGGACCCGACCATGTCCGGGTGCACGGCGCAGTAGTACTCGTACGTCCCGGCCTTGGTGAAGGTGTACGACCAGGAGTCGCCCTGCTTCAGTGTGCCGGAGTCGAAGTCCTTCGGACCCTTGGTCGTGGTGACCGTGTGCGGCGCGCTGTCGTGGTTGGTCCACCGCACCGTCTCGCCCACCTTGACGACGAGCTGCTTACCGTCGCCGAACTGGTAGTTCATGATGTCGACCTGGTGGTCCGGCGCGGCAGCGGCGGCGGGCTGCGCCTCGGCGGCGGCGGGCGCCTGAGCCGCGCCCGCGGTCCGCTCGGAGCCGGCCGCCGAGGTGCCCGAGGCCGCCTGCAGGAGCCCGAGACTGAGCACGGCCGCGAGGGCCGCCCCGAGCCCGGCCAGCAGCAGGGCCCGATTCCCGGCGGGCGGCCTGCGCCGCCGCTCCCGCTCACCGGTTTCGTTGGTGCGTTTCACAACAACTCCTTTGTATATCTGGGGAGTTCACCGGCCGGGATCGGCGGTGACGAGCAGACTCGTGACGGCCAGGACGACGAGGACGAGCCCCGTCTCGGCCGCGACCGAGTAACCGAAGGGCCGCACGGACGCGGCGTCGCCGCGCAGCAGCACGGCGAGATCCAGACGGGTGCGCACCCACTGACGGCTGAACCAGGCCGCCACCATCACCGCGGCGAGGACCCCGGTCTTCAGCAACAGCAGATGCCCGTACGAGGTGTGCAGCAGGGCGTCGTACGACCCCACGACCTGCCAGGCGAGCACCAGGCCGGCCACCGCCAGGGCCAGCACGCTCGCGGCGGCGAGCCGCGAGTACCCGGGCACCACGGCGGCCAGCTCACCCGGCTCGCGACGCGGCAGCACGGCCACCACGAGCATGACGAGCCCCCCGACCCACAGCGAGGCACCCAGCAGATGCACCAGATCGGCGACGGCACCCCAAGCAGGCTCGCTCCCCTCGGAGTTGTGGCCCGCCATACTGGTCGTCCGCAGCAGCCCGAGCGTCACGGCGAGGGCACCCACACGCCACCCGGGCGAGCGCGCCGCCCGCCCGCCGCCCTGCAGGAGTCCGGCCAGCACCACGGCCGCGAGCACCCACAGCAGCCCACGGGCGGCGAGCACGATCCCGGGTTCGGTGGTCAGGACGTCGACATACGTCGCCGCCCGCACGACGTCCCGCAGCCCGCCGAACGACACGTACGCGCCCTGAAGCCCGAGCCCGGCGACGGTCGAGAGGAGCCCTCCGGCCCACGCCGACGCGAGCAATAGCCGGGCCCGCCGCTCCCGCCCACCTCGCGGCCACAGCAGCGCGACGAAGCCGAGCCCGCCCACGAAGAGCGCCAGCGACACGTATCCGGTCCACCGGGCGGCGACGAGGCCCTCACGCACCGCCGACGAGGGTGACGGCGCGGCACTGTCGTCGCGGTCGCGCTGTGCGCCCGCGTTCGTCCCGATCCCGAAGGAGATCCGCCCGGAGGAGGCATGCCCGTCCTCCTCGTCGACGACGGACCAGGTGACGGCGAACTCCCCGTTTCCCGGCGCGCCGAGAGCGACCCGCACGCTCCTGTCCCCGGCACGTGTCACGGGAAGCCGGTCCCCGTCCGGCCTCATCACACGTACGTCTCCGTAATCGACGGGTTCGTCGAAGACGAGTGTGAGGTGATCGGGCGCCTTCGCGAGTTCCGCTCCGTTCCTCGGAGCCGAGCGAGCCAATTCGGTGTGGGCGGCTGCGGGCTGGGCCCCCATCGAGCCGCAGAAGAAGACGACGAGGAGCGACAGCAGGACGATCCGCGAACGGGAACGAGGAGCACGGCGGACGATCACGGGGTGACCTCCGGCAGCGGTGAGGGGGAAATCCCGAGAAGCCCGTCGACCGGTGCGAGTCCGACACACGGTGAGGCCTCGGGCGAGGGTGTCTCGCCCGTTCCATTGACGACTTCGAACAGTGGCCGTGTGAGCCCGGTGAGGAGCGGCGTCACGAGCCGCACCTCACCGTCCTCGCACGTGTCGCCGCCCGCCGGGGGCTCTCCGCCCGGAGATCCGGACGGCGAGGGAGACGGCGAACTCCCGGGCGCGGTAGCGGATCCGCCCCCGGACCCGTGCCCCGCGTGCCCCTCGTCCGCGCCGCTCCCGTGCCCGGTGCGTTCCCCGGTCCCGCCGCCCAGCACGGGCAACTCCCCAGCTCCCCCCGGCACTTGGCCCACCGGAACCTGCGCCTCGGGCTCCGCCGGGGCAGGTGCGGGGTGCACGGGTGCCATGGCCGCGGGCGGTGACGCGGGTGGGGCGGCGGTCTTGTCCGCGCCCGAGGCCGAGGGGGCGCCGATGCCCGACGCGTAGCCGAGCACGATCACCACGGCACCGACGAGCGCTCCCGCGACCACCTCGTCGCGGTGGTCTCTCGGCCAGTCCGCCCTGCGCAACAGGGGCATGCTCACTCCTGGCATGGTCCGATCATTCCGGTCAGTGAATGCGGACCAGTGGAGTGCGGTGCGGATTCCGCGTGACTACGCGGCAGTTAAACGCTTGTTGCCTGCCTCTCTTTCGGGGGTCCCCCTGTTGTGAGAACGGGCGACATCGGCGCCATTCCGTGCAATGCGACTGTGGAGAAAGCGAGTAGAGGGGCCGTCAATTCCCTCACAGTGCTCGAATGGGGCTCATTCTTTCGGGGATTTCAGGGAAGGAGTGTTCGCGATTTCACCACACCTCGGCCATTGAATCTCGTCTGCCGAGTTCTGTCGGTGGGTTGCTGCGGGTCCGTTGTGGCTTGTCGCGCCCACGCGGCGGAGCCGCATATTCCACACAGCCCCGCGCCCCTTAAAAGCCGCGGACGCGCCCGGAGCAGAGTGCGCAGGCAACACCTGCCCTCACCGGCCCGCGCCCGCGTACGCACGGAAGGCGGTGTGCCGGGAGGCGTCCGCCCGCAGCGGCCGGCGTCCGCCGCCGAACACCTCACACACTCACATCAGCCGCCGGACCGAGGACGGAGACCTCCCGGCGCGCCTCCGACCCACGAACAAACGGCAGGCGCCCGGGCGCGAGGCGGAACGGCATGTCGTCCTGTCGGGGCCACCCAGGCTTTTCAGGGGCGCGGGGCAGTATCGATATGCGGCTCCGCCGCGTGGGCGCGACAAGCCACAAGCAACCCGCAGCCGCCCACAAACCTCAGGCACCCAAGCCAAGGCGAGACGCTCAAGCCGCCCACGAACCCCCGGCACCCACAACCCAAACCGCCCCAACCGCCGAAGGCCTCACGCCGCAGGCCGCCCCATCGCCCGGTACGTCCACCCCGCCCGACGCCACAGCTCCGGGTCCAGCGCGTTGCGCCCGTCGAGCACGAGACGGCTCGCCGCCACCTCACCCAGCGCCGCCGGGTCCAGCTCCCGGAACTCCTGCCACTCCGTCAGATGCAGCACGACGTCGGCCGCGCGCACCGCCTCGATCGCGGAATCGGCGTACCCGAGCGTCGGGAAGACGCGCCGGGCGTTCTCCATACCCTTCGGGTCGTACACCGTGACCTGCCCGCCCTGGAGATGGATCTGCCCGGCGACGTTCAGCGCCGGCGAGTCCCGTACGTCGTCCGAGTCCGGCTTGAACGTGGCGCCCAGCACCGCGACCCGCTTGCCCAGGAACGATCCACCGCCCAGTGCCTGTCGCGCCAGCTCCACCATCTGTCCGCGCTGACGCATGTTGATGGAGTCGATCTCGCGCAGGAACGTCAGCGCCTGGTCGGCCCCCAGCTCACCGGCCCGCGCCATGAAGGCCCGGATGTCCTTGGGCAGACAGCCGCCCCCGAACCCGATCCCGGCCCGCAGGAACTTCTTCCCGATCCGGTCGTCGTACCCGATGGCCTCCGCCAGCTTGGCCACGTCACCGCCGGACGCCTCGCACATCTCCGCCATCGCGTTGATGAAGGAGATCTTGGTGGCCAGGAACGAGTTCGCCGAGGTCTTCACGAGCTCGGAGGTCGGGAAGTCCGTCACGATGAACGGCGTCCCCGCGGCGATCGGCGTCGCGTACACCTCACGCAGCAGCTTCTCGGCCCGCTCGCTGCGCACACCCACCACGATCCGGTCGGGCCGCAGCGTGTCCCGCACGGCGAAGCCCTCCCTCAGGAACTCGGGGTTCCAGGCCAGCTCCGCGTCCACCCCCGCGGGCGCGTGCTCGGCTAGGTACGTGGCCAGCCGGTCCGCCGAGCCGACGGGCACGGTGGACTTGCCCACGACCAGCGCGGCCTCGGTCAGGTGCGGCGCGAGCGAGGCGATCGCGGAGTCGACGTACGACATGTCACAGGCGTACTCACCGTGCCGCTGCGGGGTGTTGACGCACACGAAGTGGACGTCACCGAACTCCGCGACCTCCGCGTAGTCGGTGGTGAACCTGAGCCGCCCGCTGGAGCCCTCGAACCCCGCCACGTGCTTGCGCAGCAGCTCGTCGAGCCCGGGCTCGTACATCGGGGCCTCGCCCCGCTCCAGCTTCTCGATCTTCTCGGGCACCACGTCGAGCCCCAGCACCTCGAACCCCAGCTCGGCCATGGCCGCGGCGTGCGTGGCGCCGAGATAGCCGGTGCCGATCACAGTGATCCTGAGGGCCATGGGTACTCCAGAGGTGTACGTCCGCGGGGTGGCGTAGCTGCGCTGCCTGAGCATAGTCGGGGCGTGCCCGCGCCCTTCACCGGGCAGTTTCCCCTTGTCGCCAAGCTCACGTACACGTCGCGCTGGTGGCCCCTTAAAATTCGGGTTACTTAACGGTAATTAGCGTCAGCATCACAGCGTCTTTGGAGCGTGAGAGACCGTGGCCGGATCGGCTGACTTCGACCTGTACCGCCCGTCCGAGGAGCACGACATGCTCCGCGACGCGATCCGCGCGCTCGCCGAGGCGAAGATCGCGCCGTACGCCGCCGCCGTGGACGAGGAGGCCCGCTTCCCACAGGAGGCTCTCGACGCGCTGGTCGCCAACGACCTGCACGCCGTGCACGTACCCGAGGAGTACGGCGGCGCGGGCGCGGACGCGCTCGCCACGGTGATCGTGATCGAGGAGGTGGCGCGTGCCTGCGTGTCGTCCTCCCTCATCCCCGCCGTGAACAAGCTCGGCTCCCTGCCCGTGATCCTCTCCGGCTCGGAGGACCTGAAGAAGAAGTACCTGGCGCCCCTGGCCAAGGGCGACGCGATGTTCTCGTACTGTCTGTCCGAGCCGGACGCGGGCTCCGACGCGGCCGGTATGAAGACGAAGGCGGTCCGCGACGGCGACCACTACGTCCTGAACGGCGTGAAGCGCTGGATCACGAACGCCGGGGTCTCCGAGTACTACACGGTGATGGCGGTCACCGACCCCACCAAGCGCTCGAAGGGCATATCGGCCTTCGTCGTCGAGAAGTCGGACGAGGGCGTGTCCTTCGGCGCCCCCGAGAAGAAGCTCGGCATCAAGGGCTCCCCGACCCGTGAGGTCTACCTGGACAACGTCCGCATCCCGGCCGACCGCATGATCGGTGAGGAGGGCACGGGCTTCGCGACGGCGATGAAGACGCTGGACCACACCCGCATCACGATCGCCGCCCAGGCTCTCGGCGTCGCCCAGGGCGCCCTTGACTACGCCAAGGGCTACGTCCAGGAGCGCAAGCAGTTCGGCAAGCCGATCGCCGACTTCCAGGGCATCCAGTTCATGCTCGCCGACATGGCCATGAAGATCGAGGCCGCCCGCGCCCTGACCTACCAGGCGGCGGCGAAGTCCGAGCGCGGCGACAGGGACCTCACCTTCCAGGGCGCGGCCGCCAAGTGCTTCGCCTCGGACGTGGCCATGGAGGTCACCACCGACGCCGTCCAGCTCCTCGGCGGCTACGGCTACACCCGTGACTACCCGGTCGAGCGCATGATGCGCGACGCCAAGATCACGCAGATTTATGAGGGCACGAACCAGGTGCAGCGGATCGTGATGGCGAGGAACCTGCCGTAGGGCGCACCGCCCCAGGACGGGAACGAGCCCCTCTCCACCAGGAGAGGGGCTCAACTCGTCTCGTCACCCAGCTGCCTGACGGCCGCTCAGTTCTCTGACGACCGCTCAGCTCTCCGCCAGTACCGCCGGCCGCCGCGAAGCGATCACCCGCTTCGCCAGCGCCCGCGGGCTCGTCAGGAAGCCGAAGCCCCAGGACATGTGCATGGTGGCGAGGGCGACGGGGATCTGGAGCCGTGCCTTCAGCGGCAGGCCCTTGCCCGCGGGCAGCGACCCCGCCGTTATCGCCGCGAGGTAGCCGCCGGGGACGACGAACGCCCACGGCGTCAGCGCCGCACCCACCACGATCCCCGCGGCGATCGCGCACAGCGCGGTCGGCGGGGCGAGGTAGCGCAGGTTGATGGAGCCCTCGTGGTAGCGGGCCACGACGTGGCGCCAACGCCCGTAGTCCTTGTACTGCTTGGCCAGCGCCCTGACCGACGGCCGGGGGCGGTACGACACCCTCAGCTCGGGCGAGAACCAGATCAGCCCGCCCGCCTCACGGATGCGGAAGTTCAGCTCCCAGTCCTGGGCGCGGATGAACTCCTCGTTGTAGCCGCCCTGTTGTTCGAGGGCCGCGCGCCGGAAGACGCCCAGGTAGACCGTCTCGGCGGCACCCGCCTCGCCGCCCGTGTGGAAGGCCGCGTTGCCGACGCCGATCTTCGAGGTCATCGCGGCCGCGACCGCGTGCTCCCAGTCGTTCTCGCCCTCGGCGTGCATGATGCCGCCGACGTTCTGCGCGCCGGTCTCCTCGAGGAGCCGTACGGCCGTGGCGATGTAGTTCGGCGACAGGATGCCGTGCCCGTCGACGCGTACCACGATCGGATGGCGTGACGCCTTGATCGCGGCGTTCAGCGCGGCCGGGGTGCGGCCCGTGGGGTTCGGGACGGTGTGCACGCGGGGGTCCTCGCGGACCAGCTCGGCGGCGATCTCGTCCGTGCGGTCCGCGGAGGGGCCGAGGGCGATCACGACCTCCATCTCGCCGGCGTACTCCTGGGCGAGGATCGCGTGGACGGCACCGCGCAGATGCCGCTCCTCGTTGAGGACGGGCATGATGACGGACACGGCGGGGAGCTGCACGTCGGGCTTGGCGTTCATAGACGGCTCACGTTACCGCGAACGGGGGACACCGACGCGCGCCGCCCGGTCGCTGGGCCGGTCCGCAGATCGTATGGGCCTACGGTGCTCACGGATCCCACGCCCAGCTCTCGCGGAGGTGTCCCCCGTGCCCGCACCGCCCCGCCGCCCCGCCCGGCCGAGGCCGTTCCGTTCCCGACGGCCGCGTGTACGGCGCAGCCGGTCGGGCTGGGCCGTGCGGGCGGTGACCACGCTCTCCGTGATGGTGCTCGCCTCCGCGGGCATCGGTCACGCGATGCTCACCAGCCTCAGCAAGGACATCGCCCGCGTCGACCCCTTCAAGGACATGAAGAGCCGCCCGAAGCCGGGGCACGGCATGAACATCCTGCTCGTCGGCACGGACGGGCGCGACCAGGTCACGGCGGACGAGCGGCGCCGATACCGGCTCGGCGGCGCCCCCTGTCACTGCACGGACACGATGATGATCGTGCACATCTCCGAGGACCGGGAGCGCGCCAGTGTGGTGAGCCTGCCGCGCGACTCGTACGCCGAGACGCCCGCACACACCGACCGCGTCACCGGCGAGCGGCACGACTCGCACCCGATCAAGCTGAACGCGGCGTACGCGGAGGGCGGTCCGCAGCTGACCGTGCGCACGGTCGAACACATGACGAAGGTCAAGATCGACCACTATCTGGAGGTCGACTTCATCAGCTTCATGAAGACCGTGGACGTGCTCGGCGGCGTCGAGATCTGCACCGTCCACCCGCTGAAGGACCCGTACACCGGCCTCGACCTCCCCGCGGGCGCGCACCGGCTGAACGGCGGCCAGGCCCTGCAGTACGTCCGCTCCCGTCACGCCGACAGCTCCTCCGACCTGGGCCGGATGCAGCGCCAGCAGCGCTTCCTCGCCTCGCTCGTCGAGTACGCCACGTCCTCCGGAGTGCTGCTGAACCCGATGAAGTTCCGTGACGTCACCGGAGCCGTACTGGGTTCGGTGCGCGCGGACGAGGGCTTCGGCACCCGGGAACTGCTCGACCTCGGGCGGGCGATGCGCACCTTCTCGCCCGCCTCGTCCGAGTTCACCACGGTCCCCATCGAACAGATGGGGTACGCCGTGAAGGGCGTCGGCTCCACGCTGAAGTGGGACGAGACCAGGTCGGCCCGCCTTTTCCAGGCCCTGCGCGACGACGAACCGCTGGCCTCGCACAGGACGCGACGGAGCAGGGCCGTCCGCGTCGAGGTGGCCCCGGAGCAGATCCACGTCCAGGTGGAGAACGGCACGACCGTGGACGGGCTCGGCAAGCGGGTGGACGACCTGCTGGCGGCCGTCGGGTTCCGTACGACCGGGGTACCCGTGAACGCGAGCTCCCCGGCCGTGGAGCGCACGACCGTCGTGTACGACCCGCGCTGGGACCGCTCCGCCCGTTCCCTCGCGGCCGCGCTGCCGGGGGCCGAGCTGCGGGAGGCGCCGGGACAGGGGCCGGTGCTCAGAGTGGTCGCCGGGACGGACTTCAAGTCGGTGCGCAAGGTCAGGGCCGCCGACGAGGGGGAGCTCTCGGTGGTGACCGGCGACGAGGTCTCCTGCCCCTAGAGGTGCTCCTAGAGGTGCCCCTGGCGGTGCCCCTGCCCGCCGGCCGTCACAGGGAGTTCATCAGCTCCGCCTCGGCCCGGGAGACGGTGTGGGAGCCGTCGTCGAAGACCGTCTGGAAGGCCTGCTCCAGCGCGTCGAACCGCGCGGCCTCCGAGACGGTCATGGTGAAGACCAACAGCGCCCGGGCCGTCGAGGCCTCGTCGGCGTCGTCCCGCAGCGCCGTGAACGACCTCGTCATCAGCCGTTCGTCGATCACCAGGCCGGCCCGGCTTCTGCCGCCGACCCGCTCCAGGTCGTCGTAACCGCCTCCGAAGCGCAGCTCGTCGGGGGCGTCGCCGCTCTCCGTGCCCCGGAAGCAGAAGAAGCTGTCGTGGCCCTGTGCCGTCGTGAGCCGGTAGCCGACGACGGCCAGGTCCCGCGCCCTGACGAGCAGGCTGACGAGCGGCGCCCGCGATGTCCGCGATGTTCGCGATGCCCGCGGTGTCCGGGGGGTCTCGCCGGCCCGTAGGCCGACGGCGAAGACGTGCTCGGCCCGCGGCCCCGAGTCCCGCAGTGCCTCGTCCCGCAACGCCTCGTTCTCCGGCACCTGCCCCGCGGCCGCCTGTTCGCGTACGGACGTGATCATCGCCCGGTACGCCGTGAGGCCGCCGTTGACGTCCCAGGTGATGTCCCGGCCGTTGCCGACGGCGCCCGCCTTCTCGTGGGACTGCGGGGCCACCAGGACGGCTGCGGCGAGCAGTCCGGAGATGAGGAGGTACAGCGCCAGGAACTTCCCGGACAGCCGGCGGGCGCGGTGCTTGTGGCCGGGGCCGTGGGCCGGGGGCTCGGGTGTCGCGACGTGCAGGTGCATGCGGAGGCTCCTTCTCGCGCTGCGGGGAACGCGGGATCGTTCTCGGATCCCCTTGGTGCGCGAGTCTGTGGGGGTACCTCAGAGGCAACCAGAGGCAGATGTCCCAACCGGCCAGTACCGACAGGTTTCCTGGCGGTTGACTCGTGTGACGTGTCGAACGGCACACGCGCCCCGCCCCGGTCTGCGGGACGCCGGGATCGGCTTGCCCGGAATATCAGATTCCGGGTCGGAGGCCTGGTCTGTCATGGCCCCCCACCTTATGCCGCTCTGACATTTGTGCGATTTGTGTCAGCTTCGCAACAGCACTGCCTCCGTTTTTCTTCGACCCTTGTGAAGGGCATGGCTGTGCACTGCACACTGGGCCCATGAATGACTGGCCCGAGGGATGGTCCGACAGCAGCCGTGGCGGTGGGTACGGCCACGGTGGTGCGAGCGCACAGCCCGAGGGCGCGCGCGTGATGCGACAGGTGAGGCGCGGCCCGTCCGGGGCGCCCCCGCGAGGCGGGGTGCCGCCACAGCCGACGTACGACAACGGGTACGGCGACGGATACGGCACGCCGGAGCCGTACGACAGCGGCTACAACACCGGACAGGTGTACAGCGGCAGTGGCCGCGGCGGCAGCGGCTTCGTGCCCAACGACAACGACCCGGACCCGGAGATGCAGCGGTACCGGCCGCGGCCGAACTACCGCCGGCGCGTCAAGTGGACCGCGATCACGGTGGTGACCGTGCTGGTCGCGTGGGGCGTCGGCACGTACTTCTGGGCCGACTCCAAGCTGAACCGCGACGTCGACCTCTCCAAGGTGATCGACCGGCCGGCGACGGGCGAGGGCACGAACTACCTGATCGTCGGCTCCGACAGCCGTGCCGGCCTGTCCGACGAGCAGAAGAAGGAACTCCACACCGGGTCCGCCGAGGGCAAGCGCACGGACTCGATGATGATCCTCCACACCGGCAGCAACGGCCCCACGCTCGTCTCGCTGCCCCGCGACTCGAACGTGACGATCCCCACGTACAAGGGATCCGAGTCCGGCAAGACCTTCCCGGGCACCGGCCGCCAGACGAAACTGAACGCGGCGTACGCGGAGGACGGCCCCACGCTGCTGGTCCGCACCGTCGAGGCCAACACGGGCCTGCACATCGACCACTACGTGGAGATCGGCTTCGCGGGCTTCGCGAACATCGTCGACGCGGTCGGCGGCGTGGAGATCGACATCCCCAAGGGCGGCATGAAGGACACCAAGTCCGGCGCCGACTTCAAGGCGGGCAAGCAGACCCTGAACGGCGATCAGGCCCTCGCCTTCGTCCGCACCCGGTACGCCCTCGCGGGCAGTGACCTGGACCGCACGAAGAACCAGCAGAAGTTCCTCTCGGCCCTCGCCAGCCAGACGGCGACGCCGAGCACGATCCTCAACCCGTTCAAGCTCTACCCGACGATGAGCGCGGGTCTCGGCACCCTGATCGTTGACAAGGACATGAGCCTGTGGGACCTGGGCGACATGTTCTGGGCCATGAAGGGCGTCACGGGCGGCGACGGCAAGTCCATGAACATGCCGATCTCGGGCAACTCCCCGAACGGCAACCTCCAGTGGAACACCACGAAGGTCAAGCAGCTGGTCAGCGAACTCAAGGACGACGAGAAGGTCACGGTCTCGGGCAACTGAGGCACAAGCCATCGACATGGAGAAGCGGCGGCCCCGTGGAGCACGGGGCCGCCGCTTCCGTCTTACCAGGTGAAGTTCGGGTTCACCTGCATGCACGCCTTCTTGTTGGCGCCGTTCAGGGCGTCGGCGGACTCGGGCGTCCTGTCGTTCTCCTTCTTCGCCTTGTACGCCGTCCCCTCGCGCCAGTCCGCGCCCACGACGAGCGTGACCCCGCTGACATTGGTCGACTTCTCCACCTGGCTCAGCGGGATGCCCAGGGCCTTGGCGACCGCCTGGGCGTCGCCCTCCAGCTCGGCGCTCGGGTAGCGCACGACGGTCTCGTCCTCGGACACCGCCGAGGTCTGGTCGGCCGTGGTCTTGGTGAAGCCCTCCCGTACGAGCAGCTGGGTCACCGTGCTCGCGCGCCCGCTGACCGGGGCGAGCGTCGAGGTCCTCGTGCCGTTCTCGACGAGCACACCGATCTCGTCCTCGGCCGCGGCCGGATCGTCGGAGGCCTGCTCCGCCGTCGCCTTCTTCTTGCCCTTGCCGTCCAGCGCGATGTCCTCACGCACCAGACGGAACAGCTTCTCGGCGTCGCCCTCCTTGGGGACCACACGGGCGCCGACGTAGGTGTACGGCATCGTCGTCATCGTGATCCGCTTGGGCGCGACCTTGCGCAGCTCGGTGCTGAGGTCGTACAGCTTCGCGACCGTGCCCAGGCCGTCGTCGACGGTCAGGGAGTCCGTGGCCTCCTCGGCCAGCTTGCGCAGCTTGTTCGGGTTGGTGATCGTGGCGTTCTCGCGCAGCTCACGGACCATCGCGTTCATGTACTGGTGCTGTGCCTTGGCGCGCGCGATGTCGCTGCCGTCCTCGAAGCCGTACCGGGTGCGCAGCCACTGCAGGGCCTGCTTGCCCTTGATGTACGTCGTGCCCTCTTTCAACTTCAGGCCCGAGCCGTGGCCCTGGCTGTCCTTGGAGTAGATGTTGGCGGTGACGCACACCGGTACGCCGCCGATCGCGTCGGCCATCGACACCACACCCGAGAAGTCCACCATCATGAAGTGGTCGATGTGGATCCCGGTCAGTTCCTGCCAGGTCGCGACCGTGCAGCCGGGGCCGCCGCGGCCCAGCGACTGGTTGGTCATCACCCGGCCGTTGGACGCCTGGTACACCTTGCCGTCGTCCGGGTCCGTGCACTTGGGGATCTGCAGCAGCGTGTCGCGGGGCATGCTGATCACCGACATGTTGGAGCGGTCGGCGGACAGGTGCACCAGCATCTGCACGTCCGCGAGCGGGGTGCCGCCGAAGGTCTCCTTGGCACCGCCCAGCTGCTGGTTCTCCTTGGTGTCCCGCGCGTCCGAGCCGATGACCAGGATGTTCAGCGGGGTCTGGCCGGCCGCGTTCGGCGTCGGCTTGGCGATCTCCTTGTCGCCGAGGTTCAGGTCGTCCTTCTTGATGTTGCCGTTGAGGTGCTCGTAGTAGAGGTAACCGGCGCCTGCCGTGCCGAGTATCAGAACCGCCAGGACGGTCGCCGACCAGCGCAGGACGCGACGTCTGCGGCGCGGGCGCCCGGGAGCGCTCCCGCGGCCGCGACCGCCGCCGCCGTGCCGTCCGTGCCCCTGAGGCTCGGCCACCGGAGCGTTGTCCCCCTCGTCCGCCCCCGGGCCGCTCTCCGCGCCGTGCGGGCCGTCGGCCCAGCCCTTACCGCCCTCACCGGCCCCGCGTACCCCTGGCCGACTTCGATCCCCCCGCACACCGCTGCGCACCATCTCCCTGCCCCTCCCCACCCTGCCTGCCGAACGGGACCTTTCCCGCTTCCGGTTGGACCTTCGAAAGCCCAACTCGGATGTACTGATGTACTCGTGAATGGTTGAACGCATCACTCGGCCGATCCGTATGACACGTTCGTACGCACCTGTCCTGGGCGCGCCGTTGCGCCTGCCCCGGACCTCGGCACGAGTCCGGCTCGGCTCCCGTCGTACGCCGACCCGGCCGACCCGGACACCACGAAGTACGCCAGGGCCGGACACGCGCACGCCCGCTCGGGGACGCGCCGCCGTGTCCGGCCCGGACACACCTCGCGCTCTGTTAGACGCGGAATGACCCCGTCAGGTCATCACCCGGCGCACGTTTCCTTGTCCGCCGTGTTCTTCTGGACGTCCAGATCGGCCGCCGACGTGCTCTGCGATCCGGCGCCCTTGAAGTCCTTGCCGAGGGTGAGGACGATCGCGGGCAACCCCTGGTCGTTGGTCTCGCTGTTGCCCTCACCGGGCTGCAGCGCCGACGCGGGCAGACCCAGGATGTCGGCCAGCTTGCGTGCCTGGTCGGCCTGGTCGGGATCGTACGCGAGGGTCGTCTTGGCCAGGGTCTTGTCGGCGTTGCCGAGCTGACTGGACTTGGTCACGCCCTCATCGTTCTGCAGGTACGTGAGAGTTTCCTGTGCGCTGCCGGCGGGGGCGCCGCCGTTGTAGATGTCGACCCGGACGTCGGAGGCCTTCGCCCGCGAGCCCTTGAGCTTCGCGGCCTCCTTCTCCTTCTGCTGCTTCTTCACCTCGGACAGCGACACGTCGTCCTTGATGGTGTCGAAGAGCTCCTGGGCCTTGACAGGGGTGGGCAGCACGGTCGCGCCGTCGGTGTTGTCGATCACGGGGACGGTCGTGAAGGTCAGGTTCTTGGTCTTGACCTTGCCGATCTCCTGGCCGAGCGCGGCGAGCTTGCGCAGGTCCGCGATCTTCGAGTCGACGGTGAGCGCCTTGGTACCCGCCTCGGCCAGCTTCAGCATCTTCGACGGGCTGGTCAGCGTGTCGTTCGACGACAGCTTGCGCATCAGCGAGCTGAGGAACTGCTGCTGGAGCTTGATCCGGTCCAGGTCGCTGCCGAAGCCGACGGCGTGCCGGGTGCGCACGAACGCGAGGGCCTGCTCGCCCTCGATGTTGTGCTTGCCCGCGGACAGTTTCAGCTTCGACTTCGGGTCGTCGAGGTTCTTGTTCAGACAGACCTCGACCCCGCCGACCGCCGAGGTCAGCGTCTTCACCGCGTTGAAGTCGGCCACCAGGAAGTGGTCGGGAGTGATCCCGGTGAGCTCCTTGACCGTCCGCATCGTGCAGCTCGGGGTGCGGTCGGCCTGGCCGAGGCTCACGTTGAAACGGGTCTTGGGCGTGCCCGGGATGTCCTTCTCGGTGCCGTCCGCGAACGTGGTCGGGCAGTCCGGGATGTCCACGATCATGTCCCGCGGGATGCTCATCGCGGTCGCGTTCGTACGGTCCTTGGAGACGTGCAGCAGGATCGTGGTGTCCGCGTGGCCGACGCTGCCGGCGTCGCCGTACCCCTTGTTGCCCTTGCCGTCGCGCTTGTCGGTGCCGATGATCAGCACGTTGATCGCGCGGTCCTTGCTGAAGCCGCCGGTGCTCGCGCCGTCGTCGGAGACGGACGTGATGTTGTTGTTGAGGTGCTCGTAGTAGAGGTAGCCCGCCGCGCTCGCGGCGACGAGGACGAAGGCGAGCGTGCCGCCCGTCCAGACGAGGATCTTCTTGCCCTTCGACTTCTGGGGCTTCGTCCGGCGGCGTCCCGGCGGCGGCTCGGCCGGCGCACCACGACGACGGCGCTGTCCCGGCACCACCTCGGGCATCTGGCGGGTGCCCGTTCCCGCCGTCATGGTTCCCGCCCCCGCCCCGGCGGGTCCTGCCCCCGCCGCCCCGGCACCGGTCCTCCGGGGCCTCGGCACAGTCGCTGACTGCGGTGCGGAAGGAGTCAGTCGCAGCTCGTATTCACCGGTGTTCGGGTTGAGTACCCACTGGTCTGCGGGGTCGATGTCATCCGCCCGCCCACGGCCTTGCGCGTCCACGGTTGTCCATTCCTCCGTTGGGGCCACGCAGCGTCTTCCCCCTCAAAAGACGCTCGGGTTCTCGTGCAAGTGGTGCGCGGCCGAAGAAGGCCCGACACACCGGATCGCTCACACTATCCGCCCGATTAGGCGTCAAGCGACGACGGTGACAAATTCCACGTCCATACACCTGGGCAATCCGCCCGTTTCTTAGCGCATTTGTTCCCTGTGTTGACGTGCGCTTTACCTGCAGTCGTCCACGACGGCGGTGCTGCCGCGGAAAGTGGGAGTCGGGTCGGACTCATGGGAGCCCTCCTCGCGCGTGTCCTCGAAGGACTCGCTGTAGTCGTGCGGGTGCGCGTTCGACTCCCTGTACGGATTCCGTGCGGCTCGGTGTTCATCCCGGTCCCCGACTTCCGGCGCCGCATTGCGGCTTTTTGAGTCGGATTCCTCCGTATTCTGCGTGACCACCGTCACCGGCCTGTCCGCACGCAGCCGCGCGAAGAGTCTGCCGGCCGCGGGTTCCACGAGTTGGTCGCGATTGGTGTCGTAGGGGTACGACCGGCGGGGCACGGTCAGGAATTGCACCTTTCCCGTAGGGATCGTGCGCAAGCCTCGTACAAGGTCGTACAAACCGCGCAAACTGGCCAGTGCGGGGTCCGTCATGAGTGCCGAAGTGGCCGCGTCGAGCACGGGGTAGAGCTTCACCGGGTTCAGCAGGACGCCATTGCTCTTCACCTTGCTGACCAACGCGGCGAGGAACCGCTGCTGGCGGCCCATCCGCTCGGTGTCACTGCCGTCGCCGAGGGACTTGCGGGCGCGTACGTAACCGAGGGCCTGTTCGCCGTTGAGCCGCACCTTGCCCGCGGGCAGCCGCAGCTTGGCCGCCGTGTCGTTGATCGGCTCCGCCAGGCAGACCGAGACCCCGTCGAGAGCGTCGACCAGCTTCTTGAAGCCACGGAAGTCCACCACGACGTGGTGGTCCACACGGATGTCCGTCAGCTTCTCGACCGTACGGATCGTGCAGGCCGACCCGCCCATCTGGAAGGCGCGGTTGAACATGGTGAACTGGGGTTCGGTGCGCGTGCCGTTCCCCTTGCGGCAACGGGGCACGTTCACCATCAGGTCGCGGGGCAGGGAGACGGCGGTGGCGCTGCCGCGGTCGGCCGCGAGGTGCAGCAGGATCGTGGTGTCGGAGCGCTCGGTGCCGGAGTCCCGCCCGTACGTGCGGTTGCCCGCGCCCGACCGTGTGTCCGACCCGATCAGCAGGATGTTCTGCGCGCCGCGCACCAGCGCGGTCGGGCGCTCCTTCTCGTACCGGGCGAGCTCTCTCGCCGCCTCGGTGTCGGACGTGATGTTCCCGTCCAGCTTCTCGTACGCCGCCCACCCGACCCCGACGGCCCCGACCACGAGCACGGCCAGCCCGACCGCACCCCACTTCACCCACCCCCGCCGCCGACGCCCGCCTCCGGGATCACCCTCGGCACCTCTCACCTCAGGGTCACCCCCTCGCGTCGTACGACTGTGACGTGCTCCTACGACGATGCCTCGGGGGGAGGGGAACGGCGGCCGGGGTGAGCCGAACGAGGGAGAACGCTCTCTAGAGGGAGGGCTCAGATGGGGCGAGGGGGGCTGGGTGTTGTCAGGGGCGAAGGGGACTGGGCGTTCTTTGGGGGCGAAGGGGACTGGGCGTTCTTTGGGGGCGCGGGGAACGGGGCGTTCTTTGGGGGGCGCGGGGAACGGCGCGGTTTTCAGGGGCGCGGGGAACGGCGCGACAAGCCACGGACGGCCCGCAGGCACCACACGGCAGGCACCCCATCAGGGGCGCGGGGAACCGCGCGACAAGCCACCGACGGCCCGCAGACAACACACGACGGGCACCCACAAGACGACCCCCCACCGCCGGAGGCAACCGTCAACGAGCCGTAACCGTCACCCGCTCACTCTCGACCCGCTTGGCCAGCGCCTCCTCCCCGAGCCGATCGAGATGCCGGCACAACACCACGGACCCGCCCGTCGCGAGCGGCGCGTACAACCCGGCGTTGAGCCCCTCCCACGTGTCGTACGGCAACCCGGACAACAACCGCGACCCGGGCCCGGTCAAGCCCAGCGCGGGCGCCTCCGCCCGAGCCCGCTCCACGACCTCCGCACCGCTGAACTCCCGCCCGGCCACGATCAGCGCGGGCTCCTCCGGGTCGACGGGCGCGTACGGCACGAACCGGTCCCCCTGGCTCGGGACCTCAACGGCGTAGTCGACGAACCCCTCCGGCGGCTGCGGGAAGCGCCCGCCGAGCGGCCGAAGCGCCAGCGCCACGCGCTCCCCCGAGCAGGCGCGGGCCGTGTCCAGCGTGTCGGGCCCGCTGACCACGATGTCGGCCGCCGCCGGGGCGCCGGCATCGGCCACGTCCGCGACCACGCCCACCGACGAGCACGCCAGCAGCCACACGGCCGTCTGCCAGTGCGCGGGCAGCAGGAGCGCGACCCGGTCGCCGGGCTCGGCGGAGAGCTCGTCCTGGAGCAGGTTCGCGGTCTTGGCCACCCAGTTGGCGAAGGTGGCCACGGACAGTTCGACCCGTTCGCCCGTGGCGTCGTCGTAGAAGGTCACCAGGGGGCGCGCGGGATCCGCGGCGAGCGCGGATCGCAGCAGGTCGGCAGGGGTGCGGTCGGTGGCGTTCACGCGGCAAGCGTACGCGGGGCCCCACCGGGGCGGGCCGCCCGGTCGAGCGGCCGGACCACCGGTTCGGGGGAATCCCGCCGACGCTCCGTCAAATCCTGGAAGTGCATACAAGCATGACTATGCGCAATATCTGGCGTATGCGTAGATTCCTGGCATCCTCGATCGGCGTCACCTGCGCCGCGGTCCTGTCCGTCCCCCTGGCCCTGTCCGCGTCCCCGGCCTCGGCCGCGCCGGGCGACCTCCCGTCCGACGAGTCCCTGCCGGGCAGCACCCAGTCGATCCCCCTCGCCCCCCTCGGCGGCGACCGGGCGACCGCGTCAGCCACTTCAGCCACTTCAGCCATTTCAGCCGCTCCAGCCGCTCCAGCCGTTCCGGACCAGGGCGTCACCCGCCGAGGCGTACGGACGTTCTCACTGGTCGGCGTGGTCTGGGACGACCCGGAAACCGAGCTCCGCGGCCGCGTCCAGGTCCGTGCCCGGGCCACGGGCACCGCCCACTGGTCCGGCTGGCAGGACATCGAGACGCACAACCAGGAGCACGCGGCCGACCCCGACACCGCCGAGCGCGTCTCCGGACGCGTACGCGGTTCGACGGCACCGCTCTGGGTGGGGTCCTCGGACGGGGTCGAGCTACGGGTGCGCGCGGAGATCGAGCACCGCACGGGCGTCCCCGGAGACCAGACGCTCCCGTCGGGGATGCGCCTCGAGCTCGTCGACCCGGGCGTCGGCAACGAGCCTCCACCGGGCGGCTCCCCCGTGGACGCCTCGGGTCTCGGACCGCTGACCGCAGGGGCGGCCGCCGCGTCCGCCGTGAACGCGGACCTCGCGCCCCTCGGTGCCTTCGAGATCCCGGCGTCCACGCGGGACGTCGAGGAGGAGGGCGCCCCGCGTCCCTCCATCGTCACGCGCCGAGGATGGGGCGCCGACGAGCAACTGAGGGAGCGTGAGTTCCTCTACACGAAGCGGGTCGACGCGGCCTTCGTGCACCACACGGCGTCGGGCAACAACTACACCTGCGCGCAGGCCCCTTCGCTCATCCGTGGTATCTACCGCTACCACGTCGTCAGCAGCGGCTGGCGCGACATCGGCTACAACTTCCTCATCGACAAGTGCGGAACCGTCTACGAGGGCCGCGCGGGCGGTGTCGCCAAGCCCGTCATGGGCGCCCACACCCTTGGATTCAACTCGAACACCATGGGTGTCGCCGTGCTCGGTAGCTTCGGCACCGTGAAGCCGCCCGCCGCCGCGATCACTGGCATCGCAAAGCTCAGCGCCTGGAAACTCGGACTTTACGGGGCGGACGCCAACGGCAAGACATATCTGACGTCGGGGGGTGGCAATCTCTACCCCAAGGGCAAGAAGGTGCGACTGAACACGATCTCCGGTCACCGGGACGGCTTCGCCACCGAGTGCCCCGGCCGCAGCCTGTACAGCATGCTCGGCACGGTCCGCTCGCAGGCGGCGCGGTACCAGGGCAAGTAGGCAAGCCATCGAAGGACACCCCCGCACTGCCATCGAAGGCGCATCGAACGGTCTGCATACACTGGCCGGCCGAAAAAGCAGTTCGGCCGGTCCCGGCAGGAAGCAGAGACGACAGGTGACAGAAGCGATTCTCCTGGTCGGCGGCAGAGGTACCCGGCTGCGTCCGCTCACGGTGCACACCCCGAAGCCGATGGTTCCGGCGGCGGGCGTCCCCTTCCTCACCCACCAGTTGGCACGGGCGAGGGCGGCGGGCGTCGACCACATCATCCTGGCGACCTCGTACCTGGCCGAGGTCTTCGAGCCGCACTTCGGCGACGGTTCCGCGCTCGGCCTCCACCTGGAGTACGTCACCGAGGAGGAACCCCTCGGTACCGGCGGCGCGATACGCAACGTGGCCTCGCGTCTGCACTCGGAGCCCGACGACCCGGTCCTGGTCTTCAACGGCGACATCCTCACCGGCCTGAACATCAGAGCCCTGGTGGCAACCCATCAGTCGACGGGCGCGGACGTCTCCCTGCACCTGACCCAGGTCACGGACCCGCGCGCCTACGGCCTGGTCCCCACGGACGCGACCGGCCGGGTGACGGCCTTCCTGGAGAAGCCGCAGACCCCCGAGGAAATCGTGACGGACCAGATCAACGCGGGGGCGTACGTCTTCCGCCGCGCGGTCATCGACACGATCCCCACGGGCCGTCCGGTCTCGGTCGAACGCGAGACGTTCCCGGACCTGCTGGCGGCGGGAGCCCACCTCCAGGGCATGGTCGACTCGACCTACTGGCTGGACCTCGGCACCCCGGCGGCCTTCGTCCGCGGCTCCGCCGACCTGGTCCTCGGCCGGGCCCCGTCCCCCGCCGTCCCCGGCAACTGCGGCGACCGCCTGATCCTCCCCACGGCCCAGGTCGCCGGCGACGCCAAACTGACCGGCGGCACGGTGGTCGGCGAGGGCGCCTTCGTCGGCGAGGGCGCGCGCGTCTTCGGCAGCACGGTCCTCGCGGGCGCCGTGGTGGAACCCGGCGCCGTCATCACCGACTCCCTGATCGGCGCCAGGGCCCGCATCGGCGAACGCTCGATCCTCACCGGCGCGGTCATCGGCGACGGCGCGGTCATAGGCGCGGACAACGAACTCCGAGACGGCGTACGGGTCTGGTGCGACGCGAGAATCCCCACAGCGTCGGTGCGCTTCTCCTCGGACGAGTAGCGGGAGGGCTCGGCCTGCCTACTGGCGCTTGTAGGCCCGGCCCCGCACCAACCAGCCCGTCCGGCGCTTGAGGACGAGGCCGTTCAGGCCGACGAACAACCCATTCACCCGCACTGAACCCACCCACCCAGCCCCCTGCCCACCGCGGGGGTCTGGGGGCGCAGCCCCCAGGGATGGGACGGGTAGGGGCGGCGGGGGCGACAACACCCCGTACCTACAACCGCCCGATGTCCCCCCGAGGCATCTTCGGCACACGCCGAGGCGGCACACGCCCCGACAACAGAATCAACCGAGCCGCCCGATGCCGCTGCCCCGCATACGGCTCCAGCAGCGACAACATCACCGAGTCATCCGCATCCCGGTCACCCGCCAGCGCATACCCCACGATCCCCGGCAGATGCAGATCCCCCACGGTCACCGCGTCCGCCGCCCCATGACTGCGCTGCACGGTCTCCGCCGAGGTCCACGGCCCGACCCCCGGCACGAGCTCCAGCCGCCGCCGCGCCTCCTCCGGCGCCATCCCGACGCCCTCCTCCAGTCGGGCGGCAACCCGGACGGCCCGCAGGATCGTCGACGCCCGCTTGTTGTCGACCCCGGCCCGATGCCACTCCCACGAGGGAATCAAGGCCCACGTCCGCGCCGCCGGCATCACATGCATCCGCCCCGGCTCTGGCCCCGGCGCCGGCTCCCCGTACGTCCGCACGAGCAGCCGCCACGCCCGGTACGCCTCATCCGTCGTGACCTTCTGCTCCAGGATCGACGGGATCAGCGACTCCATCACCAGCCCGGTCCGCGTCAGCCGCAGCCCCGGCCGCCGGTGCCGCGTCAGCGCGACCAGCCGGTGCCGCGGCTCGAAGGCGTCGGGATCGTCGTACGCCCCCAGCAGTGCGGGGAGCCGGTCGAGCAACCACTCACTCCCCGGCCCCCACGCCTCGCCCTCCGCCACCCCGCCCCGCAAGGCGACCCGCAGCGTGCCGGGCCCGGCCGGCGTACGACAGGCCCGCCACACGGACCCGTCCGGAGTCGCCCGGAACGTCGGATCGGCGGGCCCGCGCCGCAGCGGCCCGAGCACCAGCCCCAGATCGAGCGGCCCCTCGGGCAGCCACCTCCGCGTCCGGCCCGCGGCAGGACCGGTCGCCGCACCCCTGGGTCCGGGCACGGCGACATGCCCACCGCGCACGGTCGTCCGCGTGGGCCGCGGTGCGAAACGTCCTGACAAGGGTGAGGTCCTAGAGGCTCAGGGGGCTACCGAAGAGAGAAGAGACCGCCGGTCCAGTCCACCACGTTCACCGCACCTCGATGAAGGCCCCCGCGTCCCGCTCCGGCCGCGCCCTCGGTTCCTCCGCCGCATGCCCCACCGCCACGGCCCCCATCGGGTCCCAGCCCTCCGGCAGCCCCAGCACCTCCCGCACGACATCCCGGCAGAACATCGTCGACGACACCCAGGCGGAGCCCAGCCGCTCCCCGGCCAGCGCCACCAGGAAGTTCTGCACCCCGGCCCCGGTGGCGACCACGAACATCTCCCGCTCGGCCCCGTCCCGCCGCGCGTCCCCGTACGTGTGCGAACCGTCCATCACCAGACAAGGCACGACCAGGTACGGCGCGTTGCGCAGCACGTCACCCCGCCGCACCCGCTTGGCGATGGACTCCTCGCTCTTGCCGTCCCGCCGCAGATCCTCGATCCACGCGTCCCGCATGGCGTCCAGCAGTCCGGTGCGCGACTCCTCGGACTCCAGCAGCACGAACCGCCACGGAGTGGTGTGGTGCGGCGCCGGCGCGGTGACGGCCGCGGCCACGGCACGCCGTACGGCACCGGGGTCGACGGGCTCGTCGGTGAACGCCCGCACGGTGCGCCGCTGGGTCACCGCCTCCCGTACGGCCTCCGACGTGCCGAGCCGGAACATGTCGTCCCGCGCGCCGCGCACCATCACCCGGGCTCCGTCGCCGTCGCCGTCGCCGTCGTCGCCGCCGTCGGCCAGCACGTGCGCCAGCCCGCGCACCACGGCGACGGGCAGCCCCTCGGCCTTGCCCTTCACCAGGTCCCCGGCGGCGGCCAGCTCGTCGGCGGTCGCGACGACGGTCGCGCTGAGCGGGTTGCCGTGGGCGTCGGTCCCGCCCCGCAGATCGTCGAGTACGCGCACGCCCGCGGCGCCGATGGCGACGTCCGTCAGCCCCATGCGCCACGGTCGCCCGAACGTGTCGGTGACGAGGACCCCCACATCGACGCCGAGTGCCTCCCGCAACCCCTCCCGCAGGACCCGCGCGGACGCGTCCGGGTCCTCGGGCAGCAACAGCACGGTCCCGGACGGGGTGTTGGAGGCGTCGACGCCGGCGGCGGCCATGATCAGACCCTGCCGGTTCTCGACGATCCTCAGGGGCCCGCGGCGCGCCACGACCCGTACGGTCTCGGCGTCGATCGCGGCCTCGCGGTCGGTGGCCTCGACGACCCGGCCCTCGGCCTTGGACACGATCTTCGAGGTGACGAGGAGGATGTCCCCGTCGGCGAGCCCCGGTTCGGCGGCGGCGATCAGCTTGGCGAGATCGTCGCCCTGCTGTATCTCGGGCAGCCCGGGAAGGGCCCACACGCGGTAACCGGGAGCGGCGTCCGTCATGTCGCTGCCGGTGCCTCTCGGTGACTCGCCGCTCAAGCGTCCCGCACCTCCTCCGCCAACGTCAGCGCCTCGCGGGCCATCTGTGCCGTCGCGTCGAGGTCCGTCATCATCAGCGGCACGGCCCGGCACCGGATCCCGGCTTCCTCGACCCGGTCCACCGCACCGGCGTCCACCGTGTCGACCAGCCAGCCGTCCAGCAGCCCCGAACCGTAGTGCTCGGCGACGGCCGCCGCCGTGGACTCGACGCCGACGGCGGCCAGCACCTTGTCGGCCATGCCCCGCACGGGCGCGTCCCCGACGATGGGGGAGAGGCCGACGACCGGCACACCGGCTTCGGCGATCCCCTCGCGGATGCCGGGCACGGAGAGGATCGTGCCGATGGACACGACCGGGTTGGACGGCGGGAAGAGCACCACGTCCGACTCGGAAATGGCCTCCAGGACACCGGGGGCGGGCTTGGCCTGCTCCGCGCCCACCGGCACGATCGCCTCGGCCGGGACGGAGGCCCGCAGCCGCACCCAGTACTCCTGGAAGTGGACCGCCTTGCGCTCGCCGGGGTCCGGGGTGGCCCCGCTGTCGGGCAGCGTGACCGCGACATGGGTCTCGATGCGGTCGTCGGACATCGGGATGAGCCGCACACCGGGCTTCCACCGGTCGCACAGCGCCTCGGTGACGGCGCTCAGCGGATAGCCGGCGGACAGCATCTGCGTGCGCACGATGTGCGTGGCGAAGTCCCGGTCCCCGAGCCCGAACCAGTCCGGCCCCACCCCGTAGGCCGCGAGCTCCTCCTTGAGATGGAAGGTCTCGTCGGCCCGGCCCCAGCCCTGTTCCTCGTTGATACCGCCGCCCAGCGTGTACATCACCGTGTCGAGGTCCGGGCAGACCTTCAGCCCGAAGAGGTGGATGTCGTCCCCGGTGTTGCCGATGACGGTGATGTCCGCGTCCGGCGCGGCCCGCTTCAGACCACGCAGGAACCGGGCACCACCGATGCCGCCTGCCAGAACCACAATGCGCATGAGGGCCAGTCTTGCAGGCGGATAGGACACCGTGGCCCCATACCCCCGACGCCCGACGCCCGACGCCCGACGCCCGACGCCCGACGCCCGACGCCCGACGCCCGACGCCCGACGCCCGACGCCCGACGCCCGACGCCCGACGCCCGT
>NZ_JBEYXP010000027.1:0-16979 GCF_040704615.1 Streptomyces sp. NPDC046862 | reverse complement strand
CGACGCCTCAGGCCGTGACCGTGTCCACCGACCCGTACGGCTCCTGGGCCGTGCAGGCGGACCCGGACCCGTGCATCGGCATCTCCGTCAGCCCCGGGTAGTAGACGTGCAGGCTGACCGCCGGCTCCAGCGCGTCGTTCACCACCTCGTGCACGTACCCGGGCGCGAACACCCGCTGCGCGCCCGCGCCCAGGGCGCGCGTGCCGCGCTCGGTGCGCTCGGTCAGGGCGCCGGAGAGGACGGTGAGCACGCCGGAGGAGTCGCCGTGGCCGTGCAGTCCGCTGCCCTGCCCGGGCACCCAGGACAGCAGCCACACCTCGTAGCCGGGCCCGGTGCGCAACCGGTGGTACCAGCGGGACGTCGCGTCGTACCGGACGAGGTGCTCCCACTGGGAGCGGTCGGCGGCGATGGAGCGGGCGAGGCCGGCGAACTCGGCCACGGTGACCGGGTGCGCGCGCGGGGCCTGCAGCAGATGCGGTACTTCGAGGAGGTCGCCGGCGATCTGGATGTCGCTGTCGCTGTTCATGGGTGGGGTGGTTCCTCGGCGGAAGTGTGGGGGATGGCTGGGTGTCGAAGACCGTCGCCCGGGTCACGGGCGTGGGATGCGCCCTGGTGCGGGCGGAGGGAACAGCGGCCGAGCCCGGTGGGGGCTCAGTGGCAGCCGGAGCGCGTTGGGCTCAACAGCTGGAACAGCGACAGCTACAGCGAGCGCGGGCAGCACCGAGGAACCCGGCGGAGCGGGTCGAGGTGAGTGCCGAGTTCGCGAGCATGCCCACAAGGACACCGGTTCACACTTCGACTGTCAACTTGACGCCCGGTATGTGGGAGATGTTTCACCTCATCCGGTCCACCTCGTCGGCGAAAGGTTTGTGCGGCGCTCCGCGGGACACCTGGCGCACCACCGGCTGTACGGATCTCGTGGCGGGTGTCGAGATCCGGATGCGAATCGGTGGCTTCCGTGTTCGAGTCGCAACGCGATCGAACTTCTGGACGTCCTTTCCCGTATGGGAGGGAGACGCGCCCTGGACCCCTGCTGGCTGTCAGGGTTTATGCCGATTTGAACACTTTCCGCATACCCTTGGTTCCGGAGAGTGAATAAGGGGCTCATTAGCAGATTCCGGCTTGACTCGCCCGTAGCCGCACACTTGTAATTTCACTCGTGTCGTTCAGCCGAAATCGGTAACGGCAGCACCACGGGGACGCGAAAGACAGACGAGGGGCGCACATGACCGAGCTCGTGCAGCAACTGCTGGTCGACGACGCGGACGAGGAACTCGGCTGGCAGGAGCGCGCGCTCTGCGCCCAGACCGATCCCGAGTCCTTCTTCCCCGAGAAGGGCGGCTCGACCCGCGAGGCCAAGAAGGTCTGCCTCGCCTGCGAGGTCCGCTCCGAATGCCTCGAATACGCACTCGCCAACGACGAGCGCTTCGGCATCTGGGGCGGTCTGTCGGAGCGCGAGCGCCGCCGCCTGAAGAAGGCCGCCGTCTAGAAGGCCGCCGTCCAAGGGGCAGGCGCACGCGCGGGGCCCGGAGGGGCCCCGGAGTGGGCGGCGCACCGGCCGGAACCAGCCACGCACGCGTGTGATGACCGCTGATGACCGCTGACCAAACAGCGCACACCCTTACGTAACGCTCGGCCCGTCGCCAGTGGGTTGTCCACAGGCGGCGGGCCGCCGCGCTGTCCAGCCGTTAGTGTGGTCGCTCGTCCGAGACGTCCCGCTGTCCCCGCAGGGCACATGTCCCTCCAGGGCACGTGTCCCCCCAGGGCACAGGCGTCGACCGCAGTCCATCGAACCGGGGCCCGTACCTCGATGTCCGTGCACAGCCACACGGCAGCCCACCAAGACGCTGCCACTCCAGAGTTCCCGCGCCACGTCGTGACCGCGGTGCTCGTCGCACACGACGGCGCCCGCTGGCTGCCCGACGCGCTCGCGGGCGTGCTCGGCCAGGAGCGCCCCGTACAGAACGTCATGGCGGCCGACACCGGCAGCGCGGACGACTCCGCCCAGTTGCTCACCGACGCCCTCGGCGCCGACCGGGTCCTCCACCTCGCCCGGCGCACCGGCTTCGGCCAGGCCGTCGAGGAGGCCAACCGCACCGCCGGCGAGCTCACCCCGGACGACCTGCCGTACCTCAAGCGCCCCAGCGGCTGGGACCCGGTCACCCGCACCTGGCGCGACGACGCCTACGACATGCCGGAGCTCCCGCACGGCAAGCCGGTCCAGTGGCTGTGGCTGCTGCACGACGACTGCGCCCCCGAACCGGACGCGCTCGCCCAGCTGTTGCGAGTCGTCGAGAACGAGCGGGAGCTCGGCCGGGACGAGGACATCGCCGTCGTCGGCCCCAAGCTCCGCGGCTGGTACGACCGCCGCCAGCTCCTCGAGGTCGGCGTCACCATCGCCAACTCCGGCCGCCGCTGGACCGGCCTGGACCGCCGCGAGCAGGACCAGGGCCAGCACGACCACGTCAAGGCCACCCTGGCCGTCTCCACCGCCGGCATGCTGATCCGCCGCGACGTCTTCGAACAGCTCGGCGGCTTCGACCGGCGCCTGCCCCTGATGCGTGACGACGTCGACCTGTGCTGGCGCGCCACCGCCGCCGGCCACCGCGTCCTCGTCGCCCCGGAAGCGGTCGTACGGCACGCCGAGGCGTCCTCCCGCGAGCGTCGCACCGTCGACTGCGTGGGCCGCAGCGCAGCCTCCCCGCACATGGTCGACAAGGCCGGCGCCGTCTACACCCTGCTCGTCAACGCGCCTACGGCACAGCTGCCGTGGGTGCTGGTCCGGATCGTGCTCGGCACCCTGCTGCGGACCGTCGCCTACCTCGTCGGCAAGGTCCCCGGACAGGCCGTCGACGAGATCCGGGGCCTTCTGGGGACACTGCTGCGTCCGGAGCGGATCATCGCCGGCCGCCGCAAGCGAGGCCGCTCCCAGCTCGACAAGGGCGAGTTGCGCGCCCTTTTCCCACCCCCCGGCGCGACCGTGCGGGCCACCGTCGAACAGGTCGCCGGCAACCTGATGGGCCGCTCCGACCCCGAGTCCTCCTCCGCGGGCCGCCACGGCGGCGCGGTCGAGTCCGGGCCCGGCGGCGACGACGCCGACTTCCTGCAGGTCGAGCAGTTCGCCCGGCTCAAGCGCGTCGCCCGCAAGCCGGGGCCCGTACTCTTCGCCGTCCTCCTGCTCGTCTCGCTCGTCGCCTGCCGTGAACTGCTCGGCGGCGGAGCCCTCGCGGGCGGCGCGCTGCTGCCCGCCCCCGCCGACGCCTCCGAGCTGTGGGCGCGCTACCTCGACGCCTGGCATCCGGTGGGCGCGGGCGACACCCAGGCCGCGCCGCCGTACCTCGCGCTCGTGGCCATGCTCGCCTCGCTGCTGCTGGGCTCCACCGGACTCGCGGTCACCGTGCTGCTCGTGGCCTCCGTTCCGCTCGCCGGGGTCACCGCGTACTTCGCCTCGCGGCCCCTCGTCGAGTCACGGCTGCTGCGCGCGTGGGCGGCCGTCGCGTACGCCTTCCTGCCCGCCGCCACCGGCGCGCTCGCCGGCGGCCGCATCGGCACCGCCGTCCTCGCGGTCCTGCTGCCGCTCACCGCGCGCGCGGGCGCCGCGGCCAGCGGACTCGCGAACGCCTCCGGTTCCCGTGGCAGTTGGCGCGCGACCTGGGCGTACGCCCTGCTGCTGACCGTCGCCACCGCTTTCACACCGATCGTGTGGCCCATCGCCCTGGTCCTCGGCATCGGACTCCTCGTCCTGCGCCGCGGCGACATCACCGCCTACGGGCTCCGCTTCCTCGCCCAGCTCGGCACTCCGCTGCTGATCCTCGCCCCCTGGTCGCTGACGCTGCTGCCGTTCGGCTTCTTCCAGCAGGCCGGCCTGGAGTACGGGGCGAGTACGGCCTCCGCCACCGACCTCCTCGGCGCCAGCCCCGGCGGACCCGGCACGGTCAGCGGGCTGATGCTCGTCGGTGTCGTGCTGGCCGCCCTGGCCGCCCTGCTGCGCTCGGAGCGCCAGTTGCCCATCTGGACCGCCTGGACGACGGCCCTGGTGGCCCTCGTCTTCGCCGTCCTCTCCAACGGCTCCACCTGGGCGGGCCCCGCGACCCTCGTCTACGGCATCGCACTGCTGGCAGCCGCCGCGCTAGGTGCCGACGGGGCACGCTCACGCGTGGCCGAGCAGAGCTTCGGCTGGCGCCAGCCGGTGGCCGCGCTCATCGCGTTCGCCACGGCGGCGGGCCCCCTGCTGATCGCCGCCGGGTGGATGATCCGCGGCGCCGACGGACCCCTGGAGCGGCGCGACCCGGTGCAGGTGCCCGCGTTCGTCGCCGAGGAGAGCGGCACCCGCGACCAGGCCCGCACCCTGGTCCTCGACAGCGACTCCGGCGCCGAGGTCGGCTACACCCTCGTCCGCGGCTCCGGCGCCCGACTCGGCGACGCCGAACTCGCGGCGGCCGGCGGCGAGAACAGGCTGCTCGACAAGGTCGTCGCCAACCTCGTGGCAGGCTCCGGCGCCGACCAGGCCGACGAACTCGGCGGATTCGCCGTGCGCTACGTCCTCGTCCGCAAGGGCGCGCCCCGCGAGGTCAGCCGCGTCCTGGACGCCACGCCGGGCCTGTCCCGGCTCAGCCAGCAGGGCGGCAGTGCCCTGTGGCGGGTGGACCGGCAGGTCGCCCGCGCCACCATCGTCTCCGGCTCCGGCGACCCGCAGCCCATCGCGGCCGGCCCCGTCGACATCCACACCACCGTCCCCGAGGGCGGGTCGGGCCGTGTCCTGCGCCTCGCCGACACGGCGGGCGAGGGCTGGACCGCCACCCTGGACGGCAGGCCGCTCACCGGCACCACCGTCGACGGCTGGGCCCAGGGCTTCGAACTCCCCCCGAACGGCGGGACGCTGGACGTCACGTACGAGGCCCCCATGAGCCACACCGGCTGGCTGTGGGCCCAGGGCGCGCTCGCCGTCGTCCTCGTGGTCCTCGCCCTGCCGGGCCGCCGCCGCGACGTCGACGACGACCTCCCCGAGGAGCCCGTCGTCCCCGCTCAGGCGATCACCGGCGACGGCCGCCGCGCCCGCCGCCTGCGCGCCCAGGCCGAGGCCGAGGCCGAGAGCGCGGCCGGGACGGACGGAACGGACGGGACCGCGGCCACCCCTCCCCTCCCGGAGGAGGCCCCGGCAGCGGCCGCCGTCCCGCAACAGCAGTCCTACGGAGCATGGGACAACTCCCAGGGCTACGCGGGCGCCGACTACAACACCTACGGGCACGACCCGTACCAGGGCGCCCAGCAGTACCCGGCGGGCACGTACGACCAGACCTACCAGGCGGACCCGTACCAGGCGGGCGCCCACCAGGGCGGCCAGTACGACCCGTACGCCTACGGGGGCACGACCGCGTCGTACGACCAGACGTACCAGCAGGGCTACGACGCGACGTACGACCCGTCGCAGGAACGCCCCGACAGTGAGCGCCCCGACGGGAGCCAGCAGTGAACCGCACGACCCTGTCCCTGATCGCCGGCGCGTCCGCGCTCGCCGCCGTCACCGGCTTCGCCGCGCTCACCTCGCCCGGCGCCTCCGGCGACACCACGGCCAAGGCGGCGGCCCAGCTGCCCGTGGAGCGCACGAGCCTGCTGTGCCCCCAGCCGAGCACGTCGGACATCGCGGAGACCGCGTACACGTCCTTCACGCCCGTCACGAAGGGGACCGGGGACAAGGGGAAGGCCGAACTCACGGCGGCGGGCGAGGAGTCGGCCGACGGCAGTGACAACGGCGGAGGCGGCGGAGGCGGTGGCAAGAAGAAGTCCGGCAAGGCCGCGAAGCCCGTCCTGGAGCCGAAGGCACCCGGCAAGCCCGTCACCGGCAGAGCCGACGGAGCCGAGGCGCCCGCGCTGATCGGTCTCGCCGAGGGGACGTTCGCGCCCGGCTGGACGGTCCAGGAGACCACCGAGGTCGCCGCGGGCACCGGACGCGGTCTGCTCGGCACCAACTGCACCGCTCCGGACACCGAGTTCTGGTTCCCGGGCGCCAGCACGGCCGCCGACCGCACCGACTACGTCCACCTGACGAACCCGGACGACTCCGCCGCCGTCGTCGACGTCGAGCTGTACGGCAAGGACGGAGCCCTCAAGACGACCGTGGGAGAGGGCATCACGGTCAAGCCGCACTCCAGCGAGCCGGTGCTGCTGTCCACGCTCACGGACCGGCCGGAGACCAACCTGACCGTGCACGTGAGCGTGCGCAGCGGCCGGGTCGCCGCGGCCGTCCAGGCGCTGGACGACAAGGCGGGCGGCGACTGGCTGGCCGCCTCGGCCGACCCCGCGCCGAGCGTGGTGATCCCGGGCATCCCGAAGGACGCGACGTCCGTGCGCCTGGTGGTCTTCGCGCCGGGGGAGCGGGACGCCGACCTGAAGGTCCGGCTCGCCTCGCCCTCGGGGCCGATCACTCCCGCCGGCAACGAGACGCTGCACGTGAAGGCAGGCATGACGGCGGCGGTGGACCTCGGTGACGTCACACGCGGCGAGGCGGGGTCCCTGGTGCTGACGCCGACGGACGACTCGGTGCCGGTGGTGGCCGCCGTGCGGGTGGTGCGCGGCAAGGGCGCCAAACAGGAGACGGCGTTCATTCCGGGGAGCCGGGCGGTGGGCACGCGCGCGAGCGTCGCCGACAACCGCTCCAAGGGCGTCACCCTCGCTCTCACCGCGCCGGGACGCACCGCCGAGGTCAAGGTCACGGCATCGGCGGGCAGCGAGGGCGGCACGGCGACGACCAAGACGTACACGATCAAGTCCAAAACGACGGAGAACGTGGCCGTGCCCGTCCCGAGTGGCCTCAAGGGCACGTACGCCCTGACGGTCGAGCCGGTCTCCGGCGGCCCCGTCTACGCCTCCCGCATGCTCGAAACCACGGGCGACGCCCCCGGCTTCACGATCCAGCCCCTCCAGGACGACCGAGGCACGGTAGCGGTCCCGGACGCGGAACAGGACTTGTCGGTACTGCAGAGGTAAGGGGAACGGCGCGTCTCAAGGGGCGCGTGGATGTGCCTTTGAGGGGCGCGGGGCTGTGTTGAATTTGCGGCTCCGCCGCGTGGGCGCGACAAGCCACAACGAACCCGCACCCGACCACGATGCAGGCCAAGGGGTCTGGGGCGCAGCCCCAGGGGACGGGAATGGGCAGGGGCGGGGGGCGACTCCCTCCGGGCGGCGAACCCGCAGCAGTCCTCACCCTCCCCCCGGGTCAATCCTCCCCGTACCGAGGATCCACAGTCTCCGGCGTAAGCCCCAAGAGCTCGGCCACCTGCTCCACCACCACCTCATGAACCAGCGCGGCCCGCTCCTCCCGTCCCTTGGTGCGGATCTCGACAGGCCGCCGGTACACGACGACACGCGCGGGCCGCCCCTCCCGGGCGGCAACCGTGCCCCCCAGCGGCACCGCCTCGTCGTTCCAGGAATCCCGCGGCCCGTCGAGCCGCGGCACCTCGAGAACCAGGAAGTCGATGTCGGCGAGCTGCGGCCAGCGCCGTTCGAGGCGTTCCACGGAGTCCTGCACGAGATCCGCGAACACCTCGGCGCGACTGGCCGCGAGAGGCACCTGCGGCGGCGCGACGGGGCCACGCATGCCCCTGCCGTGCCGGTCACGGCGGCGGGGCCCGGGCGCGGCGGCACGGGGCGGTACGGGGTTGTCCATCACCTACGAAGCGTAGTCCCCGGCCGCAGCGGGTGCCCGGCGCCCACGCGGGGCGCCTGGAGCACGCGTCGAGCCGTCGCGGCCGTCGACGTGACGCCGTACGGCATGTCGGCACATGACCATTCCAGCCAAGGTTGGGCTCGATTCCGTATCCCTCCGGGACCGTCAACCTCATGGCACTTGACAGGATTTGTGTCGACTTATGATCAGTTCGCGAGATGTTCGGCATTCCGGACGCCGGTCTCCGCCCTGGTCAGAATGGTGTGTCCAATGGGGCGTGTGGGGCGTTTCACAGCGCGACACGGTGGAGTGACCTGGTGGAGAGTCGTCGCGGCCCGCTCAAGAGTGCGGTACCGTCCAACGTCGTGAGCCCTGTACGTCGCTGTTCGCGCACCGCCTGCGGCCGACCTGCCGTCGCGACGCTGACGTACGTCTACGCCGACTCGACCGCGGTCCTCGGCCCGCTCGCCACCTACGCCGAACCCCACTGCTACGACCTGTGCGCCGAGCACTCCGAGCGCCTCACCGCCCCGCGCGGCTGGGAGGTCGTCCGTCTCCTCGACGGCTCCGCTCCGGCCCGGCCCAGCGGTGACGATCTGGAAGCGCTTGCCAACGCCGTGCGCGAGGCCGCCAGGCCGCAGCAGCGCGCCGCGGAGGCCGGCGGCAGCGGTCGCTCGGCGGATCCGATGGAGGTCGCCCGCCGCGGCCATCTGCGGGTGCTGAGGTCCCCGGACAACTGACGGACCCTCGAAGAGCTCTCTTCGAGCTCTCTCCGACTCTCTTCGTGCGCGGAATCCACGAATTCCACTGAGCCGTGCACGCACATTGACGTCGGGTTGTCACGGACACGACCATTCCGGTACCGGTGAGAAATCGCTTTCCGCATCGCGGAATCCGGGGAGGCGCCCGTGTACGTCCAGGAACTGGAACCCGTCGCCGACTCGCTCGGCCTGTCCGCACTAGTCGCGACCCTGCCCCTCGTCCTCGTGCTCGTCCTGCTCGGCGGGGTGCGGATGAAGGCCCACCGGGCGGGCCTGATCGGGCTCGCGGCGGCCGCGCTCGTGGCGTGGCTCGCGTACGGCATGCCCGTCGGCCAGACGCTGTCCGCCGCCGCACAGGGCGCCGCCTTCGGGCTCTTCCCGATCATGTGGATCGTGGTCAACGCCCTCTGGGTGTACCGGATGACCGTCCGCACCCGGCACTTCGACATCCTGCGCCGTTCGTTCGGGCGGCTCTCCGACGACCCGCGCATCCAGGCCCTCGTCGTGGCGTTCTGCTTCGGCGCGCTCCTGGAAGCCCTCGCGGGCTTCGGCGCGCCGGTCGCCATCTGCTCGGTGATGCTCGTGGCCCTCGGCTTCGACCCGGTCCGGGCCGCCGTGGTCGCCCTCGTCGCGAACACCGCGCCGGTGGCCTTCGGAGCCATGGGCACGCCCGTCGTCACCCTCGCCCAGGTCACCGAACTCCCCCTGGACACCGTCGCCTCCGTGGTGGGCCGTCAGACGCCGCTGCTGGCCCTCGTGGTGCCCCTGGTGCTGGTCGGCCTGGTGGACGGGCGGCGCGGTCTGCGCGAGACCTGGGTGCCCGCCCTGGCGTGCGGAACCGCCTTCGCCGTCGCCCAGTTCGTCGCGTCCAACTACATCTCCGCGCAACTCGCCGACATCGGCGCGGCCTTGCTCGGCGCGGCCGCCCTCGTCGCCGTACCCCACGCCCGCAGGCCCGCGGCCGAACCCGTACGGGCGGCCGTCCTGACCGGCGCGCGCAGCGAGGACCTGGACGAGGAGGACCCGCGGCGCGAGGTCGTGCGCGCCTACGCGCCGTACGCGCTCATCGTCGCCGTCTTCTCCCTCGCCCAGATCCCCGTCGTGAAGGACTGGCTGGCCGGGGCGACCCGCACCTTCGACTGGCCGTTCCTCGACGTCGCGAACCCGGACGGCGAGCCGGTCGGCGCCAACGTCTTCACCTGGCCGATCGTGTCGACCGGAGGCACCCTCGTGCTCCTCGCCGGCGTGCTCACGGCGGCCGTACTGGGGGTCCACGCGCGCGTGGCGGTCCGGGAGTGGGCGGCGACCGTGCACGAACTGCGGTTCGCGATCCTCACGGTGACCTCCGTGCTCGGCCTCGCCTACGTCATGAACCTCTCCGGACAGGCCGCGACGATCGGCCAGTTCGTGGCGGCGGCCGGCGCCGGACTCGCCTTCCTCTCACCGGTCCTCGGCTGGTTCGGCGTCGCCGTCTCCGGGTCGGACACCTCGGCCAACGCCCTCTTCGGCGCCCTCCAGGTGAGCGCGGCCCGCGAGTCGGGGCTCTCGCCCGAACTGCTCGCCGCCGCCAACAGCTCCGGCGGGGTGCTCGGCAAGATGATCTCGCCGCAGAACCTGACGATCGCGTGCGCGGCGGTCGGGCTCGCGGGCCGCGAGGGCGACCTGCTGCGCAAGGTGCTGCCGTGGAGCCTCGGGCTGCTCCTGGTGATGTGCCTGATCGTGGTGGGCCAGAGCACGCCCGTACTGGACTGGATGCTTCCGTGAGCCGAGCGGCCGGCGGGGCGTCCCTGGAAGAGACTGGAAGAGAGGAGAGGGGCGTCCGGGGGAAACGCACGGAGAACTCCCCGGACATCCTCGGAGGTCGCACAGCTGACTGCCACGTCCGGCGGGTAGTTTGGGGTGACCAATGAGACTTCAGGAGGGTTGGCCGTGGCTGCTGATCTGTCGACGATCGTCAAGGCGTACGACGTACGCGGAGTGGTCCCGGACCAGTGGGACGAGTCGCTGGCCGAGCTCTTCGGGGCGGCCTTCGCCCGGGTGACCGGCGCGGACGCCATTGTGACCGGCCACGACATGCGGCCCTCCTCGCCCGGACTGTCCCGGGCCTTCGCGCGCGGGGCGGCGGCGCTCGGCGTCGACGTCACCGAGATCGGCCTGTGCTCGACGGACCAGCTGTACTACGCGTCGGGCGCGCTGAACCTGCCCGGGGCGATGTTCACGGCCTCCCACAACCCCGCGCAGTACAACGGCATCAAGATGTGCCGCGCGGGCGCCGCCCCGGTCGGCCAGAACACGGGCCTCGGCGAGATCCGCGAACTGGTGGAGGGCTGGAGCGAGTCGGGCGCACCCGAGCCGGCCGCGACACCGGGAACGATCACACAGCGCGACACGCTGGAGGACTACGCGGCCCACCTCCGCTCCCTCGTGGACCTGACCTCCATCCGCCCCCTGAAGGTCGTCGTCGACGCGGGCAACGGCATGGGCGGGCACACGGTGCCCACGGTCTTCGCCGGCCTGCCCCTCGACCTCGTGCCGATGTACTTCGAGCTGGACGGCACGTTCCCGAACCACGAGGCGAACCCCCTGGACCCGGCGAACATCGTCGACCTCCAGAAGCGCGTCCGTGAGGAGGGCGCCGACCTCGGCATCGCCTTCGACGGCGACGCCGACCGCTGCTTCGTCGTCGACGAGCACGGCGACCCGGTCTCGCCGTCGGCCGTCACCGCCCTCGTCGCCTCCCGCGAGCTCGCCAAGCACGGCGGCAAGGGCACGATCATCCACAACCTGATCACGTCGTGGTCGGTACCGGAGGTTGTGAGGGAGAACGGCGGCACACCGGTCCGCACGCGCGTGGGCCACTCCTTCATCAAGGCCGAGATGGCGAGCACGGGCGCGATCTTCGGCGGCGAGCACTCCGCCCACTACTACTTCGCCGACTTCTGGAACGCCGACACGGGCATGCTGGCCGCCCTCCACGTCCTCGCCGCGCTGGGCGGCCAGGACGGCCCCCTCTCGGCCCTCGTCGCCCAGTACGACCGCTACGCGGGCTCCGGCGAGATCAACTCCACGGTCGACGACCAGACGGGCCGCCTCGCCGCCATCAAGGCCGCATACGAGGGCCGCGAGGGCGTCGAACTCGACGAACTGGACGGCCTGACCGTCTCCTCGGCCGACTGGTGGTTCAACGTGCGACCGTCCAACACGGAGCCGCTGCTGAGGCTGAACGCGGAGGCGAGGGACGAGACGACGATGGCGAAGATCCGCGACGAGGCCCTGGAGATCATCAGGGGCTGAGCCGGAAGCCAGGGGGAGTGGCACGGGGAGCCAAGGCACCGCGCCCGATGTGGCCGCCAGGCCACAGGGGCGCGGGGAACTGCGCGCCCAGCCACGAACCCACCCGCACACATGCCCCCCCAAACCCCCTCCCCCGAGGGGGTCTGGGGGCGCAGCCCCCAGTGATGGGACGGGTAGGGGCGGCGGGGGCGAAACCCTTACGGGCACCCCCACCGCCACCGTCCCACCCCACCGGCAACCGCCCCACAGCGGTACCCTGACCAGGCCGCATCCACGTTCGGAAGGACACGCCCATGCCGCTCGAAGCCGGCCTCCTGGAGATCCTCGCCTGCCCGGCATGCCACGCCCCCCTCAAGGAGGAGGACACCGAGCTGGTCTGCACGGGCCAGGACTGCGGCCTCGCCTACCCCGTCCGGGACGGCATCCCCGTACTCCTCGTCGACGAGGCCCGCCGCCCCGCGTAGCACGCGCACCCCGGAAGCGGGTACGCGGAAGAAGACCCAGGCGACGGAACAAACCCCACGCGACCAGGGAACACAAGGGCACCCGGCGATCGGAGGCTGCCGCCCATGCTCGACGAATCGCTGCTCGACACCCCCGACGCCTTGGCGGAGGCGGACCACCGCGGCCTGCTCCGCGGCGCCGCCGAGGCCGGCGCCCGCGTCCGCACCGCCGTCCGCCTCGCCACCGAGGCCGGCATCCCCGACCTGAAGCCCGACGGCCGCCCCCGCGCCGTTCTGATCGCCGGCCCCGGCACCGCGTCCGCGGGCGTCGCCGACCTCCTCGGCGCCCTCGCCGGCTCCGGCTGCCCCGTCACCCGGCTGCACCCCACCGGCGTGGCCCCCGCCGCGGGCGCCCTCCGCTGGGAGCTCCCCGGCTGGGTGGGCTCGCTCGACCTCCTCCTGGTCGCCACCCCCGACGGCACCGAGGCGGGCCTCTCACTCCTCGTGGACCAGGCCTACCGCCGCGGCTGCACCGTCGTCGCCGTGGCCCCCGCCCACACTCCGATCACCGAGGCGGTGGACGGCGCCCACGGCCTCTTCGTCCCGATGGCGACCGCCCCGTACGAGCAGGACGACCCCCCGGCGGCCACCGCACCCGGCATCCTGTGGGCGCTGCTCACCCCGATGCTCGCGCTCCTCGACCGCACGGGCCTGATCACGGCACCCCCCGGCGGCCTGGAGAAGGTCGCCGACCGCCTCGACCACGTCGCCGAGCGCTGCGGACCGGCCATCGCCACCTACAGCAACCCCGCCAAGACGCTCGCCGCCGAGCTCGCCGAATCCCTCCCGCTGCTGTGGACCGAGGGCGTGTCCGCGGGACCCGTGGGGCGCCGTTTCGCCGCGGCGCTGGCCGAGCTGGCGGGCCGCCCCGCCCTGGCCGCCCAGCTGCCGGAGGCGCTCATCTCGCACACGGTCCTGCTCTCCGGCGCCCTGGCCGCGGGTGCCGACCCCGACGACTTCTTCCGCGACCGCGTCGAGGAGCAGGCCGCCCTCCACGCCCGCGTGGTGCTCCTGCGCGACCGGGCGAACGGCGCCCTCAGCGCCGCCTCGGCCGCCCGCGAACTCGCCCTCAGCCACGACACCGCGATCAGCGAACTGGAACCCGAGCCCGGCGGCGACCTGGAGACCCTCGCGGAACTGATCGCCGTCACCGATTTCGCCGCCGTTTACCTCGCGCTCGCTTCGGCGACGTGAGGTGGACCCGCACCCCGTGACCAGCACGGGGTCGAGCAGCGTACGCAGCGCAGTACCGCAGTACCGGAGACAAGGACCCATGGACCGCCTCGAGAACACCGTCCGCCCCTACGCCTGGGGCTCCACCACCGCCATCCCGCACCTCCTGGGCGTGGAGCCGACCGGCGAACCCCAGGCGGAGATGTGGATGGGCGCCCACCCCGGCGCGCCCTCGCGCACCGCACGCGGCCCCCTCACCGACGTGATCGACAAGTCCCCGGACCGGGAGCTCGGAGCCGAGACGGTCGCCAAGTTCGGCCCCCGCCTGCCCTTCCTCCTGAAGATCCTCGCCGCCGGTGCCCCCCTCTCCCTCCAGGTGCACCCCAACCTTCAGCAGGCGAAGGAGGGTTACGAGGACGAGGAGCGCCGCGGCATCCCCGTGGACGCCGGCCACCGCAACTACAAGGACGCCAACCACAAGCCCGAACTGATCTGCGCCCTCACGGAGTTCGACGGCCTGTGCGGCTTCCGGGACCCGGTGCGGGCCGCCGACCTGCTGGCAGGCCTCGAAGTCGACTCCCTGAAGCCGTACGTCGATCTGCTGCACGCCCACCCCGAAGAGGCCGCCCTGCGCGAGGTGTTGACCGCCGTGCTGTCGGCCGACCCCGAGCAGATGGCCCGGACGGTCACCGAGGCCGCGGCCGCCTGCGAACGCCTCGGTGGCGCCTACGCCCCCTACGCCGACATCGCCCGCCACTACCCGGGCGACCCCGGCGTCATCGCCGCCATGCTCCTCAACCACGTCCGGCTCCAGCCCGGCGAGGCCCTCTTCCTCGGTGCCGGCGTCCCGCACGCGTACCTGAACGGCCTCGGCGTCGAGATCATGGCCAACTCCGACAACGTCCTGCGCTGCGGCCTGACCCCCAAGCACGTCGACGTCCCCGAACTCCTGCGCATCGTCCGCTTCGAGGCGAGCGACCCCGGTGTCCTGCGCCCCGGGGCGTCCCCCGGCGGCGAGGAGGTCTACGAGACCCCCATCGACGAGTTCCGCCTCTCCCGCTACGTCCTCGCCGAGGGCGCCCCCGCCCACGACCTCACCCGCGCGACCCCGCAGATCCTGCTGTGCACGGCGGGTTCCGTGCAGGCGGGCGAACACCGGCTCGGCCCCGGCGAGTCCGTCTTCGTGCCGGCCGGCGAGAAAGCCGAAGTCTCCGGAACCGGCACGGTCTTCCGAGCCACGGTGATCGCCTGACCGACGGCCGGAAGGCTCGGCAAACCCGTGAAGGACGCCTGAACGACCTCTGAATGGAGACCTGACTCACCGACGTCGGACCGGGCTGCAACAATGCCCACTGCAAAAGGCGGGCAAAGCCCGTCCGGCGGCGGACAGAAGCGCAGAAAAAGCAGGCGAAGGGACATCCCGGACACATGAGTGCGTCAGGCGGCACCAAGGCGATCGTGGCGGCACTGGGCGCCAACCTCGCGATCGCGGTATCGAAGTTCGTGGCGTTCGCCTTCAGTGGATCGTCCTCGATGCTCGCCGAGGGGGTGCACTCGCTGGCCGACTCCGGCAACCAGTTCCTGCTGCTCGTCGGCGGCAAGAAGGCCCAGCGCGAGGCGACTCCGCAGCACCCGTTCGGCTACGGCCGCGAGCGCTACATCTACGCCTTCCTCGTCTCCATCATCCTGTTCTCGGTCGGTGGCATGTTCGCCCTCTACGAGGGCTACGAGAAGATCAGGCACCCGCACGAACTGGACCACTGGTACTGGCCGGTCGGCGTCCTCATCTTCGCGATCATCGCGGAGTCGTTCTCCTTCCGCACCGCCATCAAGGAGTCCAACACCCTGCGGGGCACCAAGTCCTGGAAGGACTTCGTCCGCCACGCCAAGGCGCCCGAACTGCCGGTCGTCCTCCTGGAGGACCTCGGCGCGCTGGTCGGCCTGGTCCTCGCCCTGGGCGGCGTGGGCCTCGCCCTGCTCACCGGCGACGGCGTCTGGGACGGCATCGGCACGCTCTTCATCGGCATCCTGCTCATCCTGATCGCCGTCGTCCTGGCCGTGGAGACCAAGTCGCTGCTGCTCGGCGAGTCCGCGGGCGCCGAACAGGTCACGAAGATCGAGAAGGCCCTCGTCGACGGCGACACCGTCACGGGTGTCATCCACATGCGCACGCTCCACCTCGGCCCCGAAGAGCTCCTGGTCGCAGCCAAGGTCGCCGTCCAGCACGACGACACCGCCGCCGAGGTCGCCTCCGCCATCAACGCCGCCGAGGCCCGCGTCCGCGAGTCCGTCCCGATCGCCCGCGTCATCTACCTCGAGCCCGACATCTACAGCGAGGCCGAGGCCGCCAAGGGCCCGGACCCCGAGGCCACCCCCGGCGGCCCCGCCCGCACCGCCGAACACTGACGCCTCCCACAGACCACACCGGGCCCGCCGAACCGCCCTTGGCCGGATCTGTGCGCAGGCGGACTGGGGACAGTGAGGGCGACCGTGTAGCTTGGGACGGAGCCAGACGTCGCTGCTGATGGCGGTCGGGCGGTCCCCCAGCGGACCGACCGAGGGAGAGAGGGCCTCCGACGAACTGCGCTGCGCGCACGCGGGCATGCCTGTGTCCTCTTCGGGCACCCCTGTGTCCGCCGCCGCGCAGACCAGCCGTACACACCCTCGACCCGAAACCGAGGAGCAGCTCGCAATGACGACTGTCGACAAGCGACAGGACTTCAAGGTCGCCGACCTCTCCCTGGCCGAGTTCGGCCGCAAGGAGATCACCCTCGCCGAGCACGAGATGCCCGGCCTGATGGCGATCCGCAGGGAGTACGCCGAGGCGCAGCCCCTGGCCGGCGCCCGCATCACCGGCTCCCTGCACATGACCGTCCAGACCGCGGTCCTCATCGAGACCCTGGCCGCTCTGGGCGCCCAGGTCCGCTGGGCGTCCTGCAACATCTTCTCCACCCAGGACCACGCCGCCGCCGCCATCGCCGTCGGCCCGAACGGCACGGCGGACGACCCGCAGGGCATCCCCGTCTTCGCCTGGAAGGGCGAGACGCTGGACGAGTACTGGTGGTGCACGGAGCAGGCGCTGACCTGGCCCGACTCGCCCACCGGCGGCCCGAACATGATCCTCGACGACGGCGGTGACGCCACCCTCCTCGTCCACAAGGGCGTCGAGTACGAGAAGGACGGCAAGGTCCCTGCCGTCGACACCGCCGAGAACGACGAGCACCGCGTCATCCTCGAACTCCTGCACCGCACCATCACGGACGGCTCGCAGAAGTGGACCCAGCTCGCCTCCGAGATCCGCGGGGTGACGGAGGAGACCACGACCGGTGTCCACCGCCTGTACGAGATGCAGCGCGACGGTGTCCTGCTGTTTCCGGCGATCAACGTGAACGACGCCGTGACGAAGTCGAAGTTCGACAACAAGTACGGCTGCCGGCACTCGCTGATCGACGGCATCAACCGTGCCACCGATGTCCTGATCGGCGGTAAGACCGCGGTCGTGTGCGGTTACGGCGACGTGGGCAAGGGCTGCGCGGAGTCCCTGCGCGGGCAGGGCGCCCGCGTGATCGTCACCGAGATCGA